>NZ_CP022708.1:0-140000 GCF_025340265.1 Novosphingobium sp. 9 | reverse complement strand
GCGAGGACATGGGTGAAGACGGCGGGCCGATCTTCCGTACCGGAGAGGATCATCCGCTCAAGCATGACGATATACTGACCGCGATCGACGAGGGCGGGCAGCTTATCTGCCATCCGGCAGCCATGTTTCGCCGCGATGTCGTGCTATCTGTCGGGGCCTATCATGCCGCGTTCCGGCATTGCGAGGATCTCGACCTGTGGCTGCGGCTCGCCAGCGTGACCAAGCTGGGCAACATTCCGCTGCGCCTGTTGCGCTATCGGCGGTATTCCGGGCAGGTCTCCTCACGCCATTCGACCGAACAGCAGATCGGCACCGCCGTTGCCCGCTTTGCCTGGGCCGAACGACAGGCCGGGCGCGTTGACCCTACCGCAGAGCTGGCGAGCTTGCCGCCCATCGACGCGCTCGACACGCTGTTCCATCGCGATGGCGTATCGCAACAGGTGCGCGAACAGGTGGCGTTGAGCCTGCGCTATTCAGAATCGGCGCTGCGCTCCGACGGGTTCGGGCTTGTGCTGGACAATCTCCGGCATGGTGGACGACGCGACGGCATGTGGCGCACGGTCGCCCGCCTGCTGCGCTTCGGCGAGCCGCTGCGCGCGCTGCGCCTTGCCGCGACGTTGATGACGGCGCCCCGGTCTCCGACCTCATGAGCGTGCGTCGTGCCGCGCTGTGGTCGATGGGCGCGCAATACGCGACCTTCGTGATCCAGTTTACCGCCAGCGTCCTGATCTCGCGGCTGTTCCTGCTGCCTGCTGACGTCGGCCTGTTCTCGGTCGCACTGGCGGCGGCAATGATGGTCTCGATCTTTCAGGATCTGGGCATCACCCGCTTCATCTCCGGTCAACCGCAGATGCAGCGCGAATTGCTGCCCGACTATGCCGGGGTCGCAGTCATCATCGGGTGGACGGTGGCCGCCGTGGTGGCGATCGCCGCGCCGCTGGTCGCGCTGTTCTATCATCAGCCCGCTCTGGCCCCGCTGCTGTGGCTGATCGCGGCATCCTATGTGCTGACGCCCTATGCTACGGTGCCCGCCGCGCTGCTGGTACGCGAGATGGACTTTCGCGCGCTGTTCACCGTTAATGCCGGAAGCGCGCTGGCGGGCAACGGCACCGCGCTGGCGCTGGCGGCCTGCGGGTTCGGAGCGAGCGCTCTTGCCTGGGGCGTGCTGGCAACGGCAGCCGCGCGCGCGATCCTGGCCAACTGGGGGCGCCCGGTGCGCCCTCGCCGCCCGCGCGACATGGCCAGCGTCCGCCCGATGCTGGGCTTCAGTTCGATGTCCTTCGTGCTGAGCGCCAGCGCCGCTGTCGGCCAGCGCTCGCAGGACCTGATCGTCGGGCGCCTGCTGGGCATTGCCGCGACCGGACTGTTCAGCCGGGCGAGTGCTCTCGCGGGGCAGCTGACGACTCTCGTCACCGGCGCGATCGGCAGCGTGTTCTACGCCGCTTTCGCCCGCAAACGCGACGCCGGGGAGCCGCTCGCCGAGCCGTACCTGCATCTCGTCTCGTGCTATACCGTGCTCAACTGGGCCGCGATGATCGGGCTGGCGCTGACTGCCGAGCCGCTGGTCATGCTGCTCTACGGCCCCAACTGGATGGGTTCGGCGCCGCTGCTGCGATGGACCGCGCTGGGCGAGATATTCTTCGTGGCGATCCCCCTGCAGATGGACGTGCCGCTGCTGTTGGGACAGATCCGGCGGCTTGTCTGGGTCAACCTGCTCGACACGCTGGCGGCTGTCGCGATCCTGACGGCGGGCTGCTTCATCAGCCTTGAGGCGGCGGGCGTGAGCCGGGTGATCTACGGCTTCGTGTGGTGGGCAATCTATGCGGTGTACCTGAGGCGCCTGATCGGCTTTCGGTTCAGCGCGCTGCTGGCGGTCTACCTGCGCAGCGGAATCTGCGCGCTGGCGGCGGGCTTACCGCTGATCCTCGCCTCGCTGAGCGGCGTGAACCTGACGAACCTTTCCCTGATCATGCTGCTGGTGCTGAGCGGCGCGGGCGTGCTGTGCTGGCTCGCCAGTCTGGTGCTGACGCGCCATCCCGCCTGGACCGAAATCCGCATGATGCTGGACGCGCTGGCCCGTCCGGTGCTGGCACGTGTGCGGGGCTAAGCCACCATGCGGATGGCCTATCTCATTCTTGCGCACGAGAATCCGCGCCAGCTGGAACTGCTGATCGAGCGCCTGCTCGCCGACAACGACGATATCGCCATCATCCATGCCGACCGCCGCTCGGCCCTTTATGCGCAGCTTCGCAAAGCGCTCCCCGGCCCCGCCGGGCGCGTGCAGCTTGTCGAGCACCCCGTGGCCGTGCGTTGGGGGCACTGGAGCCAAGTGGCCGCCGAGGCGCTGCTGGTGCGTGAAGCCGTCCAATCGGGATGCGATGCGGCGCACCTGATCAGCGGTGTCGACTGGCCGGTTGTCCCGCGCGAGACGCTTGTCGCCGGAATGCGCGCAGGCGAATGCCGCATCGAGGTGCGCGAAGGCCATATGGAAGCGCGCATGCAGACCTTCCGGCTCGATGACCGCTGGTTGCGCATCGATCCTGTCCGCCAGCGCCGCACCTATGCGCTGACCTGGGAACTGCGCCGCCTCTCGCGCTGGGGCGATGCCTTGCGCGCAAGACTCGGGCGCGAACGCTCGCGCCCGTTCGGGCCGTGGGTCTACGGCACACAGCGCTGGTCATTGCCGCGCGACGCATTGGCCTATCTCGATCAGCACCTTTCCGCGCTGCTCGCCTCGGGACGGCTGCGGGGCACCGTCTGCGCCGACGAACACATCGTGCCCACGCTGATCGCGCACCGCTTCGCCGGGAGGATCGCTCCGAACCTGCGCTATGCCGATTTTCCTGCGGGCAGTTCCAGCCCCCGCACGCTGGACGCCTCGGACCGCGCCGCGATCCTCGCCAGTGGTGCATGGTTTATACGCAAGGTCGATCACGCGCATGATTGGTTCTTCCTGACCCTGCCCTAAACTGAAACCGCCATAAAACCTTCCGTTTCGCGCCATGTCCCCTACATAGCCGCCATGCCGCCCGAAACGCCTGCTGCCCGAAACACCCCTGCCCGCCACGATGGCTGGCGCACGCTGACGCGATTCCTGCCCTATCTGTGGCCGGCACGCGGCAAGGGGCTGCGCTGGCGCATCGTCGTCGCCTGCGTGTTCATCGTGCTCTCCACCGCGGCGCAGCTGGCGCTGCCTTATGCGATGAAGTGGGCGGTGGACCTGATGGGCGCGAGCGGGCCGAAGCTGGTCCAGCTCGCGATGCTGGCGGTGCTGGGCTATTCCGCCGGACGACTGGTGCAGACCGCCTTCGACAACTTGCGCAACATGGTGTTCGAGAAGGTCGGGCAGGACGCCACCCGCGCACTGGCGGAAAGCGTCTTTGCACAGCTTCATCAGCTGTCGCTGCGCTTCCACCTTGCCCGGCGCACCGGCGAAGTCACCAAGACGATCGAGCGCGGCACCAAGAGCATCGACAACATGCTCTACTTCATGCTGTTCAACATCGCGCCCACGATCCTGCAACTGATCGTCGTGGCGGTGATCTTCTACATCGACTTCGGCCTCCCGCTGGTGATCGCCACGGCCATCTCCATCGCCGCCTATATCTGGGTGACGCGCACCATCACCGAATGGCGCACGGCGCTGCGCGAAAAGATGAACCGGCTCGACGGACAGGCACTGGCGCGCGCGGTGGATTCGCTGCTGAATTACGAGACGGTGAAGTACTTCGGCGCCGAAGCGCGCGAGGAAGCGCGCTATGCCCAGGCCACGCGCGAATATACCGCCGCTGCGGTGAAGAGCGAGAACTCGCTGGGGCTGCTCAACATCGCGCAAGGCGTGGTCATCAACCTGCTGATGGCGCTGGCGCTCGCGTGGACGGTGTGGGGCTGGTATCAGGGCCGCTATTCCGCCGGGCAACTGGTGTTCGTGCAGACCTATCTCACCCAGCTGTTCCGCCCGCTCGACATGCTGGGCATGGTCTATCGCACCATCCGGCAGGGCCTGATCGACATGGCCGAGATGTTCCGCCTGCTCGATACCGATGTCGAAGTGGCGGATCGTCCCGGCGCCCCGGCGCTCATCATTCGCGAACCCTCGCTGGCATTCGAGAACGTCGTGTTCGGCTACGATCCGGGCCGCACGATCCTCAAAGGCCTCTCGTTCGAGGTTCCGGCGGGCCAGAGCTACGCCATCGTCGGGCCATCGGGTGCGGGCAAGTCCACCATCACCCGGCTGCTGTTCCGCTTCTACGATCCGCTCTCGGGCCGCATCCTGATCGACGGGCAGGACATATCGCAGGTGACGCAGGCCTCTGTCCGCGCCGCCATCGGCATAGTTCCGCAGGATTCGGTGCTGTTCAACGACACCATCGGCTACAACATCGGCTATGGCCGCGACGACACCAGCCAGGCCGAGATCGAGGCGGCCGCGCGCGGGGCGGCGCTGATGGACCTGATCGACCGCCTACCCGGTCGCTTCGACACCGAAGTGGGCGAGCGCGGGCTCAAGCTGTCGGGCGGAGAGAAGCAGCGCGTCGCCATCGCCCGCACGCTGATCAAGAACCCGCCGATCCTGATGCTGGACGAGGCGACCAGCGCGCTCGACACCCGGACCGAACAGGATATCCTGACGACATTGCACCGCGTCTCGGAAAACCGCACCTCGCTGACCATAGCCCACCGCCTTTCGACCATCGCCGATGCCGACCGCATCCTCGTGCTCGATCAGGGCCGCCTTGCAGAAAGCGGCACCCATGGCGAACTGCTGCGCGAAGGCGGGCTCTATGCCCAGATGTGGGCGCGTCAGGCCGCCGAAGCAGAACGCTTGAGCGAGGCGGCGGAATAATCGCGAGGCACAAAGAAGCCCGCCTCCGTCGGGCCGATCGGCTTTTGAGGCATCTTCGCGCGTAGGGTCAAAGCGCGTGGACCAACTATCCATTCCTCTTGCCAGCCCCCGCGCCGCCGCCTAAAGGCGGCCTCAGCATCAAGAGTCGGATCGACGTCCGACGCCAACCTGCCTACCGGGCAAGGTGGTGCCTCGCTTTCACGGCGGGGGATGTGGCCGAACCGGCAAACAAACGGGATTTTCGCGCCGCATATCACGTCGATCCGCCTCACCGCCCGGCTGTCCGGGCGGCCTGACGAGGGTCCGAACGCATGACGACGAATACTTCTTCCCCCTGCCGCGACCAGCAGTTCGCGAGCGACAACTATGCCGGGATCTGTCCCGAAGCGCTCGCCGCGATGAACGAGGCGAACAGCGGTTCTGCGGTCGCCTATGGCGATGACGAGTGGACCCACCGCGCTGCCGACGCCTTTCGCGCGCTGTTCGGCGCCGATGGAGAGGTGTTCTTCGTCTTCAATGGAACGGCGGCCAACTCGCTGGCGCTGGCCTCGCTTTGCCAGTCCTACCACAGCGTGATCTGCGCCTCGTCAGCCCACGTCGAGACCGACGAATGCGGCGCGCCGGAGTTCTTCTCGAACGGCTCCAAGCTGCTCGTCGCCCCGGCAGATGACGGCAAACTGACGCCACAGGCGATCCGCACGCTGGCGACCAGCCGCTCGGACATCCATTTCCCCAAGCCGCGCGTGGTTACGATCACCCAACCGACCGAGACCGGGCAGGTCTATACCGTCGAGGAGATCAAGGCGATCTCCGCCGTATGCCACGAACTGGGCCTTAAGCTGCACATGGACGGTGCCCGCTTCGCCCATGCCTGCGCCGCGCTGGACTGCGCGCCTGCCGATATCTCGTGGAAGGCAGGCATCGATGTGCTGTGCTTCGGCGGCACGAAGAACGGTATGGCGGTGGGCGAGGCGATTATCTACTTCGACCGCGCACTTGCCGCCGATTTCGATTACCGCTGCAAACAGGCAGGCCAGCTCGCCTCGAAGATGCGCTTTCTCTCGGCGCCGTGGATCGGCCTGATCGAAAGTGGGGCGTGGCTGCGCAACGCGGCCCATGGCAATGCCTGCGCCGAAAGGCTGGCACAGCAGGTCGCCGACCTTCCGGGCCTGTCGCTGAAGTTCGAAGTGCAGGCCAACTCGGTGTTTCTGGAAGCACCGGCAGAGGTTCTCGATGCGCTGCGCGCGCGGGGATGGCGGTTCTACACGTTCATCGGCGGGAGCGCCCGCTTCATGTTCGCCTGGGACACGCGCGAGGAATGTGTCGACACCCTTGCCAACGACCTTCGCGACATCGTGCTGAACGAGACCGCGGCTCTGGCCTGACACCGAAAAGGGCCGCCCTTCCCGAGGAAGAGCGGCCCTGTATCATCAGGTAACGAACCGTCAGAAGTTGACGGTGGTGCTCACGGCAACCTGACGGCCCAGCGAGTCATAGCGGGCCGACAGCGTGTTGTTGCGCGACAGCGCATAGTTGTACGAGTTCGGCACGATCGGCGGCGCCTTGTCGAATAGGTTGTTGACCGAGAAGCGCAGCGAGTACTTCTCGGTGACGCGGAAGGCCAGCGCCAGGTCGAAGTAGTTGTACGCCGGGATATGGTAGTACGTGGTACGCTCGGTCGCTTCGCTCCAGCCCAGGCTGGTCTTGCCCGAGTTGGTGACGTTGGTGAGCGGACCGATGAAGCGCCAGTTGAGCGAAGCCGAGAAGAACTTGTCGTCGGTCGTGTAGGTGGTGCGCAGGGTGTGCGACCACTTCGGGATCAACTGACCGCACGAGCCACCGTAGTAACCAGCGCAGTTGTACTTCGCGAGGATCGGCGAATCCTGACCGCCCGCCAGCGTGGTGAGCGACCCGGCGAAGTCGAAGTCCAGCTTGCCTGCGCGGCCCAGCGGCAGCGCATACTGGGCCTGGAAATCCCAGCCGTGCGACTTGCTCTTGTAGTAGTTCGTGGTGCCCTGGCGGATATAGCCGCTGGTCGGGTTGGTGGCCGGATCGCTGTAAAGCGTACCGTCCGAATTACGCACGAACATCGAGCAGAAGAAATCGCTGGCGGTCGCAAGGCAACCGTTCGCGAAGTACGAGTAGTCGTTGTAGCCGATCGAATCGTTGAGATCGATCATGAAGCGGTCGGCCGAAACGGTCAGACCCGGCAGGAAGCTGGGACGCAGGACCACACCGATGGTCTTGGTATAGGCCGTTTCGGGATCGACGGTGAAGCCGCCGCTCTTGTACGTACAGCCGACGTCGGTCGGGCACAGCAGCGTCGCGCTGCCGTATTTGTCCGCCGAAAGCCCGGTCGCCGCGCAGACGGCTTCCGAGGCAACGGGCGCACCGTAGACGGGAACCTGCTGGCCATCCGCGCCGGTGGTGTAGGTGACGGTCGGGGCGCAGAAATCGCTGAACGCCGTGGTCACGCGGCCATAGCTGGAATTGCTCGCCTGGCTCTGTTCGACCACGGTCGGCGCACGCTGGGCGCGGTTGATCGAGCCGCGCAGGGTGATGTCGTGGATCGGCGACCACACGGCCTCGAACTTCCAGGTCGAGAACGCCGAGGGGTTGCTGGAGTACTTCGACACACGATAGGCGCCGTTGAATTGCAGCAGGTCTGCGAACGGCTTGTGCTCGATGACCGGTGCCTGCAGCTCGACCATGCCTTCCCACACGCTCTGCGCAAGATTGCTGTCGGTGCCGCCGTTATATTCGACCCACACGTCGTTGTAGCGACCCTGCAGCGTGTCCTTGCGATATTCGCCGCTGACCGCGATAGCGATGCCGTCATCCGCCCAGGGGCTCTTGATCCCGTAGGTTCCGAGGTCGCCCTGCAGCGTGCCGATCGCATCGTAGAGCGAGGTGGTCGTCGTCCACTTCTCGTACTGTCCGGCAGCGACCCAATCGAACGCGGCCTGCGTGTTCAGCGAGGAGTTGGCGTTGAACGGATCAAGCGGCAGACAGCCGCTGACGCCCGAGGCGCAGGCATAGCTGCCATCCGAATTCTGCACGACGTCGAGCGCCTGGTTCAGGCGGGTCCAGCTCGGCATGGCCCACTGATACTGGTTCTTGTTGTGGGCATAGACGCCGCCCACATCGTAGCTCCAGCCATGGCCGATATCGCCGCGTACACCGCCGGAAATGCGCAGACCGTCATTGATGTAGACGTCATCAAGGTCGCTCACATTGCCAAGGCGATAGCGCAGTTCCGTCGGTACGGTGGTGTTGGTGCCTGCCGCGCTGCCGCACAGCGTGGTCGCCTGCGAGGCCGAGAGCAGCGGATTGTTGCAGCTGATCTGATACGGATCGGAACCGAAGGCGGTGTAGCTGTAGATGCGCGCGGGGTAGGGGTTCGTCGACTTGTCGTGGAACCACATCGCGTTGGCATAGATCGTTGCGGCGTCGGAGATTTCGTACTTCAGGAAGCCGCCGGCGTTGACGCGCTGATCGGCGCGCTGCAGCGAATAACCGTCATACGGGTTGGCCGCGTATTCGTCCGAGTAGGGCAGGAAGGTGCCGCTGCCATCGGGATTGTTGACGTACGTGTTGCCCGCATTCGCGCCCGAGAGCGGCGAGACATAACCCAGCGGCGTGTAGGATGACGTGGTGCAGCTCAGCGGGCCGTCACCGGTCTGTGCCAGCTGGCAGCCCGAGGTCTCGCGCTGCGAATAGCGCACAAGGCTCGCCTTGCGGTAATCGACGTAACCCGAAATGTGCAGGCGATCGTCGAACAGCTTGGTGCCAGCCGTCAGCGAGATATCGGCGCGGCCGCCATCTGCGGTCATGCCGGTGGCAGGCTGGTCGAAACCATAAGCCGCCGCCGTCTTGCTAACGATGCCGGCCTTGTTGTTGTGCAGGTAGAAGTTGTAGTTCGCGTTGAGCTGAACACCCTGGAAATCGTCATCCATGATGAAGTTGACGACACCGGCCACGGCGTCCGAACCATAGACGGCCGAAGCACCGCCAGTCAGCACGTCGACCTGCTTGATCAGCGCGGTGGGGATCATGCCCACGTCTTCGCCGTTCATGGTGCCAAGACGCTTGCCATCGACGAGAACGAGCGTGCGCTCGAAGCCGAGGTTACGCAGCTTGATGCGCTGGCGACCGTCCGAATCCTGATAGCCCTGCTGGCTGTCAGGCGCGATCTGCGGCATGCGGTTCAGCACTTCCTCGATGTTCACCGCCGCCTGCGCGTGGATCGCATCCGACGTCACCGAGGTGATCGGGGCTGCTGCCGTGGAGTTCGGGCGGTTGATGCGGCTGCCGGTGACGACGATGCCTTCCGAAGTGTCCACGCCGTCATCGCTGCCGGTCGCAACGGACGTGGTGGTGGCGGCAGCATCCTGTGCCTGCGCAATCGCGGGCACCAGCAGCAGTCCTGTTATGCAGGTGGTACTCAGCAGCACTCTTGTCACCGACTTCATCGCAATTCCCCTTGCTTGCTCAACCCGCCCCTGCGGCCCTTCCCGCCCGGACGTGCACTTCCCAGCCCTGCCGCGCCTGTGCGACATGACGTTTCGTTCGCCGCGCACAGCTACGGTGCGGACGGTCATGGATTCGGTATTCGGTCTTCCCCACCCATCGCCCCCGCGACGGGTCTTCATCAGGCCACTGCGGTTATCCGGCGGCCAAACTCTTCGACGGATAGATGGTCGTCTTCCCGCTGCGGTCCGTCACCGCATACGTGAAGCCGGGCAGCAGCGCATAGGCGCCGACGTTGCCCTTCGTGTCGATAGCCAGGAAACCGACCTGCGCATCGCGCACGGCGTCGCCGCGCAGCTTGGCGATGTGCATGACCGCTTCGCGGCAGGCGTCCTGCGGGCTCATCCCGGCCCGCATGGAGGCGACCACGCGCGCAGTGCCCGCGATACGGGTGACTTCTTCACCCACGCCGGTCGATGCCGAAGCGCCGACGCCGCCTTCGACGAACAGGCCACAACCCGCCTGCGGCGAATCGCCCACGCGCCCGCGCAGCTTGAACGCCATGCCAGACGTGGTGCACGATCCCGCCAGTTGCCCGCCGGGATCGCAGGCCAGCAGGCCGATGGTGTCGTGATCCAGCGACGAACCGCGATGGCCGGGACGCCCCTTGAGGTCATCCGCCTTCATGTTCTCGATATTGGCGACCGGCTGATATTGCGCGGTCTTGAGCCATTCGCGCCACGCCTTCTCGGCTTCGGGCGTCAGCAGGTTCTGCTCGGCAAAGCCCTGCTCCAGCGCGAACTGGCGGGCACCTTCGCCGACAAGGAACGTGTGCGGGGTCTTTTCCATGACCCTGCGCGCGACCGAGATCGCGTGGACGAAGCCTTCGAGCGCGGCGACGGCACCGACGCGCCCGTCTCCGTGCATGATGATGGCGTCCAGCGTGACGTGGCCGTCGCGATCAGGATAGCCGCCAAGGCCGACCGAGTGATTGGAAACGTCTGCTTCGGGGACCTGCGCACCGGCCTCGACCGCATCCAGAAGCGAGCCGCCGTTCTGCAGCTTGGCGAAAGCGGCGGCGTTGGCCGCCGCGCCGAAATCCCAGGTGGACACAATGAGGGCTGGCGAATCGGGCGACGTCGTGGTCGACGCGCTGGCACGCGAAGCGACGCCTGCCGCAACGGCTGCGCCAATCCCCATCTGCAACGCGGTACGCCGGGAAGTCCCCATCAAATCCCCCTCAATGACCCTGTTAACGCTATCGCCAGCAGTCCCTCCCCAGGGCATGCCGATCCTTGCGACGCAACAAACGTGTCATATTGGTCGGGTTATTGCAATACCAATTAGCAAATTTGGTTTTCTTTATTGCAATCGTGTGTCGCCCGGCGACACGCGCCGGGCGAAGTCCCTCAAAACAGGGAAAGAATTCCGCGAGCGGGGTCGACAAGCCCCTCCCAGATCATCTTGCCGGCAACATAGAGGATAACCAGAAGGCCCACATAGGTCAGCCAGCGGTATCGTTCGATGACCTTGGCTAGCACGTTCGCAGCGGCTCCCATCAGCGCTACCGAGAGAATCAGGCCGACAGCCAGAATGCCCGGATGCTCGCGCGCTGCCCCTGCCACGGCAAGCACGTTGTCGATGCTCATGCTGAGGTCAGCGATGGCGACCGCCCAGGCGGCGGAAGCGAACGTACGAGGTGCCTTGGCGGGAGCGACATCATCGCTCTCGTTGCCATCCTCTGCCTCGTGCAGTTCACGCCACATCTTCCAGGCCACCCACAACAGGAGCAGACCACCGGCGAAGACCAGCCCGACGATCTGCAGGATCTGCGTGACCGCCAGTGCGAAGATCACACGCAGAACCAGTGCCGCGATGATGCCGACGAGGATCACCTTGCGGCGGATCGCGGCGGGAAGTCCGGCCGCCAGTGCGCCGACGACGATGGCGTTGTCCGCCGCCAGCATCACGTCGATCAGCACCACCTGCCCGAAGGCGGTGAGTTCGGAGGGCGAGCCGATGTTGGAGAAATCGGCAACGATGTGCTGCCACAGGTCGATCATGAAACTTGGTCCCTGTTGGTCCACGCGCCGCGCAAGGTCGCGACGAGCAGGTCTGCATAACGCCAGCCGCAGGCTGCGGCGGCAATGGTCGAAAGACTGTCCTGATCCTCACGACCGGGACGCCCGGCACCGGTGAGGTTCGGCTTGATATTGACGTCGAAAAGCCAGTAGCGCCCTGCGGCGTCGGCCCGGCAATCGATCCGCATCGGCGTGCGAATGTCCAGCATCGCCGCAGCGGCCTCGCAGGCTTGCGTCACCGCCACAACCGCAGGATCGGCACACTGCTCCGGCGTCATCGCCCGGCTGTTCGCACTGACCGGAACGTCGCCGTTGTACGGCGCCACGTCGTCATGCTGGTCGAAGCGCAACACCGGTGGCAGCGCGAACGGAGACCCAGCACCTTCCCGCGCGGCGGCAGGCATGACGGTGATCGTGATTTCCTGCCCCGGCAGAAACTGTTCGAGCATGATCGTGCTGCCGAACCGCCTGCTCTGCGCCAGTGCGCGAACCTGAGCGGTCAGAGCCCCGGCATCGCGTGCAATGCTGACACCCTGACTTCCCCGCCCCCGCAGCGGCTTCACGACCAGCGGCAGTTGATCGGCATGTCCCGCGAGTTGCACAGAAAGATCGGGAGCATCGCCCTCGACCAGCCATGAGGCCGCGACCGGAAGCCCGGCCGCGCGCAGACGCGCGTTCGTGGCAGCCTTGTCGTCGACCTCCTGCATGCTTTCCGGGTCGGCGCTGACCACCCACGCACGATCCGCAGCGCGCGCGATCGGGTGCCCGGCGAACACCACGGTATTGGCCCAGAGCAATGTCGCCCCTGCCGCCAGCGCCGCGTCGATACCCGCTTGCGTATCGGGCCAGACCCAGTCGAACACTTGCGTCACGTCCGGGTTCGCGACCGGCGTCACCAGCGTGCATCCTACAGATGCCAGCGCGAAGCCGATATCCGCACCGCTATCCGAATAGCCGCCAGGCTTGGCTTCCTTGCGCTGGCCGTCGATCACCGGCGGCTCGATCGCCTGATAGAGCAGCGCGATCTTCTGGGTCAGCGGATCGGGTGCGGTCATGCTCTGGTGCTCCTTGGCAGGACGGGGGACAGGCGTCCGGGTAGCGTCTTCCCCCCTGTCCGTCACCCCACGAAGGGGAAGGCAAGGACCAGCATGCCCACTACCGTCATCACCAGACAGCACAGCGCCGCCGGGATCAGGGTGAAGCGCTGGTGGTCGGCAAGGTCCACCCCGGCAAGGCTGACCAGCAGGTAGGTTGAGGGCACCAGCGGGCTGAGCAGGTGGACCGGCTGCCCCATCAGCGATGCGCGGGCGATCGCCATCGGTTCGACGCCATAGTGTGCCCCGGCCTGCGCCAGAATGGGCAGCATGCCGAAGTAGAACGCGTCGTTGGAGATGAAGAACGTGCCCGGCAGGCTGAGCGCTGCGGTGATCGGCGCCATGTACGGCCCCAGGAACGGCGGGATGAATGCCACCACCTGCTGGCTCATCGCCTCGACCATGCCTGTGCCCGACAGGATGCCGGTGAAGATGCCCGCCGCAAAGATCAGCGAGACGACCGAGAGCACGTTGCCGGCATGCGCGGCGATGCGTTCCTTCTGCGCCTTGGTGTCGGGATAGTTGGCGATCATGGCGACCGCGAAGGCCAGCATCATCAGGATCGGCAGCGGCAGGACGCCCCAGACCAGCAGCACCAGCAGCGCGATCACCAACACCGCGTTGAACCAGAACAGGCGCGGGCGGCGTGCCTCGGGATACTGCGATACGGCCAGATCGCTCTGCGCCAGTTCGCTAACCGCCTCCACCTTGCCAAGGCGACGACGCTCCTTGCGGCCGAAGTGGATGGCCAGGCCGATCAGGAAGGCCAGTCCCGCGATCATGCCGGGGATCAGCGGCAGGAACAGCGCGGCGGGATCAAGCTTCAAGGCACTGGCGGCGCGGGCGGTCGGGCCACCCCAGGGCGTCAGGTTCATCACCCCGCTCGTCACCATCAGCAGGCAGACAAGGTACAGGCGGTTCATGCCATAGCGCTTGTAGAGCGGCAGCATGGCCGCCATCGTGATGATGTAGGTGGTCGACCCGTCGCCATCGAGGCTGACCAGCGCGCACAGCACCACCGATCCGATCAGGATGCGCATGGGATCGCCGTGGACCAGCCGGATCAGCTTGCCCACCAGCGGGTCGAACAGCCCGGTGTCGGTCATCGTCGAGAAGAACAGGATCGCGAACAGCAGCATGACGCCGGTGGGCGCCAGCTTGGTCAGACCCTCGATCATCATGTCGCCAAGCCCCGCATGGAACCCGGCGACAAGCGCGAAGGCAGTGGGCACGACGGTCAACGCGACCAGCGGGGTCATCCGCTTGGTCATGATCAGCGTCATGAAAGTGGCCACCATCAGGAAGCCTATCAGGGCAAGGTTCATCGGTCCGGTCCCGTTTCTTTATTCTTTTATGAGAAAGGCTTAGAAGGTAACGCCGACGCGCGCAGAAAGCGTCTGGCCGGAGTCCTGACCGGTGTAGGCACCGGCCATATTGTCCGTGTTCCAGTGGATCGCGTTGACCTGGAAACGGGTGAAGCTGTTGAGATACCAGTTGACGCCCAGCGTCGCCGCCCAGCCCTGTGCGGGCGTGGCGATGTTCTCGAACTCGAGACTTTCGTAACGCGCGGTCAGCTCAATCGCGCCGGTGCCGCCCTCGAACACGGGGCTCAGCACCTTGGGCTGGCCGAAGCTGCCAAGGCGCGGGTTGTACGGCGGCAGATCACCGGTGATGAACCAGCCTCCCGAGACGCTCCAGGCCTTGCTGATGAAATCAGGGCGACCGTTGTCGAGCCGCGCATGACGCTCGCCCGCCTCGCCCATGACCCAGACCGGGCCGACATAGCCGCCCAGTTCGGCGCCATAGCCGGTCGTTCCGGTGCCGCCTTCCAGCGTGCCGGTGGAGAGGCGCAGCGCGCCGTTGAAGCGTCCGCCGATCACCGTGTTGCGCGTCAGCGTGTTCTTGCCGGGGTGCAGCATTTCATCGAAGCCCCACAGGCCAAGGTGCAGCACGGCATTCTTCGACTTGATCGGATTCCAGTGGACGCGGCCCAGCACCGTGCGGTTGTCCGAGGTCGACTGGTCGCCGTCGATACGATCGCCGGTGACGGTCAGCGAGGCGTGGCCGCTCTTCCAGAACACGCGCGGCATGATGCCCACGCCGTAGAACGCGCGCTGCGGAATGATCGCCGTGGCGACCACGGTGCGCTCAAGGAACGGCGTCGAGTCCGAGCCGGTCGAACCTTCGAAACTGCGATCGTTGAACAGGTGGCCTGCGCGCACATCGTACTCGATCCCCGGCGAAATCCGGTTGCGCCAGCCGAGGAAGGCGGTGACGATATCGACCTGATTTTCCGAAAAATCGGTCTCGAACTGGTAGAAGAAGTGCGTGCCGACACTACCCTCAAGGCCAAGGCGCAGCGCGCGCATGCCCGTGGTGGTGATGTTGCGGCCCTTGTCCTTCGATCCCATTGTCGTGGAGATGTCGGTCAGGATGCGGCCACGCGGCTTGAAGGTGAACTGCCCGTCGGCGGAATGGAACACGGGCAGGCCTGCGCCCCATTCGGTCGTGCCGCCTGCGGCCTCCACGGCGACAGCCGCAGCCTTCGCACGCTCCACATCGCGCGAGGCCGGCCCCGGCGGCACCAGCTGCGGCGCATAAGGCGCGACGACGATCTGCGGCGGCGGCACGACCACGGGAGGCGGCGCCGAGCCTGCCTGCGCGGCCAGTTGCGGTGCAGGTGCATTTCCTCCGCCCGACGGCGCAGCCCCGGCCTCCAGCTTTTCCACGCGCTGGCGCAGCGCGGCGATTTCGGCGGCCTGCTCGCGCACGAGTTCGGCGAGGTCATCCCGGCTTGGCTCGGCGGCGAGTGCGGGCGTGGCAGCGATAACGGCGGCAATGGCACAGCCGCTCTTGAACAGCGATTTCATCGGGGAGCACTTTCGGACTGGAGCGTCGCCGTCCACGCGCTGAGGAAGCGCTGGCGGGTCAGGCGATCGAGATTGACGAGAAGCTGCGGACCAACGCGGATGACGCGCGTCTGGCCTGCGGGAAGGCGGCGCGACGGCACATCGGTGCGCACCGGCCAGAGGCTGTGCTGCGCCAGCAGGGACTGGCCCTTGTGCGACAGCAGGAAATCCAGAAACAGCCGCGCGGCAGCGGGATGGCTGGCCTCGCGCGAGATGAAGGCGATGCGCGAGGTCAGGATCGTGTAGTCGCGCGGGAACACCACGCCGATCTGCGGCTGACGGCGCGCGCGCTCCAGCGCGTAGGAACCGATGACGTTGTACGCCACCGCCAGCTTGCCCGAGGCGACTCCATCGAGCATCGGCCCGGTGTTTGTGGCAAGCATCGGGCGCGTAGCCGCAATCGCCTGCACCAGACTGCGCGTGTCGCGCGTGATCTGGTAATCCTGCGAAAGATAGAGATAGCCGGTGTTCGAGCGCACCGGATCGAACGTCGCGACCTTGCCCGCAAAGTCCGCGCGGTGGCGGCGCAGCAGTTCTTCCAGACCGTGGTGGTCCTGCGGCACTTCTGCGGCAGGAACCAGCCGCTTGTTGTAGACGAACCCGATCGGCTCGGCGGTGACACCAAAGCCCATGTTCTTCCACACCGCCGTTTCGGGCAGCGCGGGCTTTTCGGGGCTGGCGTACTGCTGGGCGTACCCGTCGTTGATCAGCTTGACCTGCAGGTCCATCGCCGAGGACCAGACGAGATCCGCCGAATAGTGATGCGCGCGCACTTCGGAGGTGTAGCGGCGGAACATCTCGGTCGAACCAAGGTCCGCGTAGAACACTTTCACCCCCGGATAGGCCCGCTTAAACGCGACGACGACCGGCACCAGTTCGGCGCGGTCTGCATTGGCGTAGATCCGCACGGCGCCCTCCGCTTTTGCCTGCGAAATCAGCCGGTCATAGGACCTGGGATAGCCTGCGGGCCGCTGCGAGACAGCGCTTTCGCCGGGGCCGTGTTGCGCCGATGCCGGCGTTGCCAGCACAGCGCCCAGCGCCAGAACAGTCATGGGGAAACGCATTTTCCGACTCCTCTCGCTTTCCGTCTCTGTTGTCGGATAAGCACGGGGGATGGCCTACCGATTCAACCTTTCACGCACCTTTCACGGCCATCGGGCCGCAACATGGAGTGCAGCATGCGCATTCTGATCGTTGAGGACGATGCGGCGCTGGCACGCGGAATCGTGTCGCTTCTGCATGCCGCAGGGCACGCCGTGGATCACGTGGACTGCGGCGAGGAGGCGCTTTCGGTGCTGGCGACAGAGCCGTTTTCACTGGTGATCCTCGACGTCGGCCTGCCCGATATCGACGGCTTCGAGGTCCTCGCCCGCCTTCGCGCGCGGGGCGATCAGGCGCAGGTCATGATGCTGACCGCGCGCGATGGCCTCGACGACCGGGTCCGCGGGCTGGACCTTGGCGCCGACGATTATCTGCGCAAGCCCTTCGAGGTAGAGGAACTGGAAGCCCGCGTGCGCGCCCTCAGCCGACGGCGCGGCGGTGATGCGGCGCCGGAAATGCGGATCGGTGCCATGACGATCCACCGCTCCACGGGCCGCGTGGAAGTGGCGGGCCGCGCGGTGGACCTCAGGCGCCGCGAATGGGCGGTGCTGGAGGCGCTGGCGACCCGCGCCGGTCAGATCGTCCCGCGCGAGACCTTGCAGGCCGAAGTCTTCGGGTTCGACGAACCGGTTGGCTCGAACGCGCTGGAGGTCAATGTCACTCGCCTGCGCGGCAAGCTGGGCGCGGACGGCCCGGTGATCCGCACCGTGCGCGGCGTAGGCTACATGCTGGACCGTTCATGACCCGCCCGGCGCCGGAACCCGTCGCCCACCCGCGCAATGGGGCCATTGCGCTTCGCCATCGCCTGCTGATCGCGATGCTGGGGCCGGTTCTGATCCCCGCGCTGGTACTGGGTCTGGTCGGATGGGGGCTGGTTTCCGGCGTCGTGCGCAGTTCCAGCGACCGCGTGCTGGGCGGCGCTCTGGGTGCGATAGCGGAAACGGTGCAGGTGGAAGATGGCGAGGTCACGCTGGACCTACCACCGGCGGCCTTCGGCATGCTGGAGAACGCCGAGCGCGACAACGTCTACTACCGCATCGCCGTAGGCGACCGTCTTCTCACCGGCTACGCCGACCTGCCCCCTCCCCAGCTTGCCAGCCTTACCGTGGACGAGCCGCATTTCCGCTTCGCGTCCTATCGCGGTCAGGAAATCCGCATTGCCGAGACCCGCCGCGACCTGCCGCGCATCACGGCGCCTGTCGTGGTGCAGGTTGCCGAAACGCTCGACCACAGGCGCGCCCAGCGTAACCAGTTGATGACCGCGCTGCTGATCGGCGAACTGGTGCTGGTCGGCATGGTGCTGCTGCTGATCCGCCCTGCCCTTGGCTGGAGCCTGCGCCCGCTTTCCGAACTGCGCCGCGTGGTCGAGGCGCGCGACACCCGCGCCGCGCCGGACCTTTCCCCGCTCCAGACCGGCCCGCTGCCTGCCGAACTGCGGCCGCTGGCGCTGTCGTTCGACCGCCTTCTGGGCCGTCTCGACGATGCGACCAGCGCGACGCGGCGCTTCACCGCCGACGCCTCGCACCAGATGCGCACGCCGCTCTCGGTGCTCAAGGTGCAGGTCGCCCTTGCCCGGCGCGGATCGAGCGAAGCCCTGCGCGAGATCGAAGAGGCCAGCGACCGACTGGAGCGGCTGCTGACCCAGTTGCTCGCCCTTGCCCGCGCCGACGAGGCCGGAACCCAGCCGCCGTTCGAGAAGCTGGACGTGCGCGAACTGGCGCGCGTGGTGATCTCGCGTCGCATCCGACAGGCGATCGAGGCGGATGTCGAACTTCGGCTCGACTGCGCAGGCGATGCCCCGGTTTTCGTCGACGGGCACCGCACGATGGCGTTCGAGATGCTGACCAACCTTGTCGACAATGCAATCCGCTATAACCATCGCGGCGGCGAGGCCGTGATCGCGATCACGGCCTCACCTGACGCCGTCCGCCTCAGCGTCATCGATACCGGCCCCGGTATTCCGGCGTCGCTGCGCGAACAGGCGTTCTCGCGCTTCGCCCGGCTTCAGGGGGCAGGCGGGCCGGAAGGCTCGGGGCTGGGCCTGGCCATCGTCAAGGCCGCTGCAGAACGGCTCGGCGCCAGCGTCTCGCTGGAGGATGCCGAGCCGGGGCTGCGCGTCACGGTCACGTTTCCGCGCCATGCCCCGGCTCGTTCTGCCCAGAGCATTTTCCGAGTCATCAGGTGGAATCACCTGATGACTCGGAAAATGCGGCATACCAAAACTTGGAGCGGTTGATCCGACCCAGCCGGATCAACCGCTCTAACGTCAGAACTTGCGCCTCAGTTCGATGAACCAGCTGCGCGCATTGCCGATGTAGGCGCCCTTCGGCCCGGTGAAGCCCGATGTGGCATAGTACTTGTCGAAGATGTTCTCGATCCGGAACATCGCCTCGAAAACCTTGAAATCGTGTGATATCGTCGCATCGAACACCGTGAAAGGCTTCAGCCTGTCGCCCGAGCGGTCGAGCTGGTTGGAAACGTACTGCCCGCCTAAGGCAAAGGCGGTGTCGATCGGCGCCACCTGATAGCGCGTCCAGAACCCGGCCTGATGGTGCGGGGTATTCGGGAAGCGATCGCCCACCGAATTGTCGATCGACTGGCCTTCCACCGTCCCGGTGATCCGCGTGTCGTTGTAGGCGTAATTGACGCTGAACACCCAGTTCTTCGTAAGGTCGGTCGTCAGGGTCGCCTCGATACCTTTGCTGGTGACTTCGCCGACAGGCGCCAACTGGTCCACGCCGTTCACGGAGTCCTGCGAGACGTCCACCTGCAACACATTGCGCCGCACGATGCGATAGGCGGCAAGCGTCGCCTGCACCTTGCCGTCGAACAGATCGCTCTTGGCGCCGACTTCCCACTGGCTGCCGCTTTCCGGCTTGAACGGGCCGCCTGCCGCCGATGACTGATCGGCCACATCCTGCGGCTCGAAGGCCTGAGACCAGCTGACGTAGAGCGAGAGGTCGTGGCGCGGCTTGTAGATCGCGCCCGCGCGCCAGGTCGTGGCCGCCTCGCTGGCGCTTTCGCCTTCGATATAGTCGTTATCGTCGAACCAGTCGCGCCGCACGCCGCCGACAAGGATGACATGTTCACCGATGCCCAGCTGCTCCTGCGCATAGACGCCACGGCGAAGCGCTTTCGAGTCGGTGAGCGAAGGCGTCACGCCGGAAAGATCGGGCTTGGTGGAATCTCTGTAATCCGGGTCGATCAGCGACAGCGCGGGCACGTTGCGCGTCGCGTAATTGGTGCCGGTGGACAGCTCGCGATACCAGTCCGCACCCACCAGCACGGTGTGGCTGAACGGCCCGGTCGTGAATTTGCCCACCATGTTCGCCCCGAACGACAGGCCTTCCACATGGCGGTGCTGATCGCGGTATTCGCGCGTCACCGTATCGTAGACACCATCGCCATCGGTATCCTTGAGCGCTACCGGCTCGTGATATTCCTGATGCTCGTTATAGCGGAACCAGCGCCCCGCCAGATTGAACGAGATCGCGTCCGACAGCTTGCTGTCCAACCGCGCCTGCGTGACCAGCCCGTTGTAGCGGATGAAATCGTCGGGATCGTTGTGATTCCAGCTGCGGTACGTCAGGAAATTGCCGTTGGCGTCCACGGGAATGCCGCGCAGGCGGTTGCCGGGCAAGTTCTGATCGTAGTCCGTCACCTGCACGGTCAGCTTGGTATCCGGAGCGAGCTTGGCCGAGAGCCCGGCATCGCCGATCAGGGTGCGGCTGCTCGCGTGATCGCGGTAGCTGTCATAGTCCTCGTAGAATCCGCCGATCCGCCCGGTCAGGATACCGTCCTTGTCGAGCGGGCCGGTGACATCGACAGAGCCACCGTAGCGGCTGCGTCCGCCCAGGATCGCGCGCACGTTCGCCGCGAACGTATCCTGCGGCTTCTTGGTCACGTAATTGATCGTACCGCCCGGAGACCCGGCGCCATAGAGCATGCCCGCGGGGCCCTTCAGGAACTCCACCCGGTCGATCGTGAAGAGTTGCGGCACCGAAAACGTCTGGAACGGATCGCCGCGCAAGCCGTCATAGAACGTCACGTCCTGCGAAAAACCGCGATAGGTGACGGTGGCGTAGTTGTTGGCGCTGACGCCCGGCACATCGCGATAAAGATCGGTGATGTCGCGTGCACCCTGATCCTGCATCATCTCCGAATTGATGACCTGCACCGACTGCGGAATGTCGAGCGGGTTGGCCGGGATCTTGCCGACATCGGTATCACGCACCCGGTAGAGGGTCTGCGCACGCGCCGTGACGACGATCGCCTCGGCCGGATCGGTATCATCGGCAGTGGCGCCGGCAGCGTTTTCGTCTGCCGCAAATGCGGGGCCTGCCGTCAGGGAACTTGCCAGTGCCAGCAAGGGCAGAGGCGCAAGAATGCGCAGGGGAACCATGGTTTGGTTGCTCCTTCGGTGTTGTCGCAGTGAGAAAAGTGAAAAAAGAAAAACGGATCAGTAGATGTCGCGGAGATACCGGCCGCGCTCGGCCATCGCTTCGAGTTGCGCATCGCCCAGCACTTCGCGCAGCGCAGCGTCGACCGCCGGCGCCATGCCAAGCAGGCTGCCGCAGACGAGGATCGAGCCGCCGCCTTCGGCGACCTCGCGCAGCAAATCGGCGGCGGGCGGGATCAGATCCTGCACATATCGAGCCCCGGCGCCTCCATCGCGCGACCATGCCCGGTCGAGGCGAGACAGGGTGCCATCCGCCAGCCACGCGGCCAGTTCGTCGTCGAACAGCGCATCATGCGCACGATTGCGTTCGCCCAGCAGAAGCCAGTGACCGGTCTGCCCTTGCGCCGCCGCCTGTCGCAGATGTCCGCGAAGACCGGCGATACCTGTGCCGTTGCCGATCAGCACAAGCGGTCCCTTGGCATCCCCCGCGCGAAAACCGGGGTTGGCATGGAGACGCAGCGCAATCGTCTCGCCCATCCGTGCATGATGCGTCAGCCAGCCGGACCCCAGGCCCAGAGTGCCATCCTCTCGGGCAACCTGACGGATCACGAGTTCGATGCCGCCATCGGCAGGGATCGAGGCGATGGAATATTCACGATGGGGGAGCAGGCGCAGGTCTGCCACGATCACTTCCGGGGTGCCGCCTGCCCACTCGGGAAGCACCGAGCGCATCAGGTGATCGTGCAGGGAACGCCCCTCGACGCGCTCTTCACCATCGAAGTCGGATGCGGCCAGAAAAGCCTCGACTGCGTTCGGATCGTTGCCGGGCCGCACTTCTGCGATATCGCCCGCCTGCCAATCGTGCGCGGTCCCATCGAGCGGCTCCAGCCGGACATGGTACACCGGCCCGCCCGCGCTGCCTTCATTGAGGCGAACGCGCGAAACCAGCCGCCACGGCGCATAGGCTGCGGGCGCGAAGTCCGCCGCCATCGTGTCTGCCCCCAGCGCCGCCAGTTCCTGCTGCCACAGACGCTCGGCATTGGCGTCCTCGCCATCGACCTCGATCGTATCGAACAGCCTACGACCACCGCCGGAATGGAGCCAGCGGTCGACTTCGTGCCCGAAGGCGCAGAACTGCGGATATTCGCGATCGCCCAGCGCCAGAACGGCATAGTCGAGATTTGCGGCCTCGGGCGCTGTCGCCATCGCCTCGCGCGCGAAACGGCGGGCACGATCGGGCGCTTCGCCTTCGCCGTAAGTGCTCACCACGAAGAGGGCTCGCCGCGCCTGCGACATGGTTGCGGCGTCGACTTCGGCCAGCGGGAGCACCCGTGCGCCGCCGAGCGCAGAGGCTGTCTGGCGTGCAAGGCGCTCGGCCGATCCGGTCTGGCTGGCATAGGCCACCAGTATGTCCGACCCATGCCCCGCCACGGCAGGGGCCGCCTCTGCGGCCAGGCCAAGCGCCCGCTTGCGGCGGCGCCGCGCGAAATAGAGCAGCAGTCCGGTGATCGTGAACAACGGCATCGTCAGGCTGGTCAGCAGGATCACGATGCGCCCCGCCAGTCCGAAGATCGCGCCGCGGTGCACATCGAGCATCGATCCTGCGATCACCTTGCCCAGCGAGCGCTTCGCGTAAGGATCGACATCGAGCACCCGCCCGGTCGCAAGATCGATCTTCACGTCATCGGTCATCCGCTCGAAGCGGGCATCCGGCGGTGTCGCGCGGAAGCGCGCCTTGCTGCCGTGATCGGGCATGAAGATCGTGACAGACGCCCAGCGGCCATCCATCACCCGCGTAAACGAAGGCCACGCTTGCGCCAGCGAGACGACAGGCGGCTTGCCCTTTCCGCGCCCTTCACCGCCTTCCGACTGCGCCGATCCGGTCAGCACCACTTGCGCGGCATTGCGATACCAGTCGTAAGACCACCACAGGCCGGTCATCGCGCTCAGCAGATAGGCCAGCGCCACCCAGCCACCGATCACCGCGTGCAGTTCGCGCCAGAGATTGCGCCCGCTCTTGCGCCAGTCGAGCACCAGCCATGCCCGCCAGTCGAGCGGCTTCTTCGGCCAGCGCAGATAGAGGCCGGACAGCGCAAAGAAGAACAGCGCGAGGGCGGAAATACCCGTCAGCTGCCGTCCGGCGCCACGCGGGCCACCGGGCATCGCCAGCCAGCGATGGAGATTTTCGACAGTCTCGAAAAACGCGGCACCATTGGGCTGGCCCAGCAGGCGACCGTCGCGCGGATCGACGAAGGAGCGCTCGCCGCGCCCCTGTTTCCTGTCCGCAGGCGCCAGCCGCACCTGCCATGCCAGCTTCGGATCGCTTTCAACGGTCAGACGCTGGATCGCTGCCCCAGGCCGCTGCCCAGCGATCTGCTCGAAGACTTTCTCCGGCGCCTGCGGAGCAAGGCCGTCGGGCGCCAGCACGACGATCCCAGGGCTCAACCGCGCCATGATCTCGTCCTCGAAGCTCAAGAGCGCACCGGTCACGCCCATCACCGCCAGGATCAATCCGGCGGTAATTCCCAGAAACCAGTGAATCTGAAACAGCACTCTTCGCAGCACGACGTATACGCTCCCCGCCGTTCCGGCCGACGTTCGACCGGAACACTTGAGGGAATCACGCGTGCCGTTTGGCCTCGCGCCGCATTCCCGGCCCCTTCCGGAAACGCGTGCTAATGAAATCCATTCGCGTTAGCAATCCTGTAACGTACTGTATCGAAGATTTCAGATACTGGGTTCAGCGAACTTGCACGGTCTTACATCGGTGGCCGCAAGGCGCGCTCGCCGGTGTCGAGGGTTCGCCGTCTTGCCTTTGGCAGCCAATCACCAGCCGCGTGTCTATCAAGCTCCTTCGCTACGGATCGATATCGCCAGCGCGACGCCACCCCCCGCCAGTGCCGTGGTCAAGGCCACCACACCTGGCCAGGCTCCGTGCTGCCAAACCCACCCGCCAATCGAACCGGTCACGCTCGAACCGAGATAATAGGCCAGGAGATACAGCGATGTCGCATGGCTCTTGGCCTTGCCGCCCAGGCGCCCAACCCATGAACTGGCAACGGCATGGGCAGCGAAGAACCCTATCGTCACAAGCAGAATGCCCAGCGCGATCAACGCCAGCGAAGCGCCCAGCGTCACCAGCGATCCAAGCGCCATCAACGCGAGCGCCCCGGCCAATGGCCAGCGGCGCCCCCAGCGATCTGCCAGTTGCCCCGCCCATGGCGAAACGAAGATGCCGGAGACATAGCTCAGGAAAATCAGACTGATCGCCGTCGCACCGAGGCTGTAGGGCGGCGCCGACAAGCGAAAACCAGCGTAGTTGAAAACCACGACGAACACGCTGGTGAGAACGAAACCGACACCAAACAGCCGCGGCAGGTATCGGTGGTTCAGATGCCCACCCCAGGCGCGCGCGTGATAGGCAGGCTCGAAGCTCTTCTGAACGGCAAAACGTCGCGACGGCGGCAACAGCATCGCAAAACCCACCGCAGCAAGTATGCCCAGGCCACCCAAGGCTGCCATCGCAACCTGCCATGAGGTAAACTCGGTCAACAGCCCCATGCCGACACGCCCCATCATGCCGCCAAAAGCCGTACCCCCGACATAGCGCCCCATGGCCTTGCCCAGATCTCGGGCGTGCATCTCTTCACCCAGATAGGCCATGGCCACGGCGGGAACACCGCCGAGCGCCACCCCTTCGAACAAACGCGCCAGCAGCAGCAGCGTCCACGTCGGTGCCGCAGCAGCAGCCAGATTGCACAGCGCCGCCAGCGCCATCGATCCGAACATGAGAGGACGGCGCGGCAACAACTGCGAGACGGCACCACTGGCGAAAATCGCGAGCGCGAGCGCACCTGTCGTCAGCGAAAGCGCCAGCGAACTTGTTGCGGGGCTGACGTGGTAGTCTCTCGTGAACTCGGGCAGCAGCGGCTGCACGCAGTAAAGCAGCGAAAAGGTTGCGAAACCGGCGAGGAACAGCGCAATGCCCGCTCGGCGATAGTCGCGCGTACCACTCTCGATGCCTTCGTAGGCGCTCCCCAGCACCTCGCCCTCGGCCCGCAGCATGATCCCTGCAACACCCGCAGGCATCTCGTCAGGCTCTGATCCAGTTGTCTCCAGCGTCATGCCTCGCCCATGGACGCAACGCAGACAATAGTCCAATATATGAAATACGATCCATCGATAGGAAATTTGGATCGATATGTCCTGAGCATCCGTCCTTTCCATCCTCCTTTATCGACAATAAAAGTGTCCTCGCTTATGCTAAAGCCATCGGCAAAACGGGGGGCTTGGCGTGGCAGATTCAGGCCGCCACCCAAATACTCCAAGCGCCGCCGCATACAGGCATCCCGATAACGACTGGTCGATACTCCTAGCTGTTCGGCAATCTCGAACCCGTGGATGTTCGCGATCTCATCCGCCAGCCGGGCCCAGTCCATTTCTGGTAGGTCACCACCAAGACAGGAGCACGCGCGCAACGCGATCCACAAACCACCCCGGCCACGGCCGACAATTGAGCCTTCCGGTCAAGGCTTTCGGCTTGATCGCCCCTGCATCTGCGTTACCACGCCTGCATGGCACGCCCCATTACCGCCTCCGGTCCGACCATCGAACACGTTGCCAGCGAGGCCGGTGTCTCGATCCGCACCGTCTCGCGCGTGCTCAACAAGTCTCCGAAGGTCAACGCGGCCACGCGTGAGCGGATCGAGGCCGCCATTGCGCGGCTCGACTTTCGCCCCTCCCCGCGTGGCCGGGCGCTCGCCATGGGGCGCTCGTTCCTGATCGGGCTGGTTCATAACGATCGTAATGCGCTGGTGCTTGACGCCGTACAGCGCGGGATCGTCAACCATGCCAGCGCACGCGGCTACGAACTGGTCGTGCACCCATGCCCGCTCGACCCGCAAGACGCCGCCGTGGACGTGCTGTCGTTCCTCCAGCGCTCGCGCGTCGATGGGCTCATCGTGATGCCGCCCGTCTCCGGCCTGGAACCATTGGCGCAAGTTCTCGCCAGGAATGGCTTACCCGCCATAGCGGTATCCTCGGTGCCGCTGCCCCATTATGGCGAAGTCATTCTCAGCGACGAACGGGAAGCTGCCGCAATGGTCGCCCGCCACCTGATCGCACTGGGACATCGCCATCTGGGTTTGATCAACGGTCCGGTAGAGACAGCCTCAGCCATGCAGCGTCGCCAGGGCTTCCTGTCGGGCGCCCAAGGCGCGGGAATTACGGTTACGCAGTCGCCGGGGGACTACGGGTTTGCCTCAGGCATCGTCGGCGCAGAGATACTTCTGTCCTCCGACGAGCCCCCCAGCGCCATCTTCGCCGCCAACGATGTCATGGCAGCAGGCGTTCTGAAATACGCAGCACAGCATGGCATTGCCGTGCCGCGCGACCTGTCCGTGGCCGGCTTCGACGGAAGCCTGCTGGCCAGCATGGTGAGCCCGGCCCTTGCCACCGTGATCCGCCCGTTCGACCGGATCGCCAGCGAAGCGGCACGGCGCCTGCTCGATCGCATCGACGGTATCGACAGCGAACCGGCCATCATTCCCGCGCTGACGCTCGATCCCGGCGAATCCTGCGCGCGCTGGACGGGTTAGGAAAGGCTTCCCCTTTCCAGCACTTCCAGGCCATGCTCGACGGCATTCGTGAAGCGGCTATCGGCGCCAAGATCGCCGAACACTTCCGTCAGCGCCAGCATCGCCCGCCAATCGCCGGCCCGCGCCAACAATGTATCGGCCAACGGATCGACGAGCGAACGACCCTCACGCGCCGCCCGGTCCACAAATCGCACCCATGCGGCAACCGGCAGTACCAACCGCTCGACACTGCGCCCCGCCGAAAGCGTATCGCGCACCGTCCCGAGCAGACGATAGGGCAATTTTTGCGATCCATCCCAGGCGATCTGCGAGAGCAGGTGACGGATCGCCGGATTGGCGAAGCGCGCCAGAACATCCGTGATATAGTGCCCAAGGTCCAGTCCGGGCGGCGGCGACACCGTAGGTGCGATGTCCTCACGCATCAGGCGCTCGACAAAGCTCGCCAGTTCGGCATCGGCCATCGCATCAGCGACGGTTTCGTGGCCCCGTCCCAGCCCGATGTAGGCAAGCGAAGAATGCGCGCCGTTGAGCAACCGTAACTTGGCCTGTTCGAACGGGCGGACGTCCGCTGCAAACGTAACGCCCGCGCATTCAAGTTCGGGGCGCTCTGTAACGAAGCGATCCTCGATCACCCACTGCGAGAAGCGCTCACGCTGGATCGGCCAGGCGTCCTCCAGGCCGGTTGCTGCCATAACCTGCGCGCGCAGGGCATCGTCGGTCGCCGGTGTGATCGAATCGACCATCGCATTGGGAAAGCTGGCCAATTCCGGCAATGCCTGCGCCAGTTCCGGATCGACTGCTTCAGCAAGCGAACGCACGGCGCCTTCCAGCTTTCGGCCATTATCGGTGAGATTGTCGCACGACAGTACCGTTATCGGGCCTGCACCGGAATGGCGCCGCGCCTGAAGCGCTCGCACCACCCAGCCGGGGAAAGAGGAAGGCTGCCACACGGGAGCGTTTCGGGCGGCATCGATGTCGGCCAAGATCGCGGCATTCCGGATATCCAGAGCACCGCCCGCGTCAAGGCAATAGCCCTTTTCGGTCACGGTAGCCGAGATAATCCGGGTCTGCGGATCCGCCAGCGCAGCCAGGATCGCCGCAGTCTGGTCCCCGGTCAGAACCTGCCCGATGCTGCCGATAACGCGATAGTCCGTCACGGCATCGAGCAGCGCCAGCGTGTAAAGCCCGCCTTGTGGATTGAGCCCATCGGCGACACCGCGCGAATGCAGGCTGACGCCGGTTATGCCCCAGCGCGGATCATGACCCAGCAGCGTGTCGAAGGCCGCCGCCTGATGCGCACGGTGAAACGCGCCGGGGCCGAAGTGGACGACGCCGGCGCGCATTCCTGCGCGGTCGTAACCCGGCTTTGCCACGCCTGCGGGCAGGGCAGACAGGGCTCCTTGCGACAGGCGCATCAGGCGCCGACCATTTCCGGCTGCGGCGCCTTCAGGCCATAGGCCTTGCGCACCAGCCCTACCGTCAGTTCCCGCGCAAGTTCAGCGGCCTGCCAGTCTTCCATGCGATGCTCGGCAACCAGACGCGCAAGGAAACCGCAGTCGATCCGCCGCGCAACATCGTGCCGCGCCGGGATCGAGAGGAACGCGCGCGTATCGTCGTTGAAGCCCACGGTATTATGGAAACCGGCGGTTTCCGTGGTCATCTCGCGGAAGCGGCGCATGCCTTCGGGGCTGTCATGGAACCACCACGATGGCCCGAGGCGCAACGCCGGATAGTGCCCGGCCAGCGGCGCCAGTTCGCGCGAGTACGTCGTCTCGTCGAGCGTGAAGAGGATCACGGTCAGGTCCGGCTCGTTGCCGAACAGATCGAGCATCGGGCGCAGCGCCTCGACATATTCGGTCGCCTGCGGAATGTCGGCGCCCTTGTCGCGGCCATGGCTGGCGTAAAGCTGCGCGTTGTGGTTGCGGCACGAACCGGGGTGGATCTGCATGGTCATGCCATCCTCCAGACTCATGCGCGCCATTTCGGTGAGCATCTGCGCGCGGAACAGCTCTGCCTCGCCTGCATCCGACTGGCCGGATACGACTTTTCCGAACAATGCCTCACACTCGGCCGTCGAGAGATTGGCGGTGCGAGGGGTGAGGAAACCATGATCCGTCGCCGTCGCGCCCATCGCGCGAAAATCGGCGCGGCGACGGCGGTGGGCGGCGAGATAGCCCTTCCAGCTCAACACATCCTCGCCCGAGAGTTCGCCGAAACGCTTGAGCGCGCTGGCGAATTCCTCATGCTCCGGGTCGATCACCGAGTCCGGGCGATAGGTGGTAACGACGTTTCCGCGCCAGCCCGAAGCGCGGATCGCCTTGTGATGCGCAAGGTCGTCATCCGCACCTTCGGTGGTCGCCAGCAGTTCGATATTGAACCGCTCGAACAGCGCGCGAGGCCGGAATTGCGGCGTTTTCAGCGCCTCCCCGATCAGGTCGTAATAGTGATCCGCCGTCCCAGCATCGAGCGTGATCTCGATCCCGAACACATGTGCGAACACGTGGTTGAGCCACATGCTCGACGGTGTTCCGGCGAACAGGTGCCAGTGGCTGGCGAACGTGCGCCACGCCTCGCGAGGATCGGTGTCCGGCAGCACACCACCTCGGCGCGGCACCGCCAGAGCATCCAGCGCAACCCCTTGGGAATAGAGCATTCTGAACAGGTAGTGGTCCGGCGCGAGCAACAGTTCGGTCGCGTTCGACCATGCCTCGTTCCCGGCAAACCACGCTGGATCGGTGTGCCCGTGCGGGCTGACGATCGGCAGGTCGGCAATGTCGGCATAGAGTTCGCGCGCGATCGCCCGTGTGGTCGGATCGGCGGGGAACAGACGGTCGGGATGAAGCGTGAGGCGGGGCATCGGGTTTCTCCTGTCGCCCCTCGACTAGCCGCTTGTGCCAACGCTGGCAATGGCGTAAATCCGCCATATGCGTGAAACCATGACCACCTCTCCGCCACTCCCTTGCGCACCCTCTCCCGCCACGATTCCCGAGGCCTTGCGCATTGCCGAAAGCGACGATGTGGCGGTCGCGCTGAAACCCCTTGAGAAGGGGCAGCGAACGACCTGCAGCGACACAAGCCTGATCCTGCGCGACGATATCCCCGCCGGGCACAAGTTCGCCGTGCGTGCCATCGAGCCGGGGGAAGCGGTCCATCGCTACCGCGCCCCGATCGGCACCGCCACTCGCCCCATCGCGGCGGGCGAGCATGTCCATTCGCACAATCTGGCAACGGCCCTTCGCGGCGAGCAGGGGTACGTCTTCACCGCTTCCGCCGCGCCCCTCTCGCCCTCTTCCGACCCCACGTCCGGCTTTGCGGGATACCACCGCGCCGATGGCAGCGTGGGCACGCGCAACGAGGTGTGGATTCTCCCGACCGTCGGCTGCGTCGGGCGTCTGGGTGAACGCCTTGCCGCGCGGGGCAACCTGCTCTGCGCAGGCATGCCGCAGATCGATGGCGTTCACGCCTTCAACCATCCGTTCGGCTGCTCGCAGCTCGGTGCGGATCTCGACGGGACCGCCGCGATCCTCGCGGCGCTGGCGATGAACCCCAACGCGGGCGGCGTGCTGCTGCTGGGGCTGGGCTGCGAATCGAACCAACTCGACGCGCTGCTAACGCGCATTCCGTCCGAGCGCCGCGACCGCCTGCGCGTGCTGCGTGCGCAGTCCGAAGCCGACGAGTTCGCCGCGGGGGAGACGCTGCTGGCCGAACTGCTGGAGGTCATGGCGCAGGACCACCGCGCACCTGCGCCGCTTTCAGCCCTGCGCCTCGGCGTCAAATGCGGCGGCTCGGACGCGATGAGCGGGCTGACCGCCAATCCGCTGATCGGGCTGATGGCCGATGCCGTGACACAGGCGGGCGGCACCGCGATCCTGACCGAAATTCCGGAGATCTTCGGCGCCGAAACCCTGCTGATGGAGCGCGCCACCAGCCGCGAGGTGTTCGACAGCCTCGCCAGGCTGGTCAACCGCTTCAAGCGCTACTTCATCGACCATGGCGAGCCGGTTTCGGAAAACCCCAGTCCCGGCAATATCGCAGGCGGCATCACCACGCTGGAGGAGAAATCGCTCGGCGCGGTGCAGAAGGGTGGCCTCGCGCCGGTGGTCGAGGTACTCGACTACGGCGCGCGGATCACAGCGCCGCTGACGCCGGGTCTTGTCGTGCTCGAAGCGCCGGGTAACGACGCGGTTTCCACCACCGCGCTGGCAGCGGCAGGGGCAACGGTCACGCTGTTCTCGACCGGGCGCGGTACGCCGCTCGGCAGTCCGGTGCCGACGATGAAGATCGCCTCGAACGCCGCGCTCGCCGCACACAAGCCGGGGTGGATCGACTTCGACGCCTCGCGGGTGCTCACCGCAGGCATGGACAAGGCCGCCGAGGCGCTGCTGGCGCGGATTCTCGCCATCGCCAGCGGCGAACCCGCCCGCAACGAGGCCAACGACGAGCGCGCCATCGGCATCTGGAAGCGCGGCGTGACCTTGTAAGTCAGCGCTTCAGATTAACGCGCGCGAGGCGCCAGCTTGCGATAGACCCCGGTGAACGTCACGTTCATGCCGCCACAGGCATCGACCGGGGTATAGGCGATCAGATAGGGGCCGAGCAGCCGGAAGCTGGCGCTGCAATCTTGCGCATCGTCCTTGGGAAACACCCGCGTCCAGTCGGACGCCAGCCCCTTTTGCGCGGACAGCGCGGGCCAGTGGAAGCCGTGATCGTACTCGCCACCCCCTATTTCGGCATCCACTTCGGCAACAAAGCCGCCCCAGCTGCCGGTCGGCTTTACATAGGCGGCGAAATTGCCGAGATGGACGCCGCCGTTGCGCACCCGTTCGGGATCGCCCGCGCCCCATGTCGCATCGCCCATGAACGAGAACACACCGGGCGTGGCACTGCGCGTCACGGTGATCTGCTGCTCCGCGCTGTCCTGCCAGTCGCCGATCCAGTCCTGCGCGCCGGGCATCGGGCCAGACTGCGGCGCTGGCACGTTCTCCAGCAGTCGCGTCTCGATCGCGCCGTCGCTCGGCGTACCGGTCGGTCCGACGAAATCGACCACGGTGAACGCACCCAAAGTATAAGACGCGACCGCCACGTCGCCGGGCAACAGGTAGCCCTTGCGCTTGCAGGCCGCCGTCAGGTTCGGACAGCCCGGCGTGACAACGTTCTGATAGAAATAGGCCTTGGCCCCCGGCTTCACCCGCACCAGCCATGCGTGGCGCATCGCCGCCTGCGGCTCGGCCTGATGGCCCTGCGGATTGTTGTAGAACACACCCGCCATCGCCGCAGCCGGGAGCGCCAGCAGCGGCAGGACGAGAACGGCCATGACCTTGCGCATGGTGCGGCGCCTCACGCCGCGATCCCCGCCGCTTTCGCCCCCAGCACCACGATCGCATCGCGGCCTGCAAGCCGCACCTGCAAGCCGCGCCGTCCGCCGTTGAGATAGATCGCCGGATGGGCCAGCGCGCTCTCGTCGATCACCACGGGCACGCGGCGGGTCTGGCCGAAGGGGCTGATGCCGCCGATCTTGTAGCCGGAAATCCGCTCGGCATCGGCGGGCTTCATCATCGCGGCGGCCTTCACCCCCAGCGCAGCGGCAACGCGCTTCAGGGATACCTCACCGCTGCTCGGCGCGATGGCGCAGGCGGGCTTGCCATCGGCCATGACCATCAGCGTCTTGAACACGCAGGCCGGATCGACGCCCAGCGCCGCCGCTGCCGCCTCGCCGATGCTGTCGACGCCGGGGTCGTAATCGTACTCGAAGGTCTCGAAGGCGATCCCGGCCTTGCCCAGCATCGCCGTGGCCCGTGTTGCTGTTGCCATGCCCGGCCATCCTTCCTCGTTGTGCGAGAGACGGACTACCGGGCGGGGCACGGCGAGGCAACACTCTCAGAACAGGTCGAAATACTCGCGCTGTTCCCAGTCGGTCACGGCCTGGTTGTAGCGCTCCACTTCGGCGCGCTTGATCAGCAGGAAGTGATCGACGAAATCGCTGCCCAGCTTCTCGCGCAGCAGCGTGCTGGCATCGAGGTGTCCGAGCGCCGCCTCCAGCGTACGCGGCAGGGTCTCGACATTCGCCGCATAAGGGCTTTCGACCGGGGCGGGCGGCTCCAGCCCCCGTTCGATCCCGGCAAGCCCCGTCACCATCTGCGAGGCTAGGTAGAGATACGGATTTGCGGCAGGCTCGCCCACGCGGTTCTCGATCCGGCGCAGCTTGGCGGCACCGTTCGCCAGTACGCGCAGCATCGCGCCGCGATTGTCCTGCCCCCAGGCGATCCGGTCGGGCGCGAGCGAATTGGGGCGATAGCGCTTGTAGCCGTTGATCGTCGGCGTCGAGAGCGGCGCAGCAGCCATGGCGCCCGCCAGCAGGCCTGCGAGGAACTGGCGACCGAGCGTGGACAGCCCCGGCGCGCCGTCCTGCGGCGCGAAGGCGTTGGTCCCGGTCTTCGTATCGCGCAATGACTGGTGCAGGTGCCAGCCGCTCGCCATCGCCTCGGGCAATTGCGGGCGACACATGAAGCTGGCGTGCCAGCCATGACGCCGGGCGACCTGCTTCACCATCGAGCGGAACAGCACCATGTCATCGGCGGGGCCGATCCCGGTGCCGGTCTTGAACACGAACTCGCACTGGCTCGGCCCGAACTCGACTTCCATCGAGTGCAACGGCAACCCAAGCGCAAGGCAATGCCCGCGCAGGATCTCGACCATCGGCTCGATCTGGTCATACCGCTGTTCGGTGAGGTAGTTGTACCCGCGATGCAGCAGCGAGACGCGCGGCGGGGCCGGCGGCTGTCCCGCCTGCTCGGGCGCAAGGCTGGCGTCTTCCAGCTTGGTGAGGTAGAACTCCACCTCCAGCCCGCTGACGTACTCGAACCCGCGTTCGGCAAGGCGGCCAGCCGCCTCTCGCGCCAGCCGCCGGGTGGAGGCGACCACCGGGCGGCCATCGTGATGGTAGAGATCGCACAGGACCCACCCGGCCCTGTTGGCCCAGCCCAGCACCTTGAAGGTCGCCGGATCGGGCACCATCACCACATCGCCGCCGCCCTGCAGATCGGCATTGCCGATCCCCGCGCCTGCCGCGAAGACCGGAACGACCGTGCGGTGCGCGGTGTCCTTGAGCAGCAGCGTCGAGGTGATCGCGCAGCCGTCCTCGAAGGCGCCTTTCAGCGAGGCCGCCAGCAGCGTCTTGCCGCGCGGGATGCCGTGCATGTCGGCGAAGACGAGGCGGATCGTCTCGATCCCCTCCGCCTCGACACGGGCGAGCACTTCGCCCGCAAGGCGACGCTGTTCGTCCGACCACAAGCCGTGGTCGGCGATGAAATCGGCACTCACTCAGCCGCGATCCCGGCGAACCACGGCGCGGCTTCGCGACGGCGCGCGTCGACCATGCGCCAGTAGGCCTCGAGATCGGCACCCTGTGGCGCCACACCGTCCACCGTACCCGGATCAGCGACAGCCCGCGCTTCCTCGGGCGTGAGATCGAGCAGCGGACGCTCGCCCTTCTCCACCGCGCGGATCTGCTTCAACAGGAGCTGGCGATAGGCGACGATGCCCTTGTCGGTCGTCCCCAGATGCTCGCGCGTGCGGTCCTGAATACGGCCCATTGACTCGACCGCCCACTGGTCGTGAACGTTGATGTCCTCGCCCATGCCGGTGTAGGTCTTGCTCTTCTGCTCGACCACATCGTAGCCGTAGTCGTTGTGCCGACCGAGACGCGGCTTGTAGTCGGGCAGTTCATAGAGCGTCAGGCGCTGGCGGCGCATCTCGGCCTTGTCCACCGCCTCGGTGAAGCTGGTGAAGGCGGCGTACCAGTAGCACGAATGATCGTCGATCGGGACGTGCCACTGGGTGATCGTCATCGTTTCGGACAGCGGGATCACGAAGGCCTGCGGGAAGAACAGGTTGGTGATGCGCACATGGGTCTGCCCCTCGGGCAGCGGGCGCAGCGCGGTCAGACGGAAGCCGATATCGGTGGGCGTGATCCTGATATCGGGGTTCTCGAACTCGCGCAGGACCTGGATCATGGTCATGTCGCTGTCGGCCGAGCGGGCGCGGAATTGCTTGCCGTAGGCATCCGCCTCCTCGTCCTCGAAGAAGCGGTGGAGGAAGCTGGCATGGGCCGGATCGATGCCGACTTCCAGCGCCTGCAGCCAGTTGCAGTCGAGATAGCCCTTGAACGCGAAGACGTGCGTCGTCGGCGCGGCGAAACAGTCGAGGCCGGGAAAGGCTGGCGGCTCGCCTTCCCCCAGGAAGCCGAAGATCATCCCCGCCTGCTCCACCACCGGATAGGCGCGCTGCTTCACGCGGCTGCACAGCTTCGATCCGGCAGGCTCGCCCGGCGTCTGGATGCAGTTGCCATCCACGTCGAACAGCCAGCCGTGGAACAGGCAGCGCAGGCCGCCGTCCTCTAGCCGCCCGAAGGCCAGATCGGCGCCGCGATGCGGGCAGTCGCGGTCGAGCAGGCCAAGCCGCCCGGCTTCGTCGCGGAACAGCACCATGTCCTGCCCCAGCACCTTGACGGCCTTGGCCGGACGCGGACCTTCCAGTTCCTCCAGCAGCGCGATCGGCTGCCAGTAGCGGCGCAGCAGCGCCCCCAGCGGGCGGTCCTTGCCGCTCAGCGTGACCAGATCGTTCTGTTCGGGTGTCATGGCTCTCGTATCCGTCGCTAAAATCCGGTGCCCCTGTGGCGGAGCATCTCTCCTCCTTCATGCCCCAGACCCGCGCCCGCGTGTGTTGCCGAGTGGAGGGCAGCGCGTTGCCGAATGCGACAACGCGCCCGCTTGAAGCGTTGCCGTTTCGGCCATACAGATCGAGACTATCCTGATCCTTCCTGTCGTGAGAGTCCCGATGAGCCAGCCAGTCCGCGAAATCCGTCATGTCGCCGTGTTCTGCGGCTCGAACACCGGGCTTGGCGATACTTACGAGAAAGCCGCCGCCGCGCTCGGCAGCGCGCTGGCGAAGCGCGGGATCGGCATTGTCTATGGCGGCACCCACAAGGGTCTGATGGGCATCCTCGCCGATGCGGCGCTGGCCGAAGGGGGCCGGGTCCACGGCGTCATCAACCAGCGCCTGTTCGACCGGGGCCACCTGCACCCCGGCCTGACCGAGCACGAGATCGTCCCTTCGATGCGCGTGCGCAAGGAACGCATGCTGGACGTGGCCGATGCCTGCATCGCGCTGCCCGGCGGCATCGGCACGCTGGAGGAATTCATGGAGGCCTGGACGCTCAACCAGCTGGGCGAGATCGACAAGCCGGTGGGCCTCTACAACGTCGGCGGCTTCCACGAACCGTTCATGGCCTTCATCGACACGATGATCGCCCAGAAGTTCCTGCCGCCCGAACACCGCAACGGCGTCGTCCTCGAAGGCGAACCCGACGCGCTGATCGACGCGCTGGCCGCCTTCGAGAAGCCGGTCGTGCCCAAATGGCTGTAAGCGGCTGAGGCACCTCGCCCGCGCCGCCTACCCGCCTCAGTGACTGTTTGGAAAATGCCTGATTGGCATTTTTCCGAAGCGGCACCGGCCCTCTCCCCCACCCTACCACCCAACGGTAGTATCCTGCGGGTGGTAGGGTGGGGGAGAGGGCCGGTGCCGCAAAATTCGGCCATGCCGAATTTTCAAACGGGCTCTCAGGCCACTTCGTAACCCGCCTTTGCCGCCCAGATCTTCGCATCGGCCCCGGCAGGCAGGCGCATCGGCGCGTCCGCGTCGGTCGCTGCACGCCAGACCGCTTCGGCCACATCGATCGGGTGGGTCAGCGGCTGATCCGAATTCTGGAAATTGGCGAAGATCGCGGCGGCAATGTCGGCATAGGCTTCTGGAATATCCATGCCCATGCGCTCACGCGCGTTTTCGCCGAACGATGTGGTGGGCGCGAGACCGGGCAGCACGATCCGGGCGCGCACGCCGAACGGCTCCAGTTCCAGCGCCACGCTTTCAGTGAAGGCATTCACCGCTGCCTTGCTGGCCGTGTAGACCGACAGCAGGTGCAGCGGCACCAGCGTGACCGTGGACGTCACGTTGACGATGGTCCCCGATCCGCGCGTCCGCATCTGCGGAATGAAAGCACGGGTCATGGCGATGGTGCCGAAAGTGTTGGTCTCGAAAACCTCGCGCACGTTGTCCATCGTCAGCCCTTCGACCGCGTTGAGCAGGCCAACCCCGGCATTGTTGACCACCACGTCAACCGGACCTGCGGCCTCGACCACCGCCGCAATGCTGCCCGCATCGGTGACGTCGAGCGGCAGGATGCGCAGGTTGTCGGCAGCGGGGAGAAGCTCTGCATTCGGCTTGCGCATCGTGGCGATCACGTTCCAGCCGCGGGTCTGGAACAGGCGCGCGGTTTCGAGGCCGAAGCCCGACGAGCATCCGGTGATGAGAACGGTGTTCATGACATGAAACTCCTGTTTGGGGCACCGTCCTTGCGGCGCATGACCCAGAGTAGGCATGCCGCGCCGGACCTTCCACGATCCATCGTCCGCCATTCATTTGAATTTGTCCGAATGCGTTCCTACCTCACCGGCATGACCGATCCTTGCGCCTTCGATCCCTTTCCCACCACCGCGCTGGCCCATGATCCGCTGACCCAGATCGTCGGGCTGCTGCGCCCCAGCACGACGTATTCCAAGCTGGTCGAAGGCCATGGCCGCTGGCGCGTGCCGCGCATCGGCATCGACCGCCCGTTCTTCTGCGCGGTGCTGGAGGGCGCCTGCTCTTTCCGACTGGAGGACGGCGAGCCGGTGGAACTGCGCGCGGGCGACTTCGCGCTGGTGCCCAGCCTCGTCAACGATTTCACCAACACCAGCCTCGTGCCGCCGCCGCCCGGTATCGACACCTGGCCGGTCGAACTGGCGCCGGGGCATTACCGCCTCGGCGAGCCGGGCGATCCGGTGACGATCCGCATGGTGGTGGGCCACTGCGATTTCGGCTCGGACGATACGCAGCTGCTGCTCTCGCTGCTGCCGCGCTTCGTCCATGTGCGCGGCGAGCCCCGGCTGACCACGCTGGTCGAACTGGTCAATGGAGAGGCCCGCGCCCGCCGTCCGGGGCGTGAAGTGGTCATGGCGCGGCTGATCGAGGTCCTGCTGATCGAGGCGCTGCGCACCACCTCCGGCCCCAGCGCCCCGCCCGGCCTGCTGCGCGGCCTTGCGGATGAGCGTCTTTCGGTGGCGCTGCGCGCGATCCATGCGGACCCGGTGCATGGCTGGACGATCGACGAACTGGCGCGCGTTTCGGCGCTCTCGCGATCGAGCTTCCACGATCGCTTCCGCCGTGAGGTGGGGCTCGCCCCGATGGAGTACCTCACCGCATGGCGCATGGCCCTGGCGAAGGACCTGCTGCGGCGCGAGCGCATCGGCGTGGCGCAAGTCGCCGCGCGGGTGGGCTATACCTCGGCCAGCACTTTCAGCACCGCCTTCACCCGCCACGTCGGCCAGCCGCCGATAGTGTTTGCAAAGGGGATGCCGGAACCGGTGTAGGTGGTATCCCGCGTGTCCGAAAGTTAACCGCACGGCATGACCAAAGCCGCTGGCGTTGGCTCACGCCAGTGCTACATTGCCGGATTGTAACGGGTGGGGTTAATATGACGGTCTGGCAAAAGCTTATCGGTGCAATCGCGTCAGCCTTGCTGATGGCCTCCGTGCCAGTCGTCCCTGCTTTGGCGAAGGGCACGCCGGTCGTCGGGCAGCTCGCGCCCGACTTCCAGTTGACGCTGATGGACGGCTCCAAGGTGCGTCTGGCCGACCTCAAGGGACAGGTCGTGGTGCTCAATTTCTGGGCTACATGGTGCGTGCCCTGCCGCACCGAACTGCCGCTGCTGGACAGCTACTACGCCGCGATGCGCCAGCACGGGCTCAAGGTCTTTGCCATCACCACCGAGGACTCACTGCCGCCCTACAAGCTGAAGGCGCTGTTCGCAGCCATGAGGATACCCGCAGCGCGCGGCATCAAGGGGCCTTACGCTCCGATGGAAGGCGTGCCGACGAACTTCGTGATCGATCGCGCCGGACGCCTGCGCTACGCAAAAGCCGCCGCGTTCGACCTCGACGACCTCAACAGCGTGCTGGTGCCGCTGCTGCAGGAAAAGGCGCCGCCCGCCACCCCACCTGCGGTCGCCATGGCGGGGAAGTAAGGCTCTCCTTCCCCGACTTCCTCACACCGATGTGTCAATCCAGATCGATTTGGTCTGGAAGTGCTCTTCGACATGCTGGCGGCCGTATTCGCGGCCCTGCCCGCTCGCCTTGATCCCGCCCGACGATACTGCAGGGTCGATCCGGTTGTAGCAGTTCACCCAGACCGAGCCTGCCTTGAGCGCGCGAGACAGCCGGTGCGCGCGGCCAAGGTCGCGGGTCCACAGCCCTGCGCCAAGGCCGAACTCGGTGGCATTGGCGCGGGCTATGGCTTCCTCTTCGCTGTCGAAGGAGAGCGTCGCCAGAATGGGCCCGAATATCTCCTCGCGCACGCAGCGCATGTCGTCCTGCGCGCCAAGCAGCACGGTCGGTGGGAAGAAGAACCCGGCATCCAGCCCCTCGCCCGACAGCCTGCCGCCGCCCGAGATGGCCTCCGCCCCCGCCGTCAGGGCATCGGCCATATGCGTCGAGACACGTTCCAGCTGGCGCGCGGAAACCAGCGGGCCAAGGTCGGTTTCGGGATCGAGGCCATTGCCGATCTTCAGCGCCGCGGCGATCCGTGCCACTTCCTGCGCGAACTCGCGGTGGACCGAGCGCTCGACGAACAGCCGCGTCCCCGCGCTGCACACCTGCCCCGAATTGGCGAAGGCCGCGACCACCGCCATCTGCGCGGCCTTTTCCAGATCGGCATCGGCGAACACCACGTTGGGCGACTTGCCGCCCAGTTCCAGCGACAGCCGCTTGAGATTGCCCGCCGAAGCCTGAACGATCCGCCGTCCGGTCGCCTCCGAGCCGGTGAAGGCGATCTTGTCGACGCCCGGATGCGCCGCCAGCGCCGCCCCCGCATCGGCGCCGAACCCGGTGACGACGTTGAACACACCGGCGGGAACGCCCGCCTCCAGCGCCAGTTCGGCCAGCCGCAACGGGGCAAGGCTGGCGTCCTCAGCGGGCTTCAGAACCAGCGTGCAGCCGCTCGCCAGCACCGGGCCGAGCTTGAGGACCGAGGCCCAGAGCGGCCCGTTCCACGGGATGATCGCCCCGCACACGCCCACCGGCTCCTTCACCGTGGCGACGAACAGCGCGGGGTCCGACGGCGCAGGCACGCTGCCCTCGATCGACCGGGCGATCCCGGCGTAATAGCGCAGGAGGTCGACCAGCAGCGCCACCGATCCACGCGTGTGCCGGATCGGCGAGCCCATCTCGGTGGTGTCGAGCCGGGCGAATTCCTCGCCATGGGCTTCGAGCAGATCGGCCAGCCGCAGGATCAGCGCCTGCCGGTCTGCGGGCGAGAACTTCGGCCAAGGCCCGCTCTCGAACGCCCGGCGCGCGGCGGCCACGGCAGCGTCGATATCCGCCGAGCCGCCCTTGGCGATCTGCGCCAACAGTTCGCCGGTCGCCGGATTGCGCGTCTCGAACCACTCGCCCGAAACCGGGTCGGTCCAGACGCCATCGATCAGCAGCCGCTTGCTCGTTACCTCCGCGTTCATGCGATCAGGCCCTCAACCGGAAGCTGACGCTCTGCGCGCCGTCCCACAGCACTTTCTTGCCCAGCTCCGGCAGGTGCTCCAGCCCCTCGACGATGGTCAGGAAGTGGATACCCGCGAGCGGCCCCAGCTTGCTGGCGAACGCGACGCCGCCATAGGCAAGCAGGATCTCGCATTCGCTGTACCCGCCGGGATAGAAGATGAACTGGCCCGGTGCCGGATACCGCGTGGGGTTCTCCCAGGGCAGGTCGTAGACGGCATCGCCCAGCGGAATCCACACGCCCTCGCCGCTCCAGCGAACATGGATCAGCTTCTCGTCGTAAGGCAGCATCGCCTTGAAACGCGCGGCGGTGACGGGGGCCAGTTCCTCTTCCAGCTTCGCTACGAAGCTGTAGGGGCCGGCGACAATATCGATCAGCGTGGTCATCGGTATATCTCTTCGGAAAAGGTCAGGCCAAAGAATCAGGCCGCAGCGGCCATGCGCGCGAAGGCGCGGGTCAGGTCGTCGATCAGATCTTCCACCGCTTCGAGGCCGACGTGGATGCGCACCGCAGGTCCGGGCGCCGACCACTCGGAGGCCGAGCGCAGCGTTTCGGGGTAGGTCGGCACCACCAGGCTCTCGTACCCGCCCCACGAATAGCCGAGCTTGAACAGGTCCATGTGGTCCATGAAAGCCGCGAACTGCTTTTCGGTGCAGGCTTCCAGCACAAAGCCGAACAGGCCCGAGGCGCCATCGTAATCGCGACTCCAGATCGCGTGTCCGGGATCGGAGGGCAGCGCGGGATGCATCACGCGATGCACTTCGGGGCGCGCGGCCAGCCACTCGGCAATGGCAAGGCCCGAGACATGGTGCTGCTTCATCCGCAGCGGCAGCGTGCGCAGGCCCCGCATCGCCATGTAGATATCGTCCGGCCCGGCGCAGTAGCCCGACTGCGAGGCGATCTTCTTGACCGGCACGAACGCCTCCTCGGTCGTCACCGCGATGCCCAGCATCAGGTCCGAGTGGCCCGAGATATACTTGGTGGCCGCGTTGATCGACACGTCCACGCCGCGCTCCAGCGGGCGAAAGTTGATCGGCGAGCCCCAGGTGTTGTCGAAGATCGTCTTGATGCCCCGCGCGCGGCACTCTGCGGTGATCGCGGGCACGTCGGTCATCTCGAAAGTCAGCGAGCCGGGGCTTTCGAGATAGACCACCTTGGTATTGGGCTGGAACAGCTCGACGATCCCGGCGCCGATGTTGGGGCGGTAGTACGTCACCTCGACGCCGAATTTCTTGAGCACGCTCTCGCAGAAATCGCGCGCCGGGCCATAGAGGCTGTCGACGATCAGCAGGTGATCGCCCGCCGCCAGAAACGCCGTCAGCGAGGCGCAGATCGCGCCGAGGCCGCAGCTGGTGGTGATCGCGCGATAGCCGCCTTCCAGCAGCGTAACCGCATCCTCGAACGCGCGCGTCGTCGCCGTGCCCTCGCGACCGTAGGTGAAACCGACGAAGGCGCCGGACGCGCGATCGCGGCGGGTTTCCAGCAGGTCCTCGACCGAATCGAACAGCACGGTCGAGCAGTGATAGACCGGCGGATTGACGACACCGAAGTTCGCCTTGGGATCGCGCCCGGCGTGGAGCGCCTGCGTCTCGCGGCGGAAATCGGTGAGATCGGTCTTGGGATCAGTCACGGGGGAATACTCCTTAAACGACGTGCCGGTTAAACAACGGTGCCGGAATCAACGACGATGTCCTGCCCGGTAATCATGCGCCCACTGGGGCCGACGAGATGCAGCAGCGCGGCGGCAATGTCTTCCTCGGTCACAAGGCGCCCCAACGCGGTGGTGGCGAGAAAGCGTTCGAGCGGCGCGCCTTCGGGCTCACCGTTGCGTGCGGCGCTTTCGCGGAACAGGCGATGGATGCGCTCACCCTCGACCCCGCCGGGCGAGATCATGTTGACGCGCACGCCATGCGGCGCCCCGTCGAGCGCGGCGGATTTCACCAGCCCGCGCAGCGCCCACTTGGAAGCGGCATAGAGCGAGAAGCCCGCGACGCCCTTGTGACCATACGTGCCGCCGATGGCGACGACCCTGCCACTTCCGCGCGCGACCATGCCCGGCATCGCGGCGGCCATCGCATTGACGACGCCCAGCACGTTGATGTCGAAACAGCCGCGATAGTCCTCTGCCGTGGCTTCCCACACCGGGCGGCGCGGCGCGCCGACGCCTGCGGTGCAGACCAGCATCTCGACCGGGCCGGAGGCCGCTTCGGCAGCCTCGACGGCGGCTTTCAGGCCAGCGGCATCGGCAACGTCCGCCGCATAGGATCGAACAGTCAAACCCTCGGCCGCAAGCGCCTCGGCCGCCGCCGCGCCGGTCGCCCCATCGCGCCCCACCAGCGAGACGGCGGCGCCTGCCTGCGCCAGCGCACGGGCAAGGCCCAGCCCGAGACCGCGCGTCCCCCCGGTGACGAGCGCATGGGAGCCGGCGAGGGAAGCGCCAGCAAGAATAGGCGAGTTTCCGGGTTCATTCATCGATGCGACATCCGCTGCGGGTTTCAATTCTTACAGGGCCCTGACCCTGAGGGCAGGTGGTAGCGCATCGCGCGCAATCGCCAAGGTGATGATTAGGCGACGGACCCGTCACTAAAAAGCACAGCGGGCACGCTTTGTGTTGCCCTAAACAGTTCACGGGACGAATTATCCGCATTGCGACGCAGATATCGCGAGCCGCTCCGGCCTCACCGCCGACAGGAAGCGCCGCGCAAGGACACAGGAGTTGGGCAGACATGAGCCGTAGCGAAAGAAGCGAGGACGATATTGCGGCAGCCGCCGTCGTCTCGCTGGAGGAAGTCCCCGTCATCGATTTCGCGCCGTTCCTGGCGGGCGATGCCGCCGCGCGACAGGTCGTGGCCGACGAGATCGCCCACGCCTGCGAGGAGATCGGCTTCTTCTACCTGACCGGCCACGGCGTGCCGCAGGATGTGGTCGATGCGATCTTCTCCACCGCCGCCGAATTCTTCGCGCTGCCCGATGCCGAGCGCGCCAAGGCCAATGCGACGCCCGAATGGTATCGCGGCTATATCCCGATGCCAGAGCGCCAGCCGATGTCGCGCAACACCCGCATGTTCGAGCAGTACCGCCTGCAGCACGAATGGGGGCCGGATGCGAAAGACATGCAGCACGCGCGCATCTTCGATCAGGTCAACCGCTGGCCCGAAGGGCTCCCCGCCTTCAAGGATGCGGGCGAGGCATATCTTGCCGCGATGCTGGGGCTGGGCCGCGAACTGCTGCGCGCCTTCGCGCTCGGCCTCGGGCTCGACGAGAACCGCTTCGACGATACCTTCCGCCAGCCGCCCTCGCAGCTTTCGGTGAACTATTACCCGGTGCTGCCGCTGGAGGCCGAGAGCGACGTCTCGAACATGATCTCGCACACCGACGAAGGGCCGTTCACGATCCTGGCGCAAGGCGCGGTCGGCGGGCTGGAGGTCAAGCGTCGCGACGGTGCGTGGATCCAGGCGCCGCCGGTCAAGGGCGCCTTCACGATCAACGTTGGCGACATGATGATGTGGTGGTCGAACGGGCGGTTTCTCTCGAACTACCACCGCGTGCGCAACCGTACCGACGTCGAGCGTTTCTCGGTGCCCTATTTCGCCAATCCCGACCGCGACGTGACCGTCGCCCCGCTGCCCGAGCTGCTGAACGGCGAGGCCCCGCGTTACGAACCCGTACGCGTGGCCGATCACCTTTCGCGCTTCTACAGCCAGCTTTCGAAGAACCCGCATGAAGCCTATTCCTGACATGAAGCCTACTGCCAAGATCGGTGCCGACATCGGCGGCACCTTCACCGACGTCGTTCTGGAAATCGGCGATCGCCGTCATTCGACCAAGCTGCTGACCACATACGACGCCCCGAACGCGCGCTGCTGGACGGGGTGACGCTGCTGCTGGACGAGGCGGGGATCACCCCTGCCGAGGTCTCGCTGGTGGTCCACGGCACGACGCTGGCCACCAATGCCCTGATCGAGCGGCGCGGGGTGACGCTGGCCATGCTCACTACCGAGGGCTTCCGCGATGCGCTGGCGCTGGGCACCGAAAGCCGCTTCGACCAGTACGATATCGGCATGGAAAAGCCCGAAGCGCTGGTGCCCCGCCGCCTGCGTCTGGGCGTGCCCGAACGGCTCGACGCGCTGGGCAACGTGCTGCTGCCGCTGGACGAGGACGCCGTGCGCGCCGCCGCCGCCACCTTCCGCGCCGAGGGGGTGGAGAGCATCGCGGTCGCCTTCCTGCACAGCTACGTCAACGGCGATCACGAGCGCCGCGCCGCCGCCATCCTGCGCGAGGAAATGCCCGGAGTCGCGATTTCGCTGTCGTGCGAAGTCTCGCCCGAAATGCGCGAGTACGAGCGTTTTTCGACCACCGCCGCCAATGCCTATGTCCAGCCGCTGGTCGATGCCTACCTGCGCCGTCTCGAAGGGCGGCTGACCGAGATGGGCTTCACCTGCCCGCTCTATCTGATGCTGTCCTCGGGCGGGCTCACCACCGTCGATACCGCCGCGCGCTTCCCGGTGCGTCTGGTCGAGAGCGGCCCGGCAGGCGGCGCGATCTTTGCAGCCTCCGTCGCCAGCGAATGCGGCGAGGATCGCGTTCTGGCGCTCGACGTCGGCGGCACCACCGCCAAGATCTGCCTGATCAACGACGGCGCACCGCAGACCTCGCAGGTCTTCGAAGTCGGCCGCGCCCACCGCTTCCGCAAGGGCAGCGGCCTGCCCCTGCGCATCCCCGTCGTCGAGATGGTGGAGATCGGCGCGGGCGGCGGCTCGATCGCCTCGGTGGACAGCGCCGGACGCCTCGCGGTCGGTCCGCATAGCGCAGGCTCGGAGCCTGGCCCCGCCGCCTACGGTCGCGGCGGCACCCGCCCGACCGTGACCGATGCCGATATCGCGCTCGGCCGGATCGATCCTTCGCGCTTTGCCGGTGGCAAGGTCACGCTTTCGCCCGAAAAGTCCGACGCCGCGCTGGCGGGCCTTGGCCTGTGGGACGGGCAAGCGAAGACATTGGCGGTTGGCGTCAGCGAGATCGTGGACGAGACAATGGCCAGCGCCGCGCGCGTCCATGCCGTGGAACAGGGCATGACACTCGACGAGCGCGCGCTGATCGCCTTTGGCGGCGCGGCCCCGCTCCACGCGGTCAGCTTTGCCGAGAAGCTGGGCATCGGCCGGGTGATCGTACCATCGGGCGCAGGCGTCGGCTCCGCCGTCGGCTTCCTGCGCGCACCGGTTTCCTACGAGGTCGCCCGCAGCCTCACCATGCACCTCGACCATGCCGATATCGCCCGCCTCAACGCCCTGCTCGATGAGATGGCGGGCGAAGCGCGCGCGCTCGTCTCCACTGGGGCGCCAGGCGCCGCGCAGACCGAAAAGCGTGTCTGCCTCGCCCGCTATCAGGGACAGGGCTACGAAATTCCCTTCGAATTTCCCGCCCGCACCCTCACCATCGACGACGTGGCGGTGCTGCGCGAAGGCTTCGAGAACGCCTATCGCGCGCAATATGGCGGCATAACGCTGGACCTGCCGATCGAGATGCTGACCTGGCGCGTCACCGTCAGTGCCGGGGGCTTCGCCTCGACGCTGGACGGCGCCGCCACGGCACCCGATGCCACCGCCACCCCGGTCGGCTCGCGCCGCGTGGTCGATCCGGCCACGGGTCAGGCGATGGACTTCGCGCTCTATGCCCGCGAGGCGATGCAGCCCGGTGAGCGCTTCTCCGGCCCTGCCCTCGTCGCCGAGCGCGAGACCACCACGGTCGTCTCCCCCCGTTTCGATGGCCGCATGGACGAGCGCGGCTATCTGGTCCTCACCCGCCGCGCAGCAGGAGTCCCGGCATGACCTCTTCTTCCGACGCGCTCACCCAGCTGCGCATGCAGGTGATCTGGACCCGCCTGATCTCGATCGTCGAGGAGCAGGCGCAGACGCTGATGCGCACCGCCTTCTCCACCACCGTGCGCGACGCGGGCGACCTTTCCGCCGCGCTGTTCGACCTTGAGGGCCGTCTGGTGGCCGAAGCCGTCACCGGCACGCCGGGCCACGTCAACTCGATGGCCGAGGGCGTGCGCCACTTCCTCAACAAGTTCCCGGTCGAGACGATGAAGCAGGGCGACCACTTCATCACCAACGATCCCTGGCTGACCGCCGGGCACCTGCATGACGTCACCGTCGTCTCGCCGGCGTTCCACGAAGGCAAGGTCGTCGGCCTGTTCGGCGTGTGCTGCCATCAGGTCGATATCGGCGGGCTGGGTCAGGGGCCGGACGGGCGTTCGATCTACGAGGAAGGCCTGCAGATCCCGCTGATGAAGCTGGCAGACGGCGGCAGGCTCAATCAGGACCTGATCGATATCCTGTGCCAGAACGTGCGCATGCCGATGCAGGTGAAGGGCGACGTGCTCTCCTACATCACCAGCAACGAAGCCGCCGCGCGGCGTCTGTCCGCGATGCTGGGCGAGTTCGCGATGGCCGATCTTCAGGGCGTGGCGGACTACATCGTCGCCCAGTCGCTCGCAGCCACGAAGGCGGAAATCGCCAAGCTGCCCGACGGCCAGTGGACCAGCACGCTGGTGATCGACGGCTACGACAAGCCCGTGACCATCGTCGGCACCCTGACCATCGCCGGCGATACGCTGACGATGGACTACGAAGGCACCGATCCGTGCCTGCCGCGCGGCATCAACGTGGTACTCAACTACTGCCGCGCCTATACCGTGTTCGGCCTGCGCTGCGTGATTTCGCCCGAAGTGCCCAACAACTTCGGTGCGCTCGATCCCTTCGTCGTGACCGCGCCCGAAGGCTCGATCCTCAACGTCCAGCGCCCCTGGCCGGTCGCCGCGCGCCATGTCATCGGCCAGATGCTGCCCGACGTGGTATTCGGCTGCCTCTCGCAAGCAATCCCGGACCGGGTTCCGGCGGAAGGTTCCTCGTGCCTGTGGTCGGTCCAGCTGCGCGGCAACCTTCCCGCAAAAGGGAACTGTCAGGCAGGCGATCCGTTCGACGCGATCTTCTTCAATTCGGGCGGTTCGGGCGCCCGGCCCGAGCAGGACGGCCTTTCGGGCACCGCCTTCCCCAGCGGCGTGCGCGCCATGCCGGTGGAAGTGACCGAAAGCGCCGCCCCGATCGTCATCTGGCGCAAGGAACTGCGGACCGACAGCGGCGGCGCGGGCGAGCGACGCGGTGGCCTTGGCCAGACGGTCGAAGTCGCCATGCGCGACGGTTCCGGCTTCGAGGTGCTGGCGATGTTCGAGCGGGTCGAGCGCCCCGCCAAAGGCCGCGACGGCGGGCATGACGGTGCGGCGGGCGTCGTCACCACCTCGGGCGGCAAGCCGATGCGCGCCAAGGGGCTTCAGACGATCCCGGCAGGCGAGCGTCTGGTGCTGGAAATCCCCGGCGGCGCAGGCCTCGGCAATCCCGCCACCCGCGCGCCCGACAAGATCGCCCACGACATCGCCGAAGGCATGGTCAGCGCCGAGGCTGCAAAGCGCGATTACGGGTTTGCGGGTTAGAAAAACGTGACTCGCCTCTCCCTGTCTCCAAGCAGCAGGGAGAGGATAATCCTCGACATGATCGGTCGTTGCGCAGCTCCAGTTTCATGCTAACTTTTTAAGGCATGAACTGGGAATTCGCTCCTCTCTCCATCGTTTTCGTTGCCATCTACGATTGGGGACTGGTCTCGCGCGCATCGATGATGATGCCCGGCACCGGTTATCGGTACTGGCCATTCCGGACACCAAAGGCAGTGAGCCTGGCTGCTCTTTGCCTTGTGACCTTCTTCACCGCCCTGTTGTTGCAGCCCCCCTCCCGGACAACAAGATTTGGGAAACGCTGCCGTTTTTCGGCATGCTTATCATCCACGGCATCATAACTTTTTTCGATCTGCTCCGTCAGAAGCGCATCTTATCGCAAGCCCGAAACGAAACAGGCTGATCGGGAATTGCTTCCGAACAACGGCCCCCTCACCCCTCCAGCCCGACTTCCGGCTCGATACCCACCTCGTGTTCGAGATCGGCGTCGTCCTCTTCGGACTCCGGGTCGTAGAGATCGGCACCGGGAATCGTCGGCAGCGATCGGCACTCGTTGAGATCGCGAGACATCTGCCTTGCGAAGCGCGATTACGGGTTTGCGGGGTAAGGCCAAAGCCCGTGCGACGCTTGAGCCTTTTCAAGGCGTGATGCGTCGCATCTCGGCGTCTTGACGAAGGAATCACCGCTCGCCTCTCTCGTAACAGGGAGAGGCGAGCGGCATTCGCCAGCCTCTCAGGCTAGCCTTTCGCCTATGTCGATCCGGTTGCCATCGGGATCGGCAAACACGAAGGCGCGCTGGCCGTAGTCCTTGTCGGCGAGGCCCTTGATGATGCGAACGCCCGCCGCCTCGCAGATGGCATAAAGGCCCGCCACATCGCTGACGAACATGTGCATGACATTGACCGTCGAAGGCGTGTGATCGGCCTTCCGGCTCAGGTGGATCTCGGCCTGATCCTTCTTCATCACCATGAAGCCAACAGGATCGCCATTCTCGAAGACCTTGCGAAAACCAAGGACGCGAGAATAGAAATCGTGAGCGGCGTGGATATCGCGAACACAAATTCCCGGCGCCACGCGCCCGAATACGATACCGCCTGACGCGGATTCCATCGCGGACTCTGCCATCGTCTCTTCCTTTTCAGGCAGGGGCGGCGGTGCGCATGCCGGTTACGGAGCGGTGTCCGGACCTGTTTGCTGCGGTGTTATCGCCGGTGTGTCAACGCCGCGCTTGTGTTATGCAGGGCACCTGCCCTCACCCCTCCAGCCCCACCTCCGGCTCGATACCCACCTCGTGTTCGAGATCGGCATCGTCCTCTTCTGACTCGGGGTCGTATATGTCGGCGCCGGGGATCGTCGGCAGCGAGCGGCATTCGTTGAGATCGCGTGACATCTGCTCGGCGAACTTGGCCGCGACCAGCGGCAGCGGGCGGCCTTTCAGCTGGCCGAGCACCAGCGGCCCGTAAGTGCGGTCGATATCGCTGATCCGGCGCACCGCGAAGCGCGGATCGTTGCGCCACACGTCGGCGCCGATATCGATCTGGAAGGTGATGAGATCGCTCGTCGCCACCAGTTCGCCGAGGAAATCGAAGCTGTTGGCTTCCACCGCGACATTCAGCTTGGCCGAGGCCGAGAGCAGCCGGTTCTCGACGATCTCGCGCCCGCCAAAGGCCATGTCGGGCATCGCCACTTCGTAGTGCGCGCATTCGCGCAGGCGCAGCACGTCCTTTTCGGCGAGCGGATGGTCCGCCGCCATCACCGCGACCAGCCCTGCCCGATCGACATGATCGGATGCAGTTCGGACGAGCGCAGCGGGCGGAAGATCAGCACGAGGTCCATCTCGTACTCCATCAGCGCGCGGACCGCCGTGTTGTGGTCCGTCACCGTGACCTTGAACTTCACGTTGGGGTGCTTCTTGCGGAAGTCCGAGACGTGGCGCAGCACGAAGCTGCGCGCCACCGCCTGGCTGCACGCGATCCGCACTTCGCCGCGCTGGAGCCCTTCCAGCTCCTCGATCTGCGAATAGACCCGGCGCAGTTCGGCGCCCTGCAACCTGATCCAGCCGATCAGCACTTCACCCGCCGCTGTCAGCCGCACGCCCGAGGTGTGCCGCTCGAAGATCATCGCCTTCAGATCGTGCTCCACGTCCTGAATGCGGCGCAGCAGCGCCGAGGGCGTGACGTTGAGGCGCTCTGCCGCCTGCCGCACCGAGCCCACGCGGGCGACTTCGTCGATATATTGCCAGATACGCTGGTTGCGTAGCGCCATGGGGCTGCTCCGTTCACATTTAGGCTACACCGCGCCGGAGGTTTAGCATCACTTCGGCAACGGCACATCCTTTATCAAAGCCGTGTGAACGGACAGATATGAAATGCCTTCAGTCAGTCTATATTTTACGAACAATAAATAATCAACAGCATTATTTTCGATGAGAGACCTTTTCGGACAATGCATTTTGCCATGGTGGATAGATGAATCTCGACCTTAAAGACAAAGTTGTCATTGTTACCGGCGCTGGAAAAGGCATGGGACCGGCCATTTGCCAGAGTTTCGCCGAAGAAGGCGCGAAACTCGTGCTGATCGGACGCGACACCGGTGCGCTCGATAGTCTGAAGGCTGATCTTTCGTCTTTGGTCGAGGCTCTCGTCGTGCGTTGTGATGTGACCGTGCCTGCCGATTGCGAGGCCGCCGTCGCCACGACCGAGGCCACTTTTGGACGCGTCGATGTGCTGGTGAACGTCGCAGGCGGCACCGGCCCTGTCGGCGCGACGGCGTGGGAGACGAGCCCGGAAGGTTTCGACGAGATCGTCCAGCTCAACATGGGCGGCTGCTTCCTGATGATGCGCGCGGTGCTGCCGGGCATGACCGGGCGGCGCTATGGCAAGATCGTCAACGTCGGCGGCACCTTCGGGATGCGCGGGCGCGCCGGGCGCATGGCCTACTCGGCCTCCAAGTGGGGCCTTCGCGGCATCACCAAGTCCACCGCGATCGAGGCGGGGCCGTACAACGTCAACGTCAACATCGTTGCCCCCGGCATGGTGGACGGGCCGCGTTTCCGCACCAAGGTCATGCCCGGCATGGCCGCCGCGCGCGGGATGACCGAGGACGAGGTGATCGCCGAACATGCCGAGGAATATGCGCTGCGCCGCATCTCCACTGCGCAGGACGTGGCATCCGCCTGCCTGTTCCTCGCCTCCGACGTCTCGCGCCAGATCACCGGCGTCGACCTGCCGGTCGACGGTGGCTGGGCCGCGCTCTGAGACCTTCTGAACCTTTGAATTCTTGACGGAAAGAACCATGAAAGCCGATATCGTCATCAACGGCGCCACGCTCGTCACCGACAGCGCCATGTTCGCAGCCTCGATCGCCATCAAGGACGGCGCGATCCTCTCGATCGGCGCGGCCGAAGCCATGCCCGAGGCCGGCGAGGTGGTCGACGCCACCGGCAAGTACGTGCTGCCCGGCGCCATCGACGCCCATGTCCACTTCCGCGATCCGGGCTATACCCACAAGGAAACCTGGGAGACCGGCACCGCCAGCGCGGCCATGGGCGGCGTGACGACGGTGTTCGAGATGCCCAACACCAACCCGCCCACCGGCACGGTCGATGCGCTCAACATGAAGCTGGAATCGGCGAAGAAAGCCTATGTCGATTTCGGCATCTACGGCCTGCTGGGCGAGGACAACCTCGACCAGCTGGAAGCCCTGATCGAAGGCGGCGTCGCCGGGTTCAAGTGCTTCATGGGCAATACGTTCGGCAACCTGCCCTCGCCGCCCAGCGGCGCGATCCTCGAAGGGTTCGAGATCGTCGCCAAGCACGGCTACCGCGTCGCGCTCCATGCCGAGAACGCCTCGATCATGGCGCGCCGCTCGAAGATCCTGCGCGAGAACGACTGCTGCGATCCCCTCGCCCACCTCGATGCACGTCCGCCCGTCGTCGCCGTCGAAGCCGTCGCCCGCGCGGCGATCCTCGCGGAATGGACCGGCGCGCGCATCCACGTGCTGCACGTCTCCTCGGGCGACGAACTGCGCCCGCTGCGCGAGGCCAAGGCGCGCGGCGTCGACATCACCGCAGAGACCTGTCCGCACTACCTGCTGCTGGACGAGCACGCCTATACCGAGAAGGGCTCGCTGATCCGCGTCAATCCGCCGGTGCGCGAGAAGACCCATCAGGACCAGCTGTGGCAGGGCGTTGCCGACGGCACGATCGACATGATCGCCACCGATCACGCCCCCCACAGCCATGCCGAAAAGCACAACGAGGATATCTGGCGCGCCGACTGCGGCTTTACCGGCGTGCAAACGCAGATGCCGCTGATGCTGACGCAAGTCGCCAACGGTCGCATGACGCTGACCCAATACGTGCGCATGACCTCGCTCGCTCCGGCCAAGGCCTTCGGGCTCTATCCGCGCAAGGGTGCGCTGCTGCCGGGCTCGGACGCCGATATCGTCGTCATCGATCCGACCAAGACGATCACGGTCGATTCCGCCGAGCTGAAGTCCAAGGGCTCGTCCACGCCGTTCCAGGGCTTCGAGACCACCGGCGCGCCGATCCATACGCTGGTGCGCGGACGTTTCGTGATGCGCGATGGCGAACTGTGCACCGACGCGATGGGCCATGGCCTCAACGTGCGCCGCGTGCAGCAGATGCCGACGCCGACGCCGAAGAACACCCACACCACCACCAGGGCCATTCTGGAAAAGCGCGGCAAGACCTACTGAAGTCAGGCTGAAATCAGACCGCCTTTCCTTTCCGCTTCCCTCACTCGGGCGGGCCCGCCATGATGCGGTGCCCGCCTTTTTTCTAATTTCTCACAATTGTTTAGAACAAGATACCGGAGCCCAGAGATGCCGATTTCCCTCCTTCAGGCCCAGACCATCGTTGCCGAAGTCCTGCTGAAAGCCCGCGAAATGGAGCTGAAGCCGATCACCGTCGCGGTGCTGGACCACGGCGCCAGCCTGATCGCCTTCGCGCGCGAGGACGGCTCTCCGCTGCTGCGCCCGCAGGTCGCCTCGGGCAAGGCCGCGACGGCACTGGCGATGGGCACCTCCTCGCGCAAGGTCGCGGAAATGGCGGCGGAACGCCCTTCGTTCGTCGCCGCGCTGGGTGCCATCGCGCCGCAGGGTATCCTCCCGGCGGCAGGCGGCGTGCTGGTGGTCGATGACGCGGGTCTGGCAATCGGCGCGGTGGGCGTCAGCGGCGATACCTCGGACAACGACGAGGTCTGCGCGCTGGCCGCCATCGCCGCCGCAGGCCTGACTGCCAAGGCCTGAGGAACGCTGCGATGACCACACCTTACGAAACCCGCGCCGGTCTCTCGGTAGACCCGGCGCTCTGCGCCTTCCTCGAAGCGGACGCCCTGCCGGCACCGGCATCGCACCCGAGGCATTCTGGACCGATCTCGCCGCTCTGCTCGCGCGCTTCACCCCGCGCAATGCCGAACTGCTGGCTACCCGCGACGATCTTCAGGCCAAACTCGACGCCTGGCACGAAGCGCACGCAGGCAAGCCACTCGACGAGGCGGAATACCACGCCTGCCTCACCGAGATCGGCTATCTGGTGCCGGAGCCCGCGCCCTTCGCCATCGCCCCGCAGAACGTCGATCCCGAACTCGCGAAGATCGCGGGCGCGCAACTGGTGGTGCCGGTGCTCAACGCGCGGTTCCTGCTCAACGCCGCAAATGCGCGCTGGGGCAGCCTCTACGATGCGCTCTATGGCACCGACGCCCTTTCCCACGCCGAATCCGGCAGCGCCCAAGGTCCGGGCTACGATCCGCAGCGCGGCGCCGAAGTGATCGCCTGGGGCCGCCGGTTCCTCGACAGCGCCGTGCCGCTCGCAGAAGGATCATGGACCGATTTCGCAGGCGGCGATCCGGTGCTGGCCGATCCTGCCGCGCTGATCGGACGCAGCGGCGCCAACCTGCTGCTGCGCCATCATGGCCTGCACATTGAGATCGTGATCGATCCCGCACACCCCATCGGCGCGACCGATCCCGCGCATATCGCCGATATCCAGCTGGAAGCGGCGGTCTCCACCATCGTCGATCTGGAAGATTCGGTCGCGGCGGTGGACGGCACCGACAAGCGCGACAGCTATGCCAACTGGCTGGGGCTGATGAAGGGCGATCTGGTCGCGACTTTCACCAAGGACGGGCGCGAGATGACGCGCCGCCTCGCAGCGGACTGTACCTATACCGCGCTGGATGGCAGCGCCCTTGCGCTCAAGGGCCGCAGCCTGCTGCTGGTGCGCAATGTCGGCCATCTGATGACCACGCCTGCGGTGCTGATGCCCGATGGCTCGGAAGCCTTCGAGGGGCTGCTCGACGCCGTTATCACTAGCCTGATCGCCCTGCATGACCTGAAGAGCGAGGGCCCCTTGCGCAACAGCGCGACGGGCTCGGTCTATATCGTCAAACCCAAGATGCACGGCCCCACCGAGGCCGCTTTCGCCAACGACGTGTTCGATGCGGTTGAGGACATGCTCGGCCTTGCCCGCCACACCGTGAAGATCGGCGTGATGGACGAGGAACGCCGCACCAGCGCCAACCTTGCCGCCTGCATCGCGGCGGTGAAGGATCGCGTGGTCTTCGTGAACACCGGCTTCCTCGACCGCACGGGGGACGAGATCCACACCTCGATGCGCGCAGGCGCCATGCTGCCCAAGGGCGCGATGAAAACCACCGACTGGATTGCCGCCTACGAGAACCGCAACGTGCAGATCGCCCTCGCCTGCGGCTTCGCTGGCGCTGCACAGATCGGCAAGGGCATGTGGGCCGCGCCCGACCGGATGGCGGACATGCTGGCGCAGAAGATCGCCCACCCGCAAAGCGGCGCCAGCACCGCCTGGGTGCCCTCCCCCACCGCCGCCGTGCTGCACGCCACGCACTATCACGCGCTCGATGTCGCTGCGCGTCAGGCACAGCGCAGTGCCGAGCCGGTCGCCCCGCTTGCCGACCTGCTGCGCGTGCCTCTCGCCGGTTCGGTCAACTGGACGCCCGAGCAGATCGCCCGCGAACTCGACAACAATGCGCAAGGCATCCTCGGCTATGTCGTGCGCTGGATCGACCAGGGCGTCGGCTGCTCCAAGGTGCCCGATATCGACGATGTGGGCCTGATGGAGGATCGCGCAACCCTTCGCATTTCCGCGCAGTCGCTGGGCAACTGGCTGCTGCACGGGGTGTGCTCGGCAGATGAGGTCGATGCGGCACTGCTGCGTATGGCCGCGAAAGTCGATGCCCAGAATGCAGGCGATCCGGCCTACCGTGCGATGGCGCCCGATCCGCAAGCCTCGGTTGCGTTCAGGGCCGCCCGCGCGCTGGTGTTCGAAGCTGTGGAACAGCCCAGCGGCTATACCGAGCCTCTGCTCCACCGCTTCCGGCGCGAACGAAAGGCGCTGGACGCCCTGTGAGACGCAAAGAAGGGGAGCCATGGGCTCCCCTTCGTTTTTGCGCAGCATTGGCGCTCTGAAGGCCTTCTGCGGGCCAGATCAGGCGGTGGAAGCAGCGCCCTTCCCTTCCCGACCGTGCACATGCTTGTAATGTAGTCCCACCGCTAGCGAGAGCAGTCCTGCCAGCACCGCCACGCCCAGCGACCAGCGCGGGCCCATCGTGTGGGCAACCCACCCTACCACCGGCGCTCCGATCGGCGTTCCACCGAGCGCGACGCCGACGCGGATCGCCATGACCCGCCCGCGCATCTCCGGCTCGCTCGATAGCTGCATCAAGGTGTTGGAACTGTTGGTGATCGTCAGCGAGGCCAGCCCCACCACCACCAGCGCGCCTGCGAACAGGTAATAGTCCGGCGCCAGTGCCGCCAGCGTGCAGCCGAAGGCGAACAGCGCCGATCCGCGCACCAGATAGCCGAAACCCGGCTCGTCGCGCCGTGCGGCCATGAAGGCCCCGGTCACGGTTCCCAGCGCCACGGCGGAACTCAGCAGGCCATACCCCGCCGCATTCGAGTGGAACACCTGCACGGCCATCGTCGAGATGAAGATCGGGAAGTTCAGACCAAACGTGCCGATCAGGAACAGCATGATCAGGATCGCGCGCAAGTCCGGGCGTTTCCAGACGTATCGGAACCCTTCCAGCAAGGCGCCCTTCTTGCGCGGGGCCCTCACCCCGGCGTTCAGCTCGCTGCGCCGCATGAACAGCAGCGAGATCAGCACGCCGATAAAGGAGATGCCGTTGATCAGGAACGCCCAGCCCGTCCCCACCGCGCCGATGCACAATCCCGCCGCTGCAGGGCCAACCATGCGGGCGGCATTGAACGAGGTGGAATTGAGCGCCACGGCATTCGCCAGATCGTCTTCGCCGACCAGATCGCCCACGAAGGTCTGGCGCGCCGGCGCATCGAGCGCGGCTGCCGATCCGAACAGGAACGCGAAAATGTAGACCTGCCACAGCTGGGCCACACCGAAGATGACGAGCAGCCCCAGTGCGAGCGACAGGATACCCATCGCGGCCTGCGTGAAGATCAGCAGCTTGCGCCGGTCCATCCGGTCGGCGGCAAGCCCCGACAGCGGCAGCAGCAGCAACTGGGGCGCGAACTGCAAGGCCATGACCAGACCGACCGCCCGCGCATCGTGGTGCGTCAGCTGGGTCAGCACCAGCCAGTCCTGCGCGGTGCGCTGCATCCACGTTCCGATATTGGAGATGACCGCCCCGCCTGCCCACAACCGATAGTTGTAATGCTTGAGCGAGCGCAGCGCCCCCTTGCGGGGAGCAGCGCTGCCTTCCGGTCGGGAATAAGGCGCGATGGTCATGGTCAGCTCTTCGCGATCCGGTTGAACACATCGAGTGCGATGCCCAGCGCATCCTTCTCTTCCTCGGTCAGCCGGGACACCGCCTGCCCCAGCCAGGCCCGCTTTAGCAGTCGCTGCTGTTCGCGGGCGGCAATACCCTCGGCCGTCAGTTCGTAAAGCATCTGGCGGGCGTCGTTGGGATCTGCCGAACGGATCACGAGACCAAGCTTTTCGAGGCTGCCGAGAGTGGAGCCCATCGACTGCGGCTTGACGCCTTCCAGCCTGGCAAGGTCGGCGGTTGTTGCAAGTCCTTGCTTGTGCAGGCGGATAAGCGCGGAAATCTGGGATAGCGTAAGCTCGTCAGGATTGGTTTCCGCCCGTAAGCGGCGGCGTAGGGTACCGATGGAGCGGAGCAGTTCCTCCACGAGATGTTCTGTTGGAATGTCGGTCATGTCCGGCGATATGGTCCTAGGAAGGTAAACTTGCAAGCTTACCTTCCGAAATTTTCAGGGAGTGATTCGCGCTGTTAAAAGGGACGCTCAGGAATGGGTTCTGTCCGTGCCTTTATTGAAGGCTTTTGCCGGTCACGACTGCCAATGTGGTGCAAACCGGGTTGCGGCTTGGCGACCTCACCCTTTCCTCGTCTCAAAGAGACTTCTGAAGGGTTAGAAAGGTTTTTAGAGGAATCTGTTACAAGGTTACCGGCCGCCAGCCTTCCCGTGACTCGCGCTTGGTCCATGAGTCGCGGAAAGGGGCCGTTCCTGTTGTGACGCTCCTGCGTTCCCGGAATGTCGACCGTGGTGTTCCCGTTGTGACGACCTTGCGTTCCCGATAGGCCGAACCCTTGGAATTGTCGCGTTCCCGGAGTGTCGAAGCGTTCAATCAGGCATGGGTTGTCCACAGCGATTGAATTACTTTCCCGACCCCTCGCCCGAAGGACGTTCAACTCTGCATGGTGGCGCGTGCTCCGCTCGGGGTGATCTGCAGATGACGGTTTATGACGCGACACTTCGGGAACGTGCGGGAGCGCGACAGATCTGTCAGGGCGTCCGGTCTTGGCCGGTGATCTGATCGCGATAGATGTGTTCCGGGTTTAAAGGACGCTCTGCCTGCGGGATGAAGTCCGCATGATCGGCAAGGCGTAGAAGAGCTGCTTCGGGAGCGTGATGGCACGGCGCGAGGCTGGCGCTGTATGCCGACAGTTTGGTTGCCGCCAAACAAGCGCCGTTGATGATGTGAGAGGCGCTTTTCCGCTTTATGGTATGACGCATGGAGCAGGTGCTCGCCCTGCCCTGCCCTGCCCTGCCCTGCCCTGCCCTGCCCCTCATCCTTGAGCACTTCCACGAAGCACTTGGAGAGCCGGACTTTGATGTTGGAGGGGATGCCGGAAGAGGACCGCATGAGCATGCCGGTTAGCGCTCCGGGAGAGGGGCTCGATACAGATCGCGACGTGGGTGATTGGCGGGTGTTGTGATCGCCCGTCCCAATCGCGGATCGTGAAACGGGTATAGGCGTGGTTCTGGTTCGTCTCACCTCCCTGGCGAAGAGCGCGTGGCGGGATACTTTGCAACGGTAGGAGCATCCGGCGGGAGATTGTGCAGTCAGCGATGAAGCATGTCGCCTTTGCGGCCTGACGCCATTCTGCCTCGATGTCACAGAGGCTCGGACCGTAGGCGCGGGCAGAGGGGGCTTGTCTGCACATTGCGCACCACGATGCTGCGGTTCCATCATGCGTGTGAGGGGAGCTTGAATGTCTGATCGAAAGGAACACGAGGGCTCTCCAGAACGCCGGGCCTTTGTCGCCTTTGTGATCTGATGCCGAGGAGGCCGGTGAGTGGTTCTCGGCAGCGGGAAAGGCACAGTGAACCTCGCCCAGGTCAGGGGCTTTGATGAAAGAGCGGGGGCTGAAGCTGGTTCCGGCCTGTCTGGTTCCGACGCGCTTGCGAGTGTCAGGAGAGAAAAGCGGACGGAACGATAGCCGGAGGCGTGCCGCTTCAGTTTCCTGCGGGAAAGCGGAACGTTCTGCACAGAGAAAAAGGGGGCGCGCCGACCTTTCCATAACGGGGAAAGATCGGCGTTAGCGTTGTACGGAAGCGGGGAAGGGGGCGCCGATCACCCGCGCAGTTGGTGGCCGTTTCTCGCGTGGTGGCGGCGAACCCATCCGATGAACGCGCGCTGCCAGTCTGCGGGCACGCGTTCGACGTCGGCATTGATCCAGCGCTCGAACTCGGCATGGAGCGCATGCAGGTCCCACCCCGGACATTCCCGGCGCAGGAGGTTGATGGTTTCGTCGGTCATGAAACCGCGTGTCGCTGCGTCCGAAAGACCGGCAACCGTGGAGCGAATAAGCGCTCGGGCATCGACCACGTCGGCAGGCTGCGGCGCAGAATTCTGCGGTTTCCTCGGGGAAACTTTTACAGAAGCGGGGCGACGATCGGCTGCCGGACCCGGATCGGGGGCAGGGGAGGGCGTGGACCGCGCAGACGGTGTCTTGTGCGAGAGCAGGGGGCCTTCCGCGCCGCCTTTGCCGTCAAGGCGCCGCATGCGGATCATCGGCTCGCCGTCCCGTGCCGTTTCGACCGACAGGGCATAGCCGGGAAGCTCGTCCTTTTCGGCGAGCTTGAGCATCTCGAACTTGAAGCGGCGGTACTGGCCTTCGGCGCCCGACTTTTCGAACAGAACGGGCATCGAGATGGCAAAGCCGTTCTCGCCCGCGCCACCGGCATGCTTGCGGGCGACCCTGTAGAGCCAGCGTTCCCGCCCGCCGGTGATGTCGAAGTAGGCGCGATCGATGGACAGCACGCCGCCCTTCATCGTCACGCCTTCCCAGAACCAGTTGGACAGCTCCAGCGTCATGCCGCGCGAACGCTCGGTGCGCTCGTCGACCAACTGGGTCCAGCCATCGAGCCACGAGAAGGTAGCCTCTCGCCTGTTGTCGGCACGAATGTTCGTCTTGATGGTCGTTGCGACGAGGCGGTCCAGTGCCTGCCCCAGCAGCTCATAGGCGCGCCCGGTGGTGGGACGGCCGATGGCCCGAAGCAGATCGTAGGGCATGATGTGCAGCGTGCGGGGAAGGTCGTTGCGCCCGCGCCGCGCCATGTCGGCCAGAACGCTGGCGCAGTAGATCAGGATGTCGGCATCCCAGATCGTCGCCATCCCGTAGTCAGGATTGGCGGAGACATGGACATGCACTTCGCCATCGGGACTGGTGTAGTCGATCGCCTTGATGCGTTTCGACTTCGCCAGACTGAAGAACGGCCGTTCCATCATCTCGCGCTGATCGCGCAGGGCCATGTCCGCCACATAGGGCAGGAACAGGTCGAACTTTTCGCTGGCGACGGCGGGTTCGCGGACAGGACTCATCGCCGCACGCCCTCCGGCACATGAAAGGCGATGATGTTTCCTGGAGGAAACTTTCCGATTGGCGCGCCCCCGGTTTTGACCATCAGACCACCGAAATCCCGTTGTCCCGCAGCGTCGCGAGGACCTGTCGCAAGGCATCGGCCAGTTGCTCGTCGCCGGCGCCGCTGGCCATCGGCACATGCAGCGTCAGGCCCTGGCGGTTGACCGACTTCAGGGACAGGATCGGGCGGCCATGCGCGTTGTTCACGTCGAAGGCGAAACCCTGTTCGCGCGGGCGACCGGGCGAGCCCGTTGCCGCCATCAGGCGGGCAAGCGCTGCCGAGCCGGGCAGGGCAAGCGCGCCCGAAGAGAGCGCCTTGATGTTCTCGGCGGCGATAGCCTCGGCCTCGCGACGGATGGCCTTGGCGCGCACCGGATCGTCGATGGCCTGCGCGAGCCGATAGGCGGGATTGAGCGTCAGTTCGTGAAGATCGGCGAAGGCGATCAGGATCGTGTCCGGAATCGTCGCCGCCTTGAGCATCTTGGAAAGCCAGCCCTTCGAGAGCTTGAGGCGTTCGGCCATCCGCACGGCGCGGCCGCCGTAGTGGCGCTGGATGGCATCGGCATAATTGCGCGCGCGCTCGATATCCGAGATATCCTTGCGCGCCCGGTTCTCGATGTCAGCGAGACGAAAGGCAGATTCGTCATCTAGATCAGCGACTTGCGCAAGCAGCCGCATGTCCGGATAGGAATGCGCCCGAAGCCAGGAAATGGCGAAATGGCGCCGACTGCCGGCGATCAGTTCGTAATCGTGATCGGGATCGCCACTGATGTGCCGCACGACGGCGGCCACGCGCTGGCCACCCTCGGCGAGAATCGAATCGATCAGATCGCGGCAGCTTTCTTCCGAAAGCTTCGACTGGATACGCGCGTTGCCTTCCCACACCCGCACGCGGGCAGGGTCGAGCAGCAGTTGTGTAACCTGGCGAACTTCGCCGCTGGCAACACGGGCAAGGGCATTTTCGCGGCCGAGCAAGGACAGACCGGCCCGCGCGGACGCGCGCGGGGCAGGGGAGGGGGCCGGCGCGTCGGCCTGTGGCGTCGTTACCGGCGCTGACGCTTCTTCGGACTTCGCCTGAGCGCTTGCGATGGGAGCATCGGCAGAGATCGCGCTCTGTGACGCGGCAGTCGCTTCTTCGGCAAGGAGGCTGGCGAGATAGTCGGACTGTTTGCGGGCCATCGGTCAGTTCCTCCCGGTGCGGCTTCGGCGGACGCCATGGTCCGTTCCCGAAATGTCGGGGTACATACAGAGAACATAAAGGGGCGTTGGGCCGCCGTCAGGCATTGATCACGTCCTGCTCGCTGGCGGGTTCGGCAATGCCCCAGCCCCGACGCACAAGCGCTTCGACCTGCGCCATCGCTTCATCGAGGTTGGCGCGGCAGCGCTTGTGGGTGCGCGGCGTACCGATGGGTTTTTCCAGTTCGTAGACCGTCATCATCCGCAAGGCGGCATGGCTGATCTCGGCGCTTTCCAGAATCGGAACGGGCAGGAGGGCCGGGCCGAAGGTCTGTTCCATGATCTGGCGGACCATGGCATGGCTGGGATCGTTGGAATCGAACTTCGAGCACAGCAGGCGCACGAAATCGTAATCGACCGAGATGCCTGCCTGCGCGAGCTGGCTCGTGACCTGATCCATCATCGAGAGGAACTGCACGGTCGAGCAGAAATCGGGCGTCGTGGCGGCCAGCGGCACGATAAGGGCGTTGGCCGCCTGCATCACGGCCAGGCTGATGGTGCCCAAGGCTGGCGGCGGATCGAGAATCACGACATCGTAGTTGCGCGCCAGATCGTGCAGGCCCTGCTTGAGCTTGCGGAAGCGCGAGGCGAGCACGGAGCCGCCATCCGCGCCACTGGCTGCCAGTTCATACTCGACATCGAACAGTTCGAGGTTCGAGGGAATCAGATCGACGTTCGGCCATGGCGTCTTCTGCACGGCATAGAGCAGGTCGGTCTGAGTCGGGTCGATCGAGAGATAGGGATAGAGCGTCTGTTCGCGCGTGATGTTGAAGTGCGGATTGAAACCGAACAGGGTCGTCGTCGTCGCCTGACTGTCGCAGTCGACGACCAGCACGCGATAGCCCTGCACGGCAAAGTAATGCGCAAGGTGCGTGGTGACCGTGGATTTGCCGACACCGCCCTTGAAGTTCTGCACGGCGATCAGCGCGGGATTGTCGAGCGGAGCCCGTGCCGGCGAGGCGCCGAGCACGTCGCGCATATTCAGCAGGTCTTCCACCGAATATCCCGGACGGCGGCCGTTCTCGGTGGGGCGGGGCGGGGAAGGCGCCCATCGTCCTCCGCCATGCGGATGCGATTCGTCGAGCAGCCCAGCAAGGCAGCGGCTTCGGCAATGCCGAAGCGGATATTGAGGCCCTTGCGCGATTCGGGCAGGAAAGCCTGACGGCGCAGGCGCTCGATCATGCGCTCGCCCGCCTGTGCCATTTCGGCAATGCGCTCGACTTCTGAATGCATCGAAGGGGTAGCCCGTTTCGTTGAACGTCTTTAAGTTCATATGCGCTTAAAGATATTCAGTCCAGCACCCCGCAGAACTCTATCATCAGAAAAAGCAAAGGCCCGCCTCGACAACTGTCGAGACGGGCCGAATCGATCTCAGCAGATTGGGGTTCAGAAGCCTGCCGAGACCGAAAACACCACTTGCGAAGCGGCGATCGAGGAGCCGTTCTTGCTTGAGGAGAAGTTGGGCTGAAGATACGCCGATTCGGATTTGCTGATATTGGTGTCCACATAGGCGACACCCAGCGTGACCGGGCCGAGCGCGTAGTCGGCACCGAGCAGCCAGTCGAAATATTCGCCCGTAGGCGCAACGCTGGTGCCGTTGGGGCCGAGGCCGGGGTTGCCGTTCGAATAGCCGAGATGCGCCTTCACGCTGAGAGCGGTGTTCGGCACTCCGGCGCTGGCATCGCCCCAGATATAGAAGTTATCCTCCTTCTGGCCCCGGCTGTAGGATGTGGCCGAATAGTTGCCGAGCGCCTGCTGTTTGGGCGCGTAGGCCACGCCGACCAGCGCCTTTACCGGGCCCAGGGTGTGCGAAAGCTTCACATAGGGCTCTGCGAAGTCGGTGTTGCTGGCGCCACCCGGATACATGTACCAGGTCAGGCCGACGTCGACTGTCGTGCCCGAGGAAATCTCGGTCGAATAGCCGCCGATCAGATCGAGTTCGGTGTTCGAGCCGCCGAAGGTGCCCCATCCGGCAAGGTTCGAGGCCCAGGTGCCGACATAGAAGCCGCTGGAGTGCGTGACGGTCAGGCCGCCCTGAACCGCCAGTTCCTTGTCGCTCTGCGAGACGCCGCGGAAACGGTAATCGCTGACGAGGGCAACGCTGCCGGTGACGGTGATGTCCTTGGGCGGGGCGGTGTCGCCTTCCTGCGCAAGGGCGGGAGTGGCGCACCCGGCAAGCGCCAGGGCGGCGAGAAGACGCATCTTCATAGTGTTGATTTCCCTCATGTTCTTATGGTGGTTCAAATGGTTCCACCCTGCGGAAGCCGGCGCCGTCGCGCTTGATGTGGCGAGGTCTTTTTCCCGGCTTCGCGGATCACCCTATCCGGAGGTGGTGTCCCGGCCTTTGCCCGAACGTGACAAAATGTTTCCCGAGGAAACTTTGGGATGGATTGCTGCGCGGTGAGGCGGGACGGCGAAAGCAAATGTCCTCAATTCGCGCGCGTGGAGCGGATTGAGGACAAAGGCGGCGGTCGGCAGTGGTGGCGGCAGAGAGAGCGGAAAAGGGGTCAGGCGCGTTCCACCTCGGCACGGAACATGTAGCCGACGCCGCGCACGGTGGTGATGACGGCTTCGGCCTCTCCGCTGCGCAACTTGCGGCGCAGGCGGCTGACCAGCACGTCGATGCTGCGGTCGGACTGGTCGGAAAGCCGGTCGCGCGAGAGTTCGAGCAATCGCTCGCGCCCGAGAACGCGCTGCGGGTGGGAGAGGAACGTGGCCAGAAGATCGAACTCGGCACCGGTCAGATCGACGATCGCATTCGTGGGCGATCGCAGTTCGCGCCGTGCCAGGCTGACGCTCCAGCCCTCGAACGTGATCGTGTCGCTGCTGGACGGTTCGGCGACGCCTGGTTCGCCCGGACGCGTGCGGCCACGGCGCAACACGGCCCCCACGCGCGCGGACAATTCGCGCGTGCTGTAGGGCTTGGGGAGATAGTCATCGGCGCCCAGTTCGAGTCCGAGAACGCGGTCGCTTTCCGTGCCCCGCGCGCTCACGAAGATCACCGGCACTTCGCTTTCCCGACGCAACTGCCGGAACAGGTCGAAGCCGTTGGCATCGGGAAGCATGACGTCCAGCACAAGAAGGCTGGGATTCTCCTCTCGCCAGAGGGTCCACATCTTGGCGCCTGTTTCGGCGGTGCAGACCTCGAAACCGTCCTGACGCAGCGCACGGGCAGTGAGGGAACGGAGGGCGTGATCGTCCTCGACGAGCAGGATACGGGGGGAAGTCATGAAGAGGTGGGGGCCGCCGTTATATCGGAAAGAAAGGGTGCCGGACGGGGTTTTCAGGGAACGGGAGTACTGTCGACCCCGCCCGGCAGGTTGTCAGCGAACGGCGACGGCGGTCGCCTCGAGGGTCGCATCCTCGCGCTGAGCTTCATGATGGCGGCAGGCGCGGCCCTTCATCGGGTCCGGGTGGCAGACCGGGGTCGGGCCAGCCTGGGTCTTGGCCTTGTGGGTGCGGGTGGGGGCGGTCATGCCCTTGCCCTGCGCGACGCGATAGGGAGAAGCAGGGCAGGCGGCCTTGGTGCCGTTGTCGTGAACCACGCAGCCGTAGCCGGCAGCGGCGGGAAGTACCGGCAGGGCGGTGACGGGCAGGGTGGGAGAAATGACAGCGGCAACAAATGCAAGCAGGGACATGAGGTTCACTCCAGGGGACTGTGTCTGTTGCCCTCCTGATAGCGGCGTGCCCGTGTCCGCAGATGGTCTCGTGCATGACAAAGTGTTTCTGCACGGTGTGTCGCAGTATTTCAGTACGTGACGGTGATCGTGACTGTATCGGTATAGGCCCCGGCGCGCACGAACTGGCGCGCGGGGATGCGGCCATAGGCGGTCGCGGTCGCACTGGACGAAAGCAGGCCGGTCAGCGACACCGTGACGGTGGAGGTGCCGCCGGTGCCGTTGCCCCACACCGTTGTCCGCGCTGTGTTGCTGTAGATCTGGTAGGTCAGGGTGTCCGCGCCCTTGACCATGCGCCGCGCGGCGGGATTGCCCGATTCGCCGCCGCTGAGCGAAATCACCGCGCCGCCGTTGATCTGGGCAAGCGAGGTGCAGTTTACCGTAACCGTCGCGTTGACATCGCGAGGAGCGGTGGTGCCGGCATCGTAGTTTCCGAAAGCCAGCCCGGTGGAGGTCACGCCGCACGAGCACAGCGCGCATACCGACACCTGAGCCTTTGCGGTCTGTACGGGCAGGACTAGAGTGCAGGTTGCCAGCATCGCCCGAACGATCGCGGCGCGGGGGGGAAGCACGCGGCTGGGCGTCTCGCGATCATGGGGAGGGACTCCGGATCTCGGGGCGGCAGGTCACGATCAGGGGCCTGGCCAATGTATCTGCCGGAGCATGGTCCGGCAGGGGCACGAGGCAGGCGCCCTGGGCCGCCCCGGTGATGCGCAACATGGTGTCCGGGGGCGGGTAGGAGGCGAGGAAAACGTCCCCGCCGTGGCCTGTCACTGTTTCGGCGCCTGTCCCTGTCCCGGTGAGGAACACCGATAGTCCCACAGGCAGAACCGCACCGGAAGGATCGCGTACGCGCAGGCGAACCGGCACGCTGCCCCGATCACCGAACGTGACGCGTGCCGCTTGTCGCCAGCCGGGTGTCACGACTTTTTCGGCGGTGTCGAGCGTGTCTTCCAGCGGCTGCTGGTCGGGATCGATGGAGATGCGGTTGGGCGAATAGGCCTGAAGTCCGGTGACGATGGCGCCGTGGCGCTTGTCGGTGCTGGAACCGGTCGGGCGGTTTTCCACCATGACCTCCACGCGCGCATCCGAGGCAACGTCCACGACAGCGAGCGCGTCTTCGATACGCGGGGTGGCGCTGACGGTTCCGCCCGCTGCGACTAGGCCGCCGCGCAGTTCGATCCGGGCCGACGCCGCGCCGTCGCGGTAGAGCCCGGCAACGTCGATCTCTCCCGCGCGTGTCCGCCATTGCACTTGCCCGTCGAGTGTCGGCCCATGCTTTGCTCGTATCCGCCTGCCAGATGATAGCCGAGGCCAAGATTGCCGGGCGGGCTGCGGTCGATCGCGGCAAGGCTGCGGCTGCGGTCCGCCGAAAGGCTGATGTTGCCTCCGCCGCCGAGCGGCACGGTGAGCCCGGCGATCAGGCTGGTCTCGCCACCGCCATCGCCTGTGCTTCGCATCGTGTGCTGCGCGCCAAGCGAGACATAGGCCTTGCGCCAGTTGCCGCTCCAGCCCAGCGAGGCGATGGCATAGCGCGATGCGCCCTGGCCGACACGGAGATAGCCAGCGGTCACGCTGCCGCCGCGCCCCAGGGCAAGGCTGCCGGAAAGCGCAAGTTCGCGACTGGCGCCGCTTCCGGGCAGGAGCACTTCACCCACCTGCCGGAACTGGGCGCTGCGCAGCCGATAGCTGGCGGTCAGCGAATAGCTTTGCGTCAATCGCTGTGCCTGTATCTGGGCGAGGTGGCCTCCACCGAGGGGGCCATGCGACAGGGCGCCGCCAAGGTTCACTTCGAGCAAGTTCGCGAGGAGGATCGTGCCTCCCGCGCTGCCCATGGCCACCCCGTCGCCGCCCTCGATCCGCGCTTCCAGCGTCAGGTGATCGGTCATGCCCCGGCGCAACGTGGCTCCCCCCATCAGTGCCCCGTAATCGAAGCTGGAGACGCCATAATTTCGGCGCAGCGCACCTGCTTCGACCGAAAAGTCGACGAGGCCGGGCCGCAACAGCCCCTGAGAAGCGTAGTAACTGCGCGTTACCGTCCGCACCGCGCCTGATATGTCGCGCAAAGTCATCGTCACTGTGCCCGCGCCGCTGAATTGCGGACGCCAGGCATAGGTGAAATCGCCGGGGGCCAGCGGAATATCGCGCCGGTCCTGCCGGGCGACAAGCTCCAGCGTGGAGGGCAGCACCGAACTTCCCGCGAGTTCCGGCAGCGGCCAGGTCAGCCATTCGGGGGCAAGCGCGAATTCCGTGCCCAGACGTATCCCTGCGATGCGCGCCGGTCCGGTCCAGGACGAGCCGCGCGTCAGGGTATCGCCCAGCACGAGCCGCAGGCGATGGGCGGGGAAGTCGCGCAGCCAGCTGCTGTCCAGCCGGACCGTCTGCGCGGCGCCGACGCCCCGACCGCCAGTTTCAAGTCCACCTGCCACAATGCCGCTTGTCGAAAAGACCCCCCATGCGCCGGAGATCGTACCTTCCAGCAATGCGGTGGCACGCGTGCCGCCTCCATCGTGCAGAACGTCGATGTCGTAATCCAGAAAGATCGCCGGGACGATCGGCGACAGCGCGACGGCATGGTCGACCTCGCCAAGATGGCGGGCAGCGAAAGCGGTGGCGGCCGCGGTGATGGCCAGCGTGCCGTCTTCAAGGAGATGCGCGGAAACCGGCCCCCCGGTCTTGGTGTCCAGTGTCAGATAGGGTTCGCCTTCCACGCTCATGATCGGTGCATCGGGTGCCGGCGCAAGGCCCAGCCCGCGGGCATCGGCAAGGCGCAGATAAAGGCAGTCGCCCGCCTGGAGGGCCAGCGCCGATTCGGGCTGATGCGCGCCGTTGAGCACCACGCTGACCGGCATCGGTTGCGCATCGGGCAGCGCAGACGCCGTGCATTCGGTTCGTGAGGTGATCGCTGGTGCCGGATCGGCACGCACGGCGCTCGGGAATGCTGCAAGGGCGATGCACAGAACGCCCGTTGTCGCGCCCCGGTGCAGGATGGCGGCCCGCCCGATCCGGCGTGAGGGAGTAGCGAAGAGGGCCACCTCCACACGGGGCCCGGCTCAGCGGGCGGGGACCACGGTCAGCGGGCCCTCCGGACTTTGTACCGTAACGCCGGTGATCCGCGCCGAATGCGGCGCAGCAAAACCGGCAGGCAGCGGTATCACCAGCCGTCCTTTGGGAAGAAGATAAAACCCCTGTTCGTAGGCTTGCGGTGCTGCGGCGGCAGGATCGGTGGTGATATTTACGCTGCGGATCTGCGCATGGGCGGTGCCGGTGTTCTCCAGCACCAGCGCAGGGGCGCCATCGGCCGTATTCCGCTGCGACCAGATCACATGAGGGGCAAGCCCCGGTGCGCCCCGGAATACGGGCACGCTGATGCGCAGCAGCGTCAGGATCGTGCCGCCGGGCGTCAGTCCGGCAGGCGGGGGGAGTTCGTCGAACACCAGTCGCCACGCTTGTTCTACCGGCGGGGCCTTTTCCATCGGCAACGCCTTCGTCCCTGACCACGTCGGTTCAGGTACGGCACAGCGGATCAACTGCGCACCGTGCGCCGGAAGCGTGACGATGCCGGGATTGACCCGGATCGCGCCGCTTTCGGTCAGGATATCCTCTCCGTCCTCGCTGCGGTCCCAGTCGTAGCCGCGGATCTGGACGCTGACGGGGGTATCGCCGTCATTGGCCAGAGTGAGGCTGCAAAAGCGCCGGTCGAGGGGCATCGTCACGCGGATCGGTGTGACGCGCAGGCTGCTTGCCCCTGCCGGAGCGACGGGAAATGCCCCGGACAGCGCAAGGCAAGCGGCGATCATGACCGACCTGCCCAGCGAGGCCCGAGACGCGGGCATCTCAATAATAGACCGTTGCCGTGACACTGTCGGTGTAGCTGCCTGCAGGTACGTTCTGGCGCGCGGCGATGCGACCGTAGACGGTCATGACGGTGGAGGTTGCCGTGGCCGTCGCCTGTGCGGGCGTGTCGGTGCCGGAAGTGTTGCCCCAGTTGGTGGCGTGCCCGGTGTCGCTGTAAAGTGCATAGCCTAGGCGGTTGGCGCCGTTCGCCATCTGGCGCGTCGTCACGGTGGCGCCGCTGGTGCTGCCTGCGTTCAGGCCCACCGTGAAGGGCGTGCCCACGGTGCAGGTGACGGTGATCGTGGTGTTCATGTCCTTGGGCGTGGAAGAGGTCGGATCGTAGTTGCCGAAGGGCAGGTCGGCGGCATCGATGATGCAGGCAGAGATCACCGTGGCGGTGACGGCCATCGGATCGGTGGCGGTCGCGGCTTGCGCGGACAGCGGAATGGTTGCTGCGGCGCCCAGTGCGAGCACGGCGGCAAGGTTGCGGAAACGCGGCGACGCCGGAAGGCCGGCGGCTGCACGCAGGGCGAGGGAAATGCGGGGTGCGACGTTTTTCATGGAATGTCCCTTAGCCCGGTCACTCCTGCGCAATCGCTTGCACCATCCCTCGGGCAAATCCCTAGCCGGATTATGCAATTTCCACGGAATCCTGCCTGTTGTCCGACATGATTGCCGCTGTCCGGCACCGGTGGTACGCAGGTCCACAAAGTGGTTCCGGCGAAGGAGAGAGCGATGGATCGGCGTGACATGCTGCGACAGGCGGGATGGTTGGGGCAGGCGCCGTTATGGCCGGATTGCCCGGTCCTCTGGCGCGCGCTCTGGCGGCGGGGCCTGCGGTATCTCCTGCGGTTTCCGATGCCGATCTGCGGTTCGATCTGGTCGCGCCCGAACTGCGCCCGGCGATCGAGGCGCTGGGGCGTGAAGTTGCGGCCCGGCCTCCGCTCTCCGCCGCCAGCCTTGCGACGTGGCGCGGCAGCCCCGGCATCGCCCGGCCCTCTCAGGGCAAGTATCCGGTCGAGATGAAAAGCCTGCCCCGGCCCGCCAGCGCGGGTGGCGGTGAGGTGACGGTCTATGTGATCAATGCAGGGCATCCGGGGCAGAAGCGCCCGGCGATCCTGCACACCCACGGCGGCGGCTATGTCATGGGATCGGCAGCGCGCTCGGTGCCGGGCCTGCAGGCGGTGTGCGATGCGTTCGACTGCACGATCGTTACGGTGGAGTACCGGCTGGCGCCCGAGACGACGTATGCAGGTTCGATCGAGGACAACTACACCGGTCTCAAGTGGCTGCACGACAATGCCGCCAGCCTCGGCGTCGATCCGGCGCGCATCGCGGTGATGGGAGAGAGCGCGGGTGGCGGCCATGCGGCGCTTCTGGCGATCACCGCGCGCGACCGGGGTGAAGTGCCGCTGGCGTTCCAGTGCCTCGTCTATCCCATGCTCGACGACCGCACCGGATCGAGCCGTGCGGTGCCGCCCTCCATGGGCCATCTGATCTGGACGCCTGCCTACAACCGCTATGGCTGGGAGGCTTTCCTGGGCATGAAACCCGGCGGGGCGAACGTGCCGGTCCGCGGCGTGCCCGCCCGCACGCGCGATCTGACGGGCCTGCCGCCTGCCTTTATCGGTGTGGGCGCGATCGACCTCTTCGCCGACGAGGACATCGAATACGCCCGCCGCCTGGCCGATACCGGTATCCCGGTGACGCTGAATGTCGTCCCCGGCGCCTATCATGCCTTCGATGGAATCGCCGCGCAGACCGATCTGGCGCGCCGATTCACCGATTCGAAGCTCGCCGCCCTGAAGCGCGCGCTGCTCGACTAGGGGGTTGGCCAGGGGGTCGATTAGGGGAGGTGCGGGGCCCGAAAGCCCCGTAATCCTTTGTTCCGCGCCATTCCCTCGGTTCATCGCAAGCAGAGGTGAAGATGTCGCAAGAATAGCCTGCTTAATACGTCTGTCAGGCGAATCCTGCTCCATTATCGACGCGAAAATTACGCGGTTTTACAGCAGTTGTCCGTCTGCAAGGGCGCTTTATCCCGATCGGCTTGAGTAATACTGCAAATGCGCAAATATCCGTTTGTGCAGCATGGTCCACTTCGGTTCGTCGCAAGATGTTCTCGAACCATCTGCACTGAGGCCCATCTTGTCGTGTGCGTTCATCCAGCCGCAAGGTATTTCTGAACAGTCAGGTCTTCCAAGGCGTTCAGGTGCAGCATTGTCGTTGCCCAAACCATGAACCCAAGGGGGCTCCGGTCGCCGCGCTCGCCATCCCGGCAGCGGCGCTCGGACGAGAAGCTGCGATCCCGCAGGCCCGACACACGAGTTTGAAGGAGTCGCGCAATGACTGTCATTTCCAAGCGTTCGAAAGTATTTCTTCTGGCCGCACTGATGACCACCGCCGCATCGGCCAGTATTGCCGTGCAGGCACAGGACCGCCCGAGCGATCCGGCCGAGGCCGATGTCGCAGCCACGGTCTATGGCCAGCGTCCGGGCGATGCGCCCGCCGATGCCTCGCAGATGACCGAAGGTCCCGAAGTCGAAGGCATCATTTCGGCGCGCAAGGGCGATCGCATCCAGGTGACGTCGGCCAACGGCCAGAGCACCATCGTCGCCGTTAACGACAGCACCCGCATCAGCGGCAAGGGCGGTTTCCTGGGGCTTGGCAACAAGAAGCTGGCGGGCGATTCGCTGATGAACGGCCTGCCGGTCAGCATCAAGACCATGCAGGGCGGCGGCGATCTGGTCGCCACAGAGATCAAGACCCAGAACAAGGACATCAAGACCGCCTCGATGATCCGCACCGGCACGGCGCAGGGCTTCGCCGAGCAGACCGCCGCCACCGAGGCGCTGCGCGGCCGCGTGGGCGATATCGACAAGTACAACGTCAAGAGCACGGTCAACGTGAACTTCGACACCGGCAAGTCCGACCTTTCGCCCGAAGCCAAGGCCGCGCTGTGTCAGACCGCGCAGCAGGCCGATGGCGTCGATAATGCCCTGCTTCTGGTGGTCGGCTACACCGACTCGACCGGCGGCGAAGACCTGAACCAGGCGCTCAGCGAAAAGCGTGCGACGCGCGTGGTGAACTTCCTGCAGCAGGCCTGCCACTGGAAGCCCTATCGCATGCTGACCCCCACCGGCATGTCGATGGCCGATCCGGTTGCCAGCAACGACACCGATCAGGGCAAGGCGGAAAACCGCCGCGTCGCGGTGAACGTCCTCGTCAGCAAGGCTGTCGACGGTATCTGAGACCGGGCGCGGTACTATTGACGGTCGCGGCGCATCGCGACCGGGAGACGGGGTGGGCCTTGGCCTGCCCCGTTTTCGTTTCAGGCCTGCCAACTGTCACGTCATGCGTGCAGCCTTCGACAGGCTCAGGCTGAGCGGGGGCAGGTGGTATTTGGTGCACGTAACCCTTGCCGCGTCTCTCATGCCCGCCTAGCAGCATGGCCATGCGCATCGCTCTTTACGAACCCGAGATCGCCGGCAACGTCGGCGCCGTCCTGCGGCTTGGCGCGTGTTTCGGCACGCATATCGACCTGATCGAGCCGATGGGTTTTGCCTGGGACGATCGCCGGGTGCGGCGCACCGCGATGGACTACATCGATCATGTGGAGATTACGCGCCACGCCGGGTTCGAGGCTTTCCGCCAGACTGCGCCGGGCCAGCGACTGGTGCTGTTCACCACCAAGGGCAGCGTTTCGGCCTACGATTTCGAGTTCCGCCCCGATGACGTGCTGCTGTTCGGCAAGGAAAGCGCAGGCGTGCCCGAGAGCGTCGCCGCCGTCTGCGACGCGCGCGTGCGGATTCCGCTGCGCGCCGAAGTACGCTCGCTGAATCTCGCGACCTCGGCGGCGCTCGCACTGGGCGAGGCCCTGCGACAAACGGGAATGCTGCCAGAGGCGTAACGGCTTCAGTTCCCTCCGTTCGTGTCGAGCCCCTCACAAGTTCGGGGTGAACAGCCGTTGTAAACGGCTGTCGAGACACGTCAGCGTGGCCGTGTCTCGACTACGCTCGACACGAACGGAAGGGGACTTGCCGCCATATTCTGGCTAACCTTACCCCGCCGCGCGCATCGTGACGGGGATCGACTTGTAGGCCGGCGTTCCGCTGGCCGCATCGTGCTCTTCCAGCGGGACGAGACAGTTCGCTTCGGGATAGTACGCCGCCAGCGAGCCGCGCGCGATGGCGTGGCGGATTACCGTGAAGCCCTTCAACGTGCGGCCCGAGGGCGTTTCCAGATCGACCTTCTCGCCATGGGCAAGGCCGAGCGTTGCCATGTCGACCTCGTTGGCGAAGATCACGTCGCGCCGCCCGGTGACGCCGCGATAGCGATCGTCCAGGCCGTAGATCGTGGTGTTGTACTGGTCGTGGCTGCGGATCGTGGTGAGCAGCATCGGCGGCAGCGTCTTGCTCGCCTCGCGGGGGTGAGCGATGAACTGCGCCTTGCCGCTGGGGGTAGCCCACACGCGATTGCTCGGCCCCACGGTCAGGCGGAAGCCGCCGGGCGTGCGGATGCGCGCGTTGAAGTCGCGGAAATCGGGATAGACCGCCTCGATCCCGTCGCGGATGCGGTCGTAATCGGCGACCATGGCATCCCAGTCTACCTTGGTGGCAGGCAGCGCCGCCTTGGCTAGCCCGGCGATGATCGCGGGTTCCGAACGGACGTGCGGCCCCGGCGCCTTCAGCTTCCCGCGCGAGGCATGGACCATCGACATCGAATCTTCCACCGTCACCGCCTGCGGGCCGCCTGCCTGCACGTCCAGCTCGGTGCGGCCAAGGCAGGGCAGCACCAGCGTTTCCTTCGCGGTGAGCAGGCAGGTGCGGTTGAACTTGGTGACGATGTTCACCGACAGGTCGAGGCTGCGCACGGCCTCGAAGCAGGCCTCGGGGTCGGGCATGGCAACGGCAAGGTTCCCGCCGAGCGAGAACAGCGCCTTCGATTCCCCGGCGCGCATCGCCGCGAAGGCTTCCACCGCATTGTGTCCGTGCTTGCGCGGCGAGGAGATGCCGTAGGTGGCATCGAGCCGCGAGAGCATCGCCTCGGTCGGGATCTCGGTGATGCCCACGGTGCGGTCGCCCTGCACGTTGGAATGGCCACGAAGCGGGCAGATCCCGGCGCCGGGCTTGCCGAACTGGCCGCGCAGCAGCAGCAGGTTGGCGATAGCCTGCACGTTGTCGGTGCCGGTGTGGTGCTGGGTGATGCCCATGCCGTAGCACACGATGACGCGCTCGGCGGCCATGTAGACCTTCGCCATATCCTCGATGGCATCGCGCGGCAGGCCCGAAGTGGTCTCGATCCAGTCCCACGAGGTCGCCTCGATATCGGCCTTCACCGCCTCGAAGTGCTCGGTGTGCTGGGCGATGAAATCGTGGTCGAGCGCGTCGGCGGCGATCACCAGCTTCATCATGCCCTTCAGCATCGCCATGTCGCCGCCGATCCGCACCTGATGATAGGCGGAGGCGAGCTGCGTCGATTTGGGCGAGAGCATCTCGCTGGGGTGCTGCGGTGACTTGAAGCGCTCCAGCCCGCGCTCGCGCATCGGGTTGGCAACGACGATCGGCACGCCTCGGCGCGAGGCTTCGGCCAGCGTGCCGAGCATGCGCGGATGGTTGGTGCCGGGGTTGTGGCCGATGCAGAAGATCGCGTCGGCGTGGTCGAAGTCTTCCAGCGTGACCGTGCCCTTGCCGATGCCGATCGACTTGGGCAGCCCGACGCTGGTCGCCTCGTGGCACATGTTCGAACAGTCGGGGAAGTTGTTGGTCCCGAATTCGCGCGCGAACAGCTGGTAGAGGAACGCGGATTCGTTCGAGGCGCGGCCCGAGCAGTAGAATTCCGCACGGTCGGCATGGTCGAGCGATTGCAGCACGGCCCCGGCGCGCGCGAAGGCCTCGTCCCAGCTGATGGCGACGAAGCGGTCGGTCACGGCATCGTAGGCGAGGGGCTCGGTCAGGCGTCCGGCGTCCTCCAGTTTGTGGTCGCTCCACTCCCACAGTTCGGAGGCGGTGTGCTGTGCGAAGAAATCGGGATCGACGCGCTTGACGGTGGCTTCCCACGTCACCGCTTTGGCGCCGTTCTCGCAGAATTCGAAGCTGGAGGTGTGGCGCGGATCGGGCCAGGCGCAACCGGGGCAGTCGAACCCGTCCGGCTGGTTCATCTGGAGCAACGCGCGGGTGTCCGGGCTGGACTTCATCTGCTGGCGAACGGTCTTGGCGACGGCGCGCAGGGCGCCCCAGCCACCGGCGGGTCCTGCGTAGTCGCCGATACCCTCCAGGTCGGTCTGGACCCCCTCTAGACCCGTGTTAGCCTCTTCTAGGCCCGTTTCAGTCCGCGCAGACTCGGTCATGGCTTTTCGTCCTCTTTTACCGGGGACGATATGCACCCGACGAGGCGGAAAGCCAAGGAATACTGCTGGTTTCAAGTGTGTTGCACCGGTTGCGAATACGTGCATCCCGGTGCAATCGCACGCTATAGCGTGGCGCCGCCGTCTACCACCAGTTCCTGTCCGGTGACATTGCGCCCGCCTTCGCCGACAAGGTAGAGCACCATGGCGACGATGTCCTCCATCTCGCTGGGGCGGCCCAGCGGAATGCCCATGTCGGCGACGTAGAGCTTGAGCGCCTCTTCCTCGGAAAGACCGCGAGAAACCGCGAGTTTGCGCCAGTTTTCCTTCATGCGCGGCACCGCGATGGGGCCGGGCGCGATGTAGTTCACCGTCACGCCGTCCGGCCCCGCCTCCAGTGCGGCGCTGCGCGACAGACCGCGCAGGCCCCACTTCGACGCGGAGTAGCTGGAGCGTCCAGCTCGTCCTCTAATACCATGATTTCCGCCGATATTCACGATGCGCCCTGCCTTCGCCGCGCGCATAATCGGCAGCAGACGGGAGAGCACGATGAACGGCGCGCGCAAGTTCGTCGCCACGGTGCTGTCGAATTCGTCGATCGAGAAGTCGCCGATTTCGGGCGATAGCGGCCCGGTATAACCGGCAGCATTCACCACCACATCGACGCGATTGCGAGACCAATCGAGGAAGGAATCCAGCGCATTTTCAATTGCTTGTGCGTCACGCACGTCGGCAGTCAGCACCAGCGCGCGGCGCCCTTGGGCACGTACCGTCTCGGCCACGGCTTCCATCTCCGCCGTACGCCGGGCGACCATGGCAAGATCATAGCCTGCCGCGCCCAGCGCCAGTGCGATCTCGCGTCCGGTGCCCGCGCTGGCACCGGTGACGAAGGCGACCGGGCGATCGGTGTCGGAGGCGTAACTCACTGTGCGTCCGCGAAAAACTTGCGCTTTGAACCCGCCTGGATCTTGTAGATCGAACTGCCCGCGCGTGAAGGGAAGGGCAGCTTCACATAGTTGTCCTCGAAGCGAACGCCCGTGGTCGAACCACCGGAAACAAGGCGGGATTCGTATTCGTCCCAATCGACCTTGTAGAACAGCGGAAATGCGTCGCTGGCAGCATATTCGTAGAACAGGATACGGCGCGGATCGCCCGAACGGTTCACGCTCGATCCGTGCAGCGTCATCGGGTGGTGGAAGCTGACCGTCCCCGGAGGCCCTTCGAGCAGCACGGCTTTCGACAGGTCCACCTGATCGATGTCGACCGCGCCGCAGAAAAACCCTTCCTCATCATGGTGATCGAGCAGGGGCTGCTTGTGGCTGCCGGGGATTACCTGCATCGCGCCGTTCGCGGCGGAAGCGCCATCGAGCATGATCGAGGCGACGCAGGTCGACATGTTGGTGTGCGGCGCGAAAGCCCAGTCCTGATGCCACTCCAGCGCGGCGCCGCCGTTGGCGGACTTCATGTTGATCTTGGTGTGCGACAGGCGCACCAGATCGCCGATGATCCGCGTGAGAATCTCCAGAATCTGCGGGTTTCCGGCCTGCTCGGCGTAGAAAGGATCGATGCGGTTGGGCTTCTTGATGCGCTGGATCGTGCGCAGACCGGCTGCGTCCGTGTCGAAATCGAACCACGCGTCGTCGGCTTCAACTGCGGCGGCGCGCGCGGCGACATTGTCGGTCAGCGCGCGCAGCTTGTCGAGCACCGGGCCTTGCAGCAGGCCGGGGACGACGACATAGCCGTGCTCGTCGTAGTGCGAAACGATCTCGTCAACATTCATCGGGCAGATCCTTGGTGGAAACGCTGGGCGTATTCAAATCGGGCAAATCGGGAAGCGGCAGATCGGTAACGACCATGTGCGCTTTGTAATGGGTGATGCACAGCGGCAGGCGCGCGGCGCGCACGGCATTCTGGCCGGTGGCGCCGCAGGCCCAGAAAACCGGAAGCTCACCGGGATGAAGCCGGGTAAGCCCATGGCCGCCATAGCTTTTTGCAAGGTCCGCAATACCAAGGTCTTCGGGTAGTCCTAGCGAGACAGGCGCGCCATGAAAGCGCGGGAATTGCGCTGAAAGGATCGTCGCGCGGATGGCGTCGGCGGGCGATAGGGCCCGCATCGAGACGATCAGCTTGCCGCAGAACGGTCCGACCGGCACGGTGTCGCGGTTCGTTTCGTACATGGCCGAGACGTTGCCCTCGTCGAGATGGCGCAGGCGAACCCCGGCGTTCTGCAGGATCGCCTCGAACGAGAACGAGCAGCCCAGCACGAACGACACCAGATCGTCGCGCCATACCGGGGAGGCATCGCGGGGCGTATCGATCAGTTCGCCATCGCGGAACACCATGTAGCCGCCGGTGTCGCGCGCAATGTCCAGGTCTGTGCCCAATGCCGGAATGGCGCGCGATCCAGGCTCGCTGCGACCGAGGATCGGTAGCGCCTGCGGGTTTGAGCGACAGTAAAGTTCGAAGGCGTCGGCATGGCTCGCGGGTACGGCTACCAGATTGCCCTGCACATATCTGCGCGCCACCAGATTGGTGAAGCCGGTGAAAGCGCCCGAGCGGATCGCGCGGCGCACCGCAACCGGGTCCGAAGTGTCGAAACCGGGATCGAGGTCTGTCGCGGGCAGGGCGCTCTGTGTCATGAAGGCTTCAATAGCACCATGGGTGTTGCCGAGAGTTGCTTTTTTGGGCCTCTCCCGTTGCCTAGGCGGCGATGGGACTTGGCTGGCGGGTGATGCCACTCAAGGATCGAAAATCAAGGAAGCGCGAGCATTATGGCAGGTATTCTCATCATTGGCGGCGCAGGCGGGCTCGGCGGCGAACTGGCGCGGTCCTTCGCGGGAGCCGGAGATCGGGTGTTGCTGGCGGATGAGGGGGAAGTACCGAGAGAGTTACCCGATGCGGTACGGTTCGAGGCAGTAGCGCTGGAGTCACCTGACACCGGCACCCAGGCCGTTGCTGCTGCGCTGGAGCATGCAGATAGGCTCGATACCGTGATCGTCGCGGCTTCCGCGATGGCCAGCGCGCCGGTTGCCGAATGGACCGCAGCCATGTGGGATCGTGCCTCTGCGGTGAACCTGCGCCTCCCGTTCCTGACTGTGCAGGCCGCTTTGCCTGCGTTGCGTATCTCGTCGAACGCCAGTGTGATCTTCATTTCCTCGACCGCAACGATGCGGGGGCAGCCGCTTACGCATGCTTATCAGGCCACCAAGGCAGGCGTTGCCGGTCTGGTGCGGAGTCTGGCCGCGGAACTCGGACCGGAAGGCGTACGAGTGAATGCGGTGCTTGGCGGTTGGCTCGATACGCCGTTGACGCGCGGATACTGGCAGATGGTGCCGGATGCGGAGACCGAACGTGCGCGGGTAGATGGGCGTATCCCCTTGCGTCGCCACGGTTCTGCGGCTGAGGCTGCCGCGCTGGTGCGCTTTCTGGCCTCGCATGAAGCAAGTTACATCAGCGGAGCGATGATGCCGGTGGATGGTGGCGATACGGCCGTCTGATCAGACGGCCGTGCTCAATTTCGGCAGGGCCAGCAGGCACACGACCAACCCGACGACGGCCAGCGCGATATAGGCCGTCCAGTGCGTCAGCGCGAAGTAGATCGTCGGAGTCAGCAGCGAGGCGAGCGAGACGAACTGGTTGACGAGGCCTGCCACACTGCCGCCGCCCAGGTCCTTGTTCGACAGTGCTGGCATTGTGGCCATGCATACGCCGGTAGCGGCACCATAGGTGAACAGCCAGGCCATCAGCCCGAAGATCGCGAGCGCAAGCGGGCTCGACGGCAGGAACAGGAGCGTCTGTGCGACGATGCCGAGCACGACGACCATCGCCAGCAGGCGGCGCGGCGGGAATTCGCGGCTCAGCAGCGCGCCGGTGACCGTACCGCCCAGCAGCACCGCGACGATCTTGGCAATGGCGACGATGCTGGCGGAAGCGGCCAGCGAAACGCCATGGACTTTCGCGAGGTAGGTCGGCGCGGCAAGGCTGGTGCCGTAGGAGATCATAGCCGGCATCGCCATCGCGATACCCAGCAGGAATACCGGAGGATGGCGCAGCCCGGCGAATAGCGCGGCCAGCTTTTCGCGCGCCGTGGCGCTGTGCTTCACCATGGCCGGAACGTGAGGCAGTGCAAAGGCGCAAACCGCGCAGATCAGCATGAAAGCACCATGCAGCGCCACCGCATCGCGCCAGCCTTCGCCTTGCGTGAATGGCGCTGCAAGAAGCAGGCCGAGAGCGAAACCGGTGGGGCATAGGTTGACCATAGCGTCATCGCGCGGGTGCGGGCGTGACCTTCGAGCGAGCCGATCAGCATGGCTGCACCGCCGTTGAGGATGCCGAGATAGCCGATGCCGGACAGCAGCACGCCTAGGTTGAGCAGCCAGATGTCATGCGCCATCCAGACCACGAGGTCGGAAAGCACGAAGACCGGCGAGGTCAGCAGCAGTGCTCTGCGAGGGCCGATGCGATCGACGAGCGATCCGCCGACAGTGGCGACGATGGTTGCGGGCAGCGAGAACAGGGCAATGGCAAAGCCGATCGCGGCCTTGGGGGCGCCGAGCGATGCCGTGACGGTCAGCGCCAGCGGAGAAAGGATGCCGACGAGCGCCATGCTGCCAAGGCCGATGGCGTAGACAATTGCCACCGTCGTCCAGTTGCCTTTGAGCAGAGGCATGGGCGCGTCTGCAGCACTGGCGGAAGGAAGGGGTGTGGCGGACTGGGCCATGGGCTTGGCTGACCTTGTTGATTGCTGCTGTATAGTAACTGGAAGGATAGGCCGGGTCTGCCGTTCGGCAAGGCCGGTTCGTATCCGGCATCAAGGCGTGTCCTTTTCGGTGCGTTGCCGGACATGGGTGTTTCGATGAGAAGGTGTTGCCGCCAGCGCAATGGGGCGATGCCGGATCGGGGAGGTATCGTCGCTGCTTTGTGATTAGGCTGATCGTGCGACGACTTCGTGCGCCCGGAACACTTGACCGGGGCGGATCGAAATGATGGAATGTCTTATGAAGCAATGGATTATCGCCCTGGCTGCTGTTGCGCTTGCAGCTATTCCAAATGTGCAGCCAGCGATGGCGGCTCCGGCTGCTGCCACGACCGACCTCGGTAATATAGACGGCGATGGCGGTGTTTCGCCTTTCTATCGTTGGAGCGGCAAGATCGGAACGCCCGGACACATGCTGCGTCAGGAAGCGTTGCCGGCGAACCTCCCGCAGCCCCAGGATGCTAGGGCAACCCGTATCCTCTATTCCTCGACCAGTGGTGTCGGGCGAGGAGCGATCATCGTTTCGGGCATGATGTTCATCCCGCAGGGTAAGGCGCCCAAAGGGGGCTGGCCCGTGGTGGCGTGGGCTCACGGCACCACCGGTTTTGCCGATCCCTGCGCCCCTTCGTGGACCGGTCCGTCGGCGCGTGACGCTGAATATCTCGGGCGCTGGCTGAAGGCCGGGTTCGCGGTCGTCGCCAGCGATTACGAGGGGCTCGGCACGCCGGGCGTCCATCCTTACCTGATGTGGCGTTCCGAAGGCCGATCGGTGCTCGATGGTGTTCGCGCCGCGCTGGCAGCCGGGAAAGGCACACTGGCGAACCGGGTAATTGTCGTCGGCCAGTCGCAGGGCTCGGGTGCCGCGCTGGGCACGACATATCTGGCGAAGAGCTACGCGCCGAAGCTGAATATACTGGGCACGGTTGCGACTGGCCTTGTCATGACCTTTGATACGCCGCACGATGCAGATTATGTCGCAAAGTCGAAGGCGATGACCGATGTCCACTTCATGAATCCCGGTTTCGGCATGCTGCGCATCGCTGGGATCGATCGTTCGCTGCATCATGAACTCGATCCGGCAGCTTTCGTCCAGCCCGCAGGATATCCGTTGCTCAAGGCCGCGCGCACGCAGTGCCTTCACGCTCTGTTCGACATGGCCGATCAGAACAAGCTGACCGGTGAGCAGGTCTTCGTGCCCGATCTCCAGCCCATCGACGGGACGATGGAGGCAAACTTCGAATTCAAGGACGCGCATATCCCCGGCCCGCTGTTTGTCGGTACGGGATTGGCGGACGACATGGCCGGGACGCAAGGCCAGTACAATGCGGTGAAGGCGATGTGCGCAGCCGGTACGAACCTGCAATGGCATACCTATCCGGGCGAGGATCACGGCAGTACCGTGAACACGTCTGCCAAGGACTCGATCCCCTTTGCGCTGGCCTTGCTGGCAGGCAAGCTGCCAACCTCGAACTGTGCGACGATCAGCCCGCCGGGGCCGGTACAGAAGCGCAATCCCGGCGTGAGTTGAGCCTCTGAACGCGCCTTTCCCTATGGCCACCACGACGGCCTCTGCACTTTCGGCTGTTCGCAGCCGAGGCGCGCTGGGTTTGACGTTTCGGCGTTTGGGGGACCGCACGGTGGCGGGCGAGATGTACCAGAGCGGTTGCCTGCGGGTGCGTCTTCCTCGGTTGACGATGCGGTCCGGCGAGGGGGAAGCGGTACTGATCAACACCGCAGGGGGCCTTGCCGAAGGCGATGTGATGGAGCAGCGGATCGGCTGGGAGGCTGGGGCGTGCGCGGCGATCACCTCGCAGGCGGCGGAGCGGGTCTATCGGGCGATGGACGTGGGCGCGCGAGTGTCGACGCGGCTGACGCTGGCGGTTGGCGCGGACGCGGCGTGGATGCCGCAGGAGACGATCCTGTTCGACGCCGCGCGATTGTCGCGCGCGATCGAGGTAGAGATGGCGCCCGACGCGCGGTTCCTGGGGCTGGAGGCGGTGGTGCTGGGCCGCACGGCGATGGGCGAGCGGATGGCGAGCGGGCACTTGCGCGATACGTGGCGGGTGCGGCGCGGCGGGCGGCTGGTCTATGCCGATGCGCTGGAGCTTGGGGTGGGCAGGGGCCGGACATTGCCGCCACGATGTCACGACCCGCGCTTGGCAACGGCGCGGGCGCTTTTGCCACGGTGCTGCGACTGGCCCCCGATGCCGCCGCATTGCTCGACCCGCTGCGCCACGCGCTCACCGGCGCGCAAGGGCGTGTTGCGGCGAGCAGCTGGAACGGTATTCTCGCGCTGCGTTTGCTGGCGCCCGACGGCGCGGTGCTGCGCCATGATCTTGCCCTTGCGCTGGAGGTCTTGCGCGAAGGCCTTCCCCGCCCCGTGTCTGGAGTTGCTGAGCGATGCGTCTGACCCCTCGAGAAAAGGACAAGCTGCTGATCGCCACGGCGGCGATGGTCGCGCGGCGGCGGCTGGAGCGCGGGGTGAAGCTGAACTATCCCGAAGCGATCGCGCTGATCAGCGACTTCGTGGCCGAAGGCGCGCGCGACGGCTTGAGCGTGGCCCACCTGATGGAAGCGGGCGCCCATGTGCTCACCCGCGAACAGGTGATGGAGGGCATCGCCGAGATGATCGCCGACGTGCAGGTGGAAGCGACCTTCCCCGACGGCACCAAGCTGGTCACCATCCACAGCCCGATCCGTTGAGGGAGACGTTGATATGATCCCCACAGGCATGATTCCGGGCGAACTTCTCGCCGCCCCCGGCACCGTGACGCTCAACGAAGGGCTGACGGTGACGCGGCTGACCGTGGCCAATACCGGCGACCGGCCGGTACAGGTGGGCAGCCATTACCACTTCGCCGAGACCAATCCGGCACTGGCCTTCGACCGTGCGGCAGCAATGGGCCAGCGGCTGGACATTCCGGCGGGCACTGCGGTGCGTTTCGAGCCGGGCCAGTCGCGCGAGGTGGCGCTGGTGCCGTTGCGGGGGATCGACGGATCTTCGGCTTCCGGGGCGCGGTGATGGCGCAGTTGGATACAACCGAGGACGGGAGCGCGCGCTGATGGCCTTCACGATGACCCGCGTGGCCTATGCCGACATGTATGGCCCGACGGTGGGCGACCGGCTGCGGCTGGGCGATACCGCGCTGCTGATCAGGATCGAGCGCGATGCCACGCTCTATGGCGAGGAGGTCAAGTTCGGCGGCGGCAAGGTGATCCGCGATGGCATGGGCCAGAGCCAGCGGACCCGCGAGGCGGGCGCGATGGACACGGTGATCACCAATGCGGTGATCCTGGACTGGAGCGGCATCTACAAGGCGGACATCGGCCTTCGCGACGGGCGCATCCATGCTATCGGCAAGGCGGGCAACCCGGACGTGCAGCCCGGCGTCGATATCGTCATCGGCCCCGGCACCGAAATCATTGCGGGCGAGGGCAAGATCGTCACGGCAGGTGGGATCGATGCGCATATCCACTTCATCTGCCCGCAGCAGGTGGAAGAGGCGCTGGCCTCGGGCATCACGACGATGCTGGGCGGCGGGACGGGGCCTGCCACCGGCACCAATGCCACCACCTGTACGCCGGGTCCCTGGCATATCGCGCGCATGCTGATGGCTGCCGAGGGCCTGCCGGTGAACCTGGCCTTTGCGGGCAAGGGCAATGCCAGCGAGCCCGCCGCCCTCGTCGAGCAGATCGAGGCGGGGGCCTGCGCGATGAAGCTGCACGAGGACTGGGGCACCACGCCCGCCTCGATCGACTGCTGCCTGACCGTCGCGGACGCGATGAACGTGCAGGTGATGATCCATACCGATACGCTGAACGAGAGCGGCTTCGTGGATGATACCATCGCCGCCTTCAAGGGCCGCACCATCCACGCCTTCCACACCGAAGGAGCAGGCGGCGGTCACGCGCCCGATATCATCAAGGTGGCGGGGCTGCCCAATGTGATCCCCTCGTCCACCAATCCGACGATGCCGTTCACCGTCAACACCGTGGACGAGCATCTCGACATGCTGATGGTGTGCCATCACCTCGACCCCGGCATTGCCGAGGATATCGCCTTCGCCGAGAGCCGCATCCGCAAGGAGACGATCGCGGCGGAGGACGTGCTGCACGATATGGGCGCGCTCTCGGTGCTCTCGTCCGACAGCCAGGCGATGGGCCGGGTGGGTGAGGTGATCACCCGCACCTGGCAGACCGCGCACAAGATGAAGCTGCAGCGCGGCGCGCTTCCGGGCGACGGAGACACGGATGGCGAAGAGCACGACAACCTGCGTGCGCGGCGCTACGTCGCCAAGTACACGATCAACCCGGCGATCGCCCATGGGCTGGCAGACGAGGTGGGCTCGGTCGAAGTGGGCAAGCTGGCCGATCTGGTGATCTGGGACCCGGCCTTCTTCGGCGCCAAGCCCGATCTGATCGTCAAGGGCGGGACGATCGTGGCAGCGATGATGGGCGATCCCAATGCCTCGATCCCGACGCCGCAGCCGGTCCATGCAAGGCCGATGTTCGGCCAGTACGGGTCGGCCATGGCGGCCGCGTGCGTGACCTTCGTTTCGCAGGCGGCGCTGGACGGCGGGGTGAAGGAACGGCTCGGCCTCAGGCGCCAGGTGGTGGCGATCGCCAATGTGCGTGGGATCGGCAAGGCCGACATGAAGCTGAACGATGCGCTGCCGGCGATCGAGGTCGACCCCGAGACCTACGAGGTGCGTGCCGATGGCGAACTGCTTACCTGCCTGCCCGCAGACGTGCTGCCGCTGGCGCAGCGCTACTTCCTCTACTGATCGCGAAGGTTGCCACCCATGCGCCGCATATATTCCGTCGAGCCCGCTTCCGAAGAACCTTGTGAGGACTCGGTCCTGCTCGATTTCGACCGTCGCAACCGCCGCCGCATCGTGCTGACGAGCGAGGCGGGGCGAGCGCTGCTGCTCGATATGCCCAGCGCGGTGCACTTGCGCGATGGCGAGCGGTTGCGGATCGAGGACGGCTCGCTGGTGCTGGTACGTGCCGCCGCCGAGGCGTTGCTGGAGATCGGGGCTGAAGATAGCGCAGCGCTGGTGCGGATCGCCTGGCATCTGGGCAATCGCCACCTGCCGACGCAACTGCTTCCCGGTCCTGATGGCGGCACCTTGCGCATTCGCTACGATCATGTGATCGAGCACATGGTTCTGGGCCTTGGCGGCACCTGCACGCGGATCGAGGCGCCGTTCGATCCGGAAGGCGGGGCCTATTCCGGCGGCGGCCATTCGCATAGTCATGACCATGACCATGACCACGCGCACGATCATGGGCATCACCACCATCACGCCTGACATCGCCCTCAATCTGGGGCCGGGCGCAGCAACAGACGCCGCAGTTAGCGCCGCCGGTCTGTTCGACCTGCTTAGCTGGATGTCTCCGGCCTGGCCGGTGGGCGCCTATACCCATTCCGGTGGGCTGGAATGGGCGGTGGAGGAACGCTTCATCACCGATGCGCCTTCGTGCCAAGGCTGGATCGCCGACCTGCTGGGGCAGGGGCCGCTGTGGAGCGATCTGGTGCTCTTCGCCCATGCCTTCCACGCGGCGAGGGCAGGCGACGGCATCGCGCTGCTCGCCGTGGCCGAACTCGCCCACGCGGCCGCGACCGGAGCCGAGCGCAGGCTGGAGACCTGCGCGCAAGGCGAGGCGTTCCGCCGCATCGCCGGCGCTGCCGCTTCGGCTGAGGCCTTTGTGCTGCTGGACGACGTGCCCGAAGACGAACTGGCCTATCCGGTCGCCTGCGCCTGTCTGATGGCGCAGGCCGATCTTCCGCTCGAACCCGCGCTGGCGGCCTTCGCGCATGGCGCCGTCGCCAATCTCGTCTCGGCGGCGCAGCGTCTGGTGCCGCTGGGTCAGACCCATGCCCAGCAGGTGTTGCGCGCGTTGAAGCCGCAAGTGCTGGTGCAGGCTGCGCGGGCCGCAGCGCTCGATCCCAACGAAGACCCCTTCGCGCAGATGGGTTCGGCCAGCCTCATGGCCGAGCTTGGCTGCATGGCCCATGAAACCCAGTACACGAGGCTGTTCCGCACATGACACTTACCTCCACAAACGGCCCTCTGCGTGTGGGCATCGGTGGCCCGGTCGGCTCGGGCAAGACGGCGCTGATGGACGCGCTGTGCCGCACCTTCCGTGCCGACTACCAGATCGCCGCGATCACCAACGACATCTACACGCGCGAGGATGCCGAGTTCCTCACCCGCGCCGGATCGCTGGAGGCCGAGCGTATCCTCGGCGTCGAGACCGGCGGTTGCCCGCATACAGCGATCCGCGAGGATGCCTCGATGAACCTCGCCGCGGTCGACCGGCTGCATCGGACCTTCCCCGATCTCGACCTGATCCTGATCGAAAGCGGCGGCGATAATCTGGCGGCCACTTTCAGCCCCGAGCTGGCGGACCTGACAATCTACGTGATCGACGTCTCGGCGGGCGATAAGATTCCGCGCAAGGGAGGCCCCGGCATTACCCGCTCGGACCTGCTCGTCATCAACAAGATTGACCTTGCCCCGCTGGTCGGCGCCAGCCTGCCGGTGATGGACCGCGATGCCACGAAAATGCGCGGGACCAAGCCGTTCGTCTTCACCAATATCCGCGCCGATCAGGGCGTCGATGCCATTGCCCGCCTGATCGTCGAACAGGGCGGCCTGCCCGATCGCCTGCCGCCCGCGCAGCCGCTTTTCAAACCGGAGAAAATCGCATGAGCCGTTCCGTCACGCATCATTGGCCCAAGCTCGCCGCGCTCTTGCCGCTCTTCGCGGCGAGCCCCGCATTGGCGCATCCGGGACATGACTTCGGCACCGGCGCGCTCGCCGGCTTCGTCCACCCCTTCACCGGCGCGGACCATCTCACCGCGATGATTTGTGTGGGGCTGTGGTCCGCGCGCGCCTATCCGGGCAAGATCTGGGCGCTGCCCGCAGCCTTCATGAGCGCAATGGCCGCAGGCTTCCTCGTCGGTCACACCGGCATTACCATCCCCGCCGAGACCATCGTCCTCCTCTCTATGCCACTGCTGGCATTGGGCGCCATTCTCGCCCGCGTATCAACCTCGTCCTCGCGGCTGCCATCACCGGCTTCTTCGCGCTTGCTCACGGTTATGCCCATGCGACCGAAGCGAACGGATCACACTGGACCTTCGCTATCGCGATGCTGGCAGCAACAGCGCTTCTGCATGTGGTCGGTGTGTGCGCCGGGCGAGGGATCAATGCTCTTTCGCGGAAGCGGCAGGCCGGCACCCGCTGATTTCCGGTAGCCCGGTCGCTCCCCTTCGCCCGATGCCGAAACGGAACTCGGTTCGCGAGCGGAAGGTCTGCCTCGCGCGCAGCAGCGTACTCGGGAAGTTCGGGTGGTTAGGGCTGTCGGGAAAATGCTGCGTTTCCAACGCGAAGGCATCGCCTTGCCGCAGCATCGCGCCGGAACGCTCCTGTAGGGAGCCGTCGAAGCCGTTGGCAGTGTAGACCTGCAAGCCGGGCTGGTCAGTCGCGACCACCAGACTGCGACCGCTGTTCGGATCGTATGCGCACGCCGCGACGGGAAGGGCGGCATCGCTGCCGTTCAGGACGTAGTTCACATCGAAACCATGGGCCATGCGCAGCTGCGGATCATCGGCGCGGACACGCTCACCGATCCGCGCCCAGCGGCGCAGGTCGAGCGCACCGGAGACCGGCAGAACCTCGCCTGTCGGCAAGCTATGCGCATCGTTTGGCGTATAGTGATCGGCGAAGGCGCGCAGCCACTGCGCATCGGTGCTGCCGGAGCCCGCCCCTTCCAGATTGAAGAAGGCATGGTGGGTGAGGTTGAGCACGGTGTCGCGCGTGCTGGTGGCCGTATAGTCGATGCGCAGCGTTTCGTCGGGGCCGAGCGTATAGGTGACCGTGGTGGTCAGTTCGCCCGGAAAGCCGTTAAACCCGTCGGGGCTGACATTGGTAAGTCGCACTCCGACGCTGCCCGGTTCGCGCACGGCTTCCCCTTGCCAGAGTTGGGCGCCGAGCCCGCCTGAGCCTCCGTGTGAGATGACCCCGGCTGCATTGGTGGCCAGTTTGTGGAACTGCCCGTCGATGGTCACGCCGCCATGCGAGATGCGGTTGGCATAGCGCCCGATCACCGCGCTGAAATTCGGCCGTTTCTCGTAGGCGGCGATGGATGGCAGTGCGAGGACGACGCTGGTCATGCGCCCGTGCCGGTCGGGGACCTCCAGCGCGTTGATGATCCCGCCGAGTGATAGAATACGTACCCGGATCGGGTGTTGACGGCCGCCGGTCAGGACCCAGGCGGAAACCGCGCGACCGTCTGCCATTTGACCCGCCGGTTCCTCCCGCACGCTTTGCGCGAGAGCGGGACCGGCGAGCATTGTAGCCGTCAGTAGTGTAAGGGCGCGGCGTATCATCGTGCGGGTACGGATGCGGTGTTGTTGTCGGCGGTGATCTCATGCACGTCACCATTAAGGCGCAGCGTGGCCGCCAGCCTTGCCTTGGGCGCTTCCGCCGGGATTTTTAGCGATATAGTGGCAGTCTTGGGCGTGAGGTCGCTGGGAGCGGCAAGTGTGGGGAAGGCTGCCTTGCCCCAGACACGGCCATCCGGTCCGGTGATCGTGACTTCGCCCGCCGGTGTCGGCTTGGCGCCGAGGCTGTGGACCGTGACCTGCAAGGCACTGCCCTTCCAGGCGAGATCCTGTTGAGACAGACCGACGTCTGGCCGGGTCGCCGGATTATCGCCGAGGGTCTTGAGCGTAAATTCGTAGACCACGGTCTGATGCGCGGGGAAGGTAAGGTCGGTGCCGAGCTGCTTCTCCAACTGGATCGTTTGCGGTGCTCCTGGTGCATCGGCACGATTGTCGCCATTGGAGTCGATTCCGGATCGCATTTCCCATGTTCCCGGTGCCAGTTCGCCGCCGATCATCGTGGCATGCATTGGCGCATCGGTCATGTTGTAGGCGATCACCGTGAAGTGCTTCGGGTCGCCGTGCGGAATCATGATGCCGACCTTCTGCGCATCGTCCGGCCCGGCGAACCGCCAGCTGACGAGATTGCCGGGGTAGTAGTTGTTGCGAAGGTGCGCGACGCCGCCCATGCGGGCGCGCTGAAGCAGGTCGCTGGGCACGGCAACGCGGTCGATCCAGGCTTCGGCTTCGGTGATGTAATACATGCGGTGCATGTCCTCGACCGCCTCGTCGGCATAGAGCCCGGCGAGCAGGGAATTGTCGCCGGTTTCCTGCCAGCGCACGAACTTGCCGATCTGGGCATCGGACACGGTGCCGAGGTTCGGATCGTAGGCGTGGCTGTCGGTCGTGACCTTGCCCGAGGAGATGTCGGCGGCAAGGCCCGGGCCGCCGGGGACTTGCGCCAAGGTATCGGCATTGACGCCGAACAGCATGTTGAGCGAGCCTGCGGCGAGGCCCTTGGGCTCGATCGGGCGCAGGTATTTCGGATCGCTGGTCCAGCGCCAGGCGGCCCAGAAGCTGTGGATCGCGCTGGAGACGCCGGTGCCGCGTGTCTTGTCGGTCGCCCACTCGATCTCCTGCGGGTAGACCCAGTGGCCGTGGCTGTCCTGCCTGCCGTGGGCCAGCCAGTCATTGAGCGAGCGCAGCAACAGCGACTTCACCTGCGGCGCGCCGTTCCAGTCGACCAGCAGCATGCCGGGATGGGTGACGAGGTAGCTGTAGGGATACTGCCAGCCCAGCGGCCCCTTGGTGAACGCCCGGCTACCGTTGAAGAACGCGGTGGCGAAATGCAGGTGCCCTGCGGGATTGGTGCGGATGAGATCGGGATAGCGCCGCGCGGTGGCCATCGCCTGCTCGATCAGTTGAGGATTCCCGCGATCGAGCATCATCGCCTGCGCGAGGGTATTGATGCCCTCTTCATAGCTGTGCAGCTGGTCGGCCATGATATGGCTCAAGCCGTTGTTCCACATGCCGTTTTCATGTGTTGCGTTCAGCACGGCGCGCTGCGAGGCGCGCAGGCGGTCAGGTTCCACGCCCATCAGCGCGAGGCCGACCCACTGGTTGACGAGATCGGTATCGTCGGAAAGCCCGCCGCCCAGTTCACCGGCGCCGGGGACGCCGGGTGGCAGCTGGCGATGATCGATCCACCAGTCCACGAAATGGCGGTAAAGTGTGAGATCCTGCACCTGACGCCAGGCCCAGAGCGGGGTCTTCGCATCCGGCGGCGGTGCAAGATCGACCTGCCAGTAAGGCTGTTCGGGGTTCTTCTCGTTCCACAGCGCGCGGGCTTCGGGGTTTTCGGGCGCGACGCGCAGCACGTCGGACACATCGCTCTCGAAACGATTCCAGACGGGGTAGAGACGGGTAGAGGGCTGCTCTTCGACCAGCCAGGCGAGTTCATCGCGCGCCTGTTCCAGACGGTCGGCGACATGTTCGGCCAGCGCGGCCTCGCGCGGCTTGAACACCAGCGAGACGCTTGCGCCCTGGAGCTTTGCGGCATCGAAATCGGGATCGGCGCTGGCAAGCGAAAGCGAGAGGCTGTCTTCGGGGCGCAGGATGCGATCGCGGGTGTCGAGCCAGAGCGTCTGGGGTTTGTCCGGATCGATCCGCACGGTCACGTCGAGCAGATCGCGCTCGGGCCAGAGCGGATCGTGGACGCACACCGTGAACGGCACAAGTCCATCCTTCTGCGGCTTCAGGCCGAGTGCGGGCAGGCGCAGCACCAGTCCGTCGAGCCCGCCGTCGAGGTTCTCCCAGCCGTAGGAAAAGCGCCGCGCGGTCTCGCCGGCGGGCTGGTCGCGGAAGGTCGCGGGGATCAGCACGCGCACTTCAGGGAGTGCCTTGCCGCTGGCGATGGGGAAGCGTTCGCGTACCGCCGCATCGGCGGGGACCAGCGGCGCGCCTTCGGGCAGCGCGACGATCACCGCGCGTTCATCCGCCGGATAGCGCCCGGCGATGAAGTCGGTGAGCGGCCTGAGGCTGGCGTAGCCTTCGGGACTGGCCTCGGGCGTCAGCGCGTACGTGAGCGTGGCGATGCCTTGCGGCGGGGCGTCGATGGCGCGAATATCGTAGGCGCCGATTTCCTGTATCGGCGTCTCTGGCGCGACGTTGCGGAAGGTGAGCGTGCCGCCGTGACGCGTGGCGCCAAGCTGCGTCGAGGTCTGCTCAAGCCCTTGCGCGCGGCGCAGCACGGTTTCGCCCTTCGCACCGTCGCCTGACCAGTCGAGCGTGCCATAGGCAGGCCCGGTGATCTCGATATGGTTCCAGTCCTCGCCGGGCAGGGCCAGCGTGTAGGCGCGGCCGCCGGTCGAATAGACGTTCCAGTCCGGCAGCTCGAAATAGTCGTCGCGCCCCGGCAGGGTCGAGCGGTTGTAGACGCCCGGCCATGTCGTCTCGCGAATGCCGTCGGCGCCGCGCAGCATCTTTTCCTTCTGGTCGCGCGCGTCGGCGAATTCGACTTTGCGCACGGCGATGACCGGGCCTTTGCCGTAGTCGACAGGCCCGGTGACGTTGGCCCAGCCGTGGCGAAACGCCCACTCGCCGCGCGTGGCCGGATCGGTGAGCGTGCGCGCCGGGGCCGTGGGGATCGCGGGCGCCTGCCCTTTCGCCAGCGCGGCCACTTCGGCGCCATCCAGCACGTGATCGTAGATGCGCAGTTCGTCGATATCGCCCGAACGCAGGAAGTTGTAGGCGCTTTGCACCTGCCAGGGCGAGACGGTGCGCTGGAAGAAGCCGAAGCCCCAAAGGCCCATATCGTAATCGGCCTTAACCGCCTTGGTGGCCACCTGCTTGCCGTCGATCCACAGCGTCACGCCTTTCGTCTCGTCCCACGCGAAGGTGACGGCAATCCATCTGTCGGGCGGCGGGATGGTCGCGACGGTGGTGGACAGGCGCGTGCGGGCCATGCCGGTATCGGTGACGAAGGCATCGAAGCCGTGGCCGTTCCAGTCGATCCGCAGCCATGTCATGTCCCAGTCCGAACCGTCCGAGCGGCCGACGCGGAAGATCGGGAAGGGCTGTTCGTCGAGCGGCTTGCCGGGGCGGAACAGGAACGAGACGGTGCCGCGCTGGGCATGGATATTGCCCGGAGCCGACCACGCCAGCGTGAGGTTGTCGTCCATGGCGAGCGCCGGGCCGGAAGCGCCATCGGCAATCGTGCGCACGCCCTTCTGGAAGATCGGCGAAGGCGAACCGGTGGCCATATCCGCCGTCGTGCCTTTGTCGGCGGAAAGGCTAAACAGCAGGCCGGATGTGTCGCCGGTTTGTGTGTTGCTGGTCGGAAGGTTTGTCGTCTGTGCGTGTGCAACAGGTGCGCCTGCAAGGCAACTTGCGCCCAGAAGAGCGGTAACGAAAGGGGCGAGGCGTTTTTTGGGGAAACACGGGCGGGCATTCGGGCGGCTCCTCGGCTCTTTCGCGAACGTGCCGCACGCACGCGTCAAATGCAAAAAGACCGGCCGGATTCTTGCGAATCCGGCCGAGAGGGGGAGTGGGTCTCTTAGAACTTGTACTGAACGCCGAAGTTGATCTGGCGGCCGGTGTGCTCGTAGTCGAGCGAGCTGTCGCGGTCGGAGTCCTGGTACTGGTCGATGAAGGTATCGGTCAGGTTCAGGCCTTCGAGCTTGAGCTTGAGGTGATCGTTGAAGGTGTAGGTCAGCTGTGCATCGACCACGGCCGAGCCATGCGTGCCGTTGACATCGTTGCCGGTGTTGCCGCCGGGAACGCCGGTGAGGAACCCGCTGCGCCAGGCGACCGATCCACGCACCGAGAGCTTGCCGTTGTCGTAATAGAGCGTCGCGTTGGCGGCGTTCTTGGACAGGCCGGTAAGTTCCGCCGTGACCGAGGTGGAGCAGGCCGAATTCGTGCAGTAATTGATCTTCGACGTGACGTAGGTGTAGTTCGCCAGCACGCCAAAGTGGTTGAGAATGTCGGGCAGGAAATTCAGCGGCAGGTCCGACTGGAAGTTCACTTCCACACCGTCCAGCGGGCCGCCCGGCGTGTTGACCGGCTGGCTGACGGTGAAGATGTCCGAAGGCACCGTCGGGTAGCCATCCAGCAGCGAGTCCGGCAGGCCCGTCTCGCTGAACGGGATCGAGCGCGTCAGCGTCTGCACGAAAGTATGGATGTTCTTGTGGAAGTAGGCGACCGACAGGATCGAGCGCGGCGCGAAGTACCACTCCAGCGAGACGTCCATCGTGCTCGCCTCGATCGGGGCGAGCTGCGGATTGCCCAGCGTGATGCTTTTGGTGCCTTGCGCCAGGATCGTGCCACCCGGTGACAGGCTGGTGAGGTTCGGGCGGGCAAGCACGCGTGCGGCGCCGAAGCGCAGCAGCAGGTTCTGTTGCAGATCCGCCGTCAGGTTCACCGCCGGCAGCCACTTGTGATAGTCGTTCTGGACCGAGACCAGCGCCGCGCTGCCCGATTGCAGCTGATAGCCGCGCGCGGTCTGCTGCGTGTCGATATAGCGCATGCCCACGTCGCCGCGGATATGGACGGGCAGGAAGTCGGTATCGAAGGTGAACTGGCCGTAGGCGGACTTCGTCTTCTCGGTCACGCTCTGGTTACCTCCGCGTGCGCCTGAGTTGTCGATGCTGCCCATCGTCCAGGTGCCCTGTCCGGAAAGGATGCCGAAGGCGTCGATGAAGGCCTGCGGGTCGGGCGTGACCCAGCTGGTGGCCGAACCTGCGGGCAGGTTCATACCCTTGCCGAAGCCGGTGACGGTATCGGTCAGGCTGGCGAGCGAAGTGCCTGCGGGCAGGTCGGGCACGGTGGTTTCCGCCGCATTACGGTCGAAACGCTGGGCCTTGAAGTCGAACTGCTTGTACGATCCGCCGAAGTTGAAATGGAAATCGGAGGTGATATCGAACGTGCCGTTCAGTTCGCCGGTCTTGAAGGTGTTGTCGACATAGTACTGGCGCACGCGGGCCAGCGAATTGCCGCTGGTGAAGCTGTAGGCGTTGGGATCGGTGACGTCGAAGCCGTAAGTGATCAGCGGCAGACGGCTGTTGTTCCGGTAGTCGAAGCTGTAGTTATCCGAATTGACGGCATCCATCGACACGGTGACGTCCACCGGGTTCGAGTATTTCGAGTCCGAATAGCCCGCAAGACCGGTGATGTGGAAGGTGTCCGACAGGTCCTGCTTGAAGTTCAGCGTGTACTGCTGGAACGTGGTCTTGTCCTGCACCAGGCGGTCGTCCGAGCGCACGTCGACATTGTCGAACACGCCGTAGACCAGATCGCCCGCATCGTTGACCTCGGCATCGGTCACGCTGGTCTGCGGCAGGCCGTTGCTCGACAGCGAACGGGCAAAGGAGATACCGTTCAGGTACATCTCGCGCCGGGTTTCCTTCAGCTGCGAATACAGCGCGTCGAAGGTGACGAGTGTGTGGTTGCTCGGCTGCCATTGCAGCGACCCGGTCAGGCCGAGGCGCTTCTGGTCATGGGTGATGCGTCCGTAGCGCGGTAGGTGCGGGATCTGGACGGTGCCGTTCCCCTCCGCCGTCTGATAGGCGGCGATGTTGCTGGCGGTGCCGGGCAGGCGGTCCACCCCGGTCGAGCACTGGGTGGCGCTGGAACCGTAGGCATTGCTGCCGGCCAGCGGGTTGGTCGGGGTGACGCCCAGGGGCGAGCAGAAGCCGCCGTTGGTGTTCACCGTGTCCCAGCCGCCCGCGCCGCCCTGATCGTCTTCGTACTTGTGGCTGGTGCTGTAGGCGCCCGAGACCAGCAGGCCGAAATCGCTGCCGCCAAAGGTGGTGGAGAACAGCCCGACAAGGCGCGGGTCGATGCGGCCGCGCAGGTCGTTGTACTGTCCCTCGGCGGAGATCGTCGCGGTGGTCTTCTTGAAGTCGAACGGATGCGCGGTGGCAAGGTCCACGGTGGCGCCGAGCGAGCCTTCGTCGACGTCTGCCGACTGCGTCTTGCGCACGGTGATCGAGTTGAACAGCTCTGAAGCGAAGACGTTGAAGTCGAACCCGCGGCCCAGATTGATGCCGCCTGCCGCCGCCGAACCGCCCGAGGTCGCCTGCGCTTCCATGCCGTTGATGCGCACGCGGGTGAAGCCGGGGCCAAGGCCGCGCACGGTGATCGAGCGGCCTTCACCGGCGGCGCGGGTGATCGTCACGCCGGGGATGCGCTGGATCGATTCGGCCAGGTTGTTGTCGGGAAACTGGGCGATGTCCTCGCTCTTGATGACATCGACCGCGCCGATCTCGTTGCGCTTGGCGTTGAGCGCGGTGGCGACGCTCTGGCGAAAGCCGGTGACGATGATTTCCTGCGCCGTGGCGGGGCTGATCGAGCCGGGGGCCGCGGACGCGGTCTGCGCCGGGGCTTCCGATGCAGGTGAAGCAGCAGAAGGCGAAGCGGGCGGCGTGGTCGCAGCAGCCGTCGTGCCGGTGGTCTGGGCAAGCACTGGTGCAGACAGCGAAAGCGCCGCAATTCCGGTAAAGACACCGGTAGCAATCAAACCCAGCCGACTGGTTTCACATTTCGTCCATGCCTTCGATTTCATGACATCCCTCCCAAGGGCTACGGCTGGAGACGCGGCCGTCGCGTGTGTGGCGATTGTTGGATTCGCCTTCGTTGGGCTAACGGCTATTCCTGTTGGAAACCGGTGTCAATGACATTGTGGACATGGATTTCACATATCGGGAGTTGCATCGCGATCTGTCGAAAAAGGTTGCAGATGGATGCAGGCGCGGACATTCAGGATAGCTTGAGAAGCACCATGCCGCCAAGGATCAACACGACCGCGCCCAGCCGGACGGCGCTCAAAGGTTCTCCGAACAGCGCGATTCCGGCGGCAAATGCCCCCAGCGTGCCGATCCCGGTCCAGATCGCATAGGCCGTGCCCAGCGGCAGGCTGCGCAGGGCAAGCGCCAGCAGACCGAACGATCCGGCCATGGCCAGCAGCGTGACGAAAGAGGGCCAAAGGCGCGTGAAGCCTTGCGACTGCTTCATCGCCAACGCCCAGACGACTTCGAGAAGACCTGCGACCCCAAGGATAATCCAGGACATGCGTAACTCCATGTCCGGGCCGTCCCGGTTGGCATACCGCATGGCGCTTCCGGTGCGCGAAGTGCAGGCAAGGGGCGTCCCTTGCCCCCCTCAGATGGGGCTGCTGCTGTTTCTGGTCAAGTTGCCTTGGGCTAGCTCGGCGGCAGAATGGTCATCTGTCGCATCCACGCTTCGCACAGCTGCGGCCAGAGCGAGACCGGCAGGCTGGCCGTATCGAGGGCGAAGCCGTGGGGCGCCTCGGCAAAGACATGCAGTTCGGCATGTCCGCCGCGCGCTTCGATCGCGGCAGTGAGACGGCGCGCGTTGACCACCGGCACCACTGGATCGCTTGCGGCATAGACCACGAAGCACGGCGGCGGGTTTTCCGCCATCTGTGCATCGGGCTGGAGCGCATCGTAGAACGCCTGCTTTTCCGGCGGCGCCAGTGGTGGCTTGTCGGCGATCACCGTGCGTCCGGCGGCATTGGTCGAGATCGGCGCATAACCGATCACGGCGAAATCGGGTGAATGCTCGTCGGTGCAGGCGAGCAGGCACGCGCCAAGGTGGCCGCCCGAGGACAGCCCCACCACACCGACCCGAGAAGCGCCGCGTTCGCGCAGGAAGCGCATCGCCGCGCGCGCGTCTTCAAGCGGCGCCATCACGCCGTTTGCTGCGTCGGGAAAGCGGTGGATCAGCACGTGGGCGTCGATTCCCAGGATGTTCAGCCAGCGCGCGACCTGCACGCCTTCGCGCCCGGCCATAAGCTGGACGTAACCACCGCCGCCAATCACCAGCGCGGCCGTGCCGCAGGGGTTCTGGGCCGTGAAGTGGAGGAGGGCGCCCTGCGCGACATTGCTGACGACGGCACATTCGAGCGGGGCGCGGTCGTCCTCCAGCGCAAAGGCAGGCCCGGTTCCAGCCTCGCCCAACAGTGTCGCCGTGAGGCTCTCGAAAGCACCCGGCAGTGATGGCGATGCGGTCATGCGCGCACCGGCCAACCGTGATCGCCGGCAAAGGCCTCGAACAGTGCCATCCACGGCGTTGGCGTGCCATCCTTGTGCGGCGCTGGCGGACCATGGCCGCCTTTCTCGAAGATCATGAGTTCGGTGGGGATTTTGAGGGTATTGAGCGCACGGAACATCAGGATTGCGTTCTCGGGCGGCACCACCGGATCGTCGGCATTGCAGGCGACATAGGTGGGCGGCATGTCGGCGGGCAGGCCGATCTGCGTCGACCAGTGCGTGCGTGCCTCGGGATCGTCCTTGCGGGCGCCCAGCAATTGCTCGCGCGACTGGCGATGCACGCCCTCGTCCAGCATGGTGACGACCGGGAAGAACAGCCCCGCCACGTTCACCCGCGCCGATTGCCGGTCCGCCGCATCGACCGGCGCATAGGTCACGAGATCCGGGCGCGAGGCTGCGCGTGCCGCCAGATGCCCACCCGCCGAATAGCCCGAGATGGCGACGCGCTCCGGATCGACCTGCCAGCGCGTTCCCGCGCCCGCCCGGATCAGCCGCAGCGCCCGCTGTGCATCCTGCAACGACACGTCCGGCCCTGCCGCCCAGCCATCGTGCGGCAGGCGATAGAGCAGTTCGAACGTGGTGATCCCCTGCGCGGCAAAGCGCTGGGCAATGTCCGATCCGTGCCGCCCGACCGCCACGCGCACATAGCCACCGCCGGGGACCACCAGCATGGCCGCGCCGTTCGGCTTTTCCGGGTGAACGACAGTCAGCATCGGGATGGCCACATTGGTCCAGGCGATGTCGTCCTCGTCGCCGGTGGGGCTGCGTTTGACGAACACGTCCTTCACGCCCGCCGCCGGGTATCCCGGCGGTGTGCCCGGCCAGATCGGGAAGCGCTCGACCTTCAGGTCCGTACCGGGACCATGGGCGTTTGCCGGAGCGAACTTCGGATCTTGCGCCTGTGCCAGCGTCGGAGCCAGTGACGGCGCAAGCGCCGCCGCAGCGATGGCGCCTGCCAGCAGGTTGCGACGCGAGGTTTCGGGCGGTGTCACGGGCGGGTCTCTCCTCGAAGCGGTCAGTGCGGACAAATCATGGCAGGATGCGGCGTTGCGGCCAGAGCGGAAAGGCGCTGGCGGTTATCCGGTGGCGCGATCCAGCATAATGGGCGGGCGGGCGTCGGGCGCTGCGGTCGCAAGGGCGATCCGGTCGAGCGAAATCCGCTCCACATCGCGCATCCACAGGCCCCAGGCGGGCAATACGCCGAACATGCTGGGCTCCGGATAGGCGTTCGGCACCTCCGGAACCTGCCGTGCCGCATCGCTCGCGGTGCCGCCGCCCGCATAGGTCAGATTGATCTGCGAAAGCGTCACATCGCGTACCGGGTGGCCGGGAATGCCTGCAAGGATCGCCGGATAGCGCGGGTCGATCGCTTGCGCGAACACCCGTTCGATGCGGATGCCGCGGGTCGAGCCGATTGCGGTGCCATGAGGTCCGCGCCCCCGGTTGCCCACCCGCACGAAGATCGGCGCGGTGGTGACGTCTTCCATGAACAGTTCGCGCGCGATCACGTCTTCCATCGCGCCGCCGTCCACCGTTTCGAGCGCAAGGCCCCGGCAATGCGCGAAGCGGCAGCGCTCGATCAGGATATGGTGATAGCCGCCGTTGCTCTCGGTCCCCAGCTTGATGCGCCCGGTTGGCCGGTCACGGTCGGGCGCGAGCGCCTGCGTGGTGCCGTTGGTGCCGCTCAGCATCGTTCCCAGATCGTAGCCCGAGACCTGGCAGTCGCGGATCGTCACGTTCTCCGACGCGATCTTCTCGCCCAGCGCGAGGCTGGATTTGACGACGATGGCATCGTCGTTGGGCGTATTGATCCGGCACCCCGAAACCGTCACGTCGCGCACGCAGTCGAGGTCGATCCCGTCGCGCGCGGTGTCGATGGTCAGGTTCTCGATGGTCAGCCCTTGGGTGCCGGTGGCGAGCACGGCGATATGGCCGCCGCCCGCGATGGTGAGCCCCGAAAGGCGGATGCGTCGCCCCATGCGCAGCGCGATGGCCTTGTTGCCGAGCCTTTCCATCGCCGCGTGATCGCTCTCCAGCGCGGTGATCTCGGCCTTGGTCATGTGCTGCATCGACAGGGGCCGCTCGCCGGTCTGCGCCTGCCAGCGCGCGCCGGGGCCGTTGCGGGTGAGCGCACCGCCTTCGATCCGGCCCGGCCCTTCGAGCGCAACGTCCTCCACGCCGTCGCCCCAGATCAGGCTGTTGTGCCAGTGGCTATGGCCGAAGTCCTGATAGAGTTGCGCTCCGCGATCCTCCGGCAGGTCGTAGCGCCCGGCGTGGCGCGCGGGATCGGCGGCGATGATTACCGCGCCAGCCTCGAAGCGCAGCGAGACGCGGCTGGCAAGGCGGATCGAGAAGCACAGATAGCGTCCGGCGGGGATCGTCACCACGCCGCCGCCTGCTCTCGCCGCCGCGTGGATAGCGGCATTGATCGCGTCGGTATCGAGCGTCTCGCCGTCGCCGCGCGCGCCGAAGTGCCGGATATCGAAGGTCTGCGCGGCAAATGCTGGCCGTGGCATCAGCGCCATGGCTGCGCTCCAGACAAGGATATCCCGGCGCATCATGCCGCTCTCTACCAGCAGGTCGGCGCGCCCAGCGCGCGCTGGGCGGCAGGATCGGGCGCATGGACGCGCTTGGCCAGTGGCACGTCGAGCGTGGCGAGATCGTTCGCCACCAGCGCGGCGGCGCTGCGCGCGCCCAACTCGTTCAGATGGGTGGTGTCGCGGTGCCCTTCGGGAAAGCGGGCGATGTGATCGGCGGCATCATAGATTAGGAAATAGCGGTCGGCACCCGTCTTGCCGGGGCCTTTCGCGCCGAACCACGCCATGGCCCTGGCGTCGAGGTCGATCAGCGGGGTGTGCGTTTCGGAAGCCACCCGGCGCACCGCTTCGGCCCAGGCGCCGTGGGTTTCGCGGATATGGCCGGAGGCGTCGAACTCGTCGCGGGCGATCGGCGTCAGCAACACCGGAACGCCCTGCCTCTCGCGCACGTCAGAGACGAATTTTGCAAGGTTCACAGCATATTGCGGCGGATCGACGTGACGGAACATCTTGGTGGTGTCCTCGTCGTTGTGGCCGAACTGGATCAGCACGGTGTCGCCCGGTTGCAGCGCATCGGTCAGCTGCTTCCAGAAACCGTCGGACACGTAGGTTCCCGTACTGCGCCCGCCGTGCGCCATGTTCACCACCTGCACGTCTGTCGGCAGCGCGCAGCCCAGGAACATGCCCCAGCCCATCTGCGGGAACTGCGCAGCGCCATAGTGCGCGGCGGTGGAATCGCTGGCGATGAAGACCCGCGCGGCAGGCTTGTCGGGCCGGGCAGTGGCGGTGTCGGGCGGAATGTCGTTCGCGGGTGGCGGTGCGGCGGCCATGAGCAGGGCAGCGGTGGCGGCCAGCAGCAGGGCCGGGCGGATGGTGTTCGCGGTCACTGGGCGGGCTCCTTGGTGCGGGCGAGTTCGACCGCAAAGACATAGCTTGGTCCGAACATGTTGCCCCGGAAAATCAGCCACTTGCCATCGGGTGAGAACTTGCCGTTGGGCTCCAGTCGATAGTCCTGTTTGCCCATGTCGACGAGTTTCTCCGCCGTAAAAGTTCCCGGCTGGATCAGCGCTTCGGAATGGGGAGAGGGGATGCCCGCATCGGGAATGACCGCGTGCGGGGTGAACAGATAGAGCCACTTGCCGTCGCCGGCATGGGCGACCATGTCCGGCCCGCCGCCGTCGCCGGAGAACAGGCTGCCATCGGCATTGCGGTTGAAGTGGACCGACCATTCGTTGCGGATGAGGTGATATTGCGTGCGATGGCCGGTCGCGATGTCGTATCCGGCGACCCAGAAATCCTGCCCGCGCGGGGTCTGGAGATCGTACCAGATCGTCTTACCGTCCTCGCTAAACCATTCATGTCCCGCGATTTCCATGTTCATCGTGCGGGTGTGGATCTTCACCGGCGGGGTGCTCGGGCGGTCAAGATGGAGCAGCCAGAGACGGTCGACCTTCTGCCAGGGGCCTTCGTGGCAGAACATCAGCAGGTTAGGATCGGTGGGCGAGAACTGGAGGTGGTTCAGCCAGTCGGTAGAGCCGTAGACTTTCCTTTGTTTACCAGTCTTTATGTCGACCACGAACATCGACATCGGCACTTTCGCCTCCAGTCGTTCGTCCATGCGGACTTCCTTGGCGTCGGCGTAGTTCAGTGGCTTGCCGTCCTTGCCGGTGGCCTGATAGTCCGCCTGATCGAAGCGCTGGTCGGTTTTCTGGAACGCTTTCAGCGCGTTGGCACCTCGATCGCCATCCACCGAGACGCCTCCCAGAAGCGTTTCGTCGGCATTGATGGTCTGGATATCGCCACTGGCGACAGAGGCGATTTTCCTTGGTTTTCCGCCATCTATCGACACCGCCCAGACCGTCTTGCCGCCATCGGGGCCGCCCTGGAAGGTTTCGTAATAGACCTGCCGCGTCTTGTGGCCGGTGAACAGCAGCCGGAACGGCGCCTTCACGGCAAGTACCGGAATTTCCTTGAAAGTCTTGAGGTCGATCGCGGCAATTCCGGCAGGCGTGACGATCGCCATCCTGTCGCCCTGCGGCGTATAGGCGTTGTAGTTGAAATAGAGGCTGGACGAGTTCGGCTCGTTCGAGATCCGCACCACCCGGTGGCCGGTCTTCGCGTCGATCCATTCGCGCGGCGGCGGTGCTTCTGCCTTTGCTGGCTCTTGCGCAAATGCCGGAAAAACAGCGATATTCAGCGCCGCAGAGAGGATCAGTCCCAGCCGCAAGACACGGCTGCCCTTTGCCAGAGACACCACGCTCCCATCCCTTCGTCATTTCATATTATGGACTATGATCCTACTTTGTGGGCAACCGGTGTCAAGCATCCCCGATGCAGACGTGCAGATTGAAGCGGACATAAAGGGGGCTAGAGACAGGGTAGAGGGGGATAGAGGGGGTCTAGAGACTACCTGACCTTGGCTGCGGGGCGAATGCGAATGGTCTTTCATGACCTCTGTCGGCTTGCTAAATGGTCACCCCGCTTCGTCATTCCCGCGAAGGCGGGAATCCAGCAGCAACCTTGCGATGAAGGACGCCTTCGCGCCCGCCGTCTACATTCTCACATCGGCGAGATCTCGCCAGCGATCTTGGGTTCGACACGTTGCGCTGACTGGATTCCCGCCTTTGCGGGAATGACGAAGATTGGGCATCGGGTGGTGTGGCCGTTGGCCTACCTATTTCGGGCGTCGCGCTGGCCCACCCCCAGCCGACCCTCAGCCGCGTGGTGCCACGGCCGAGGCGCGGCGGATCAGGTCGGAGGGGAACTGCGAGGGCTCCTCGCCCGCGCTGGCGGGTTCGATCAGCTTTCTGGCCGCCGCGCGCGCCATGGCCTCGATCGGCCAGCGTACCGTTGTCAGCGGCGGCCAGAAGTGGGCGGCGATGGCGGTATCGTCGAAGCCGATGATCGAAAGCGCGTCCGGCACGGCGATGCCGCGCGCGTGGGCGGCGTGGATCACGCCTGCGGCCATCTCGTCGTTGCTGGAGAAGATCGCGGTGGGCGGCGGATCGGCGGCGAGCAGGCGGTGCCCGGCCTCCAGCCCCGATTCGAAGCGGTAGTCTCCGGGCGCGCGCAAGGCCGGGTCGGGGGTAAGCCCGGCGCGCGCCATGCCCTCCTCGAAGCCGCGCTCGCGCTCGTGGGCGGAGCGGAAACCGGCAGGCCCGGTGACAAGCCCGATGCGCGAATGGCCGAGCCCGGCCAGCCATTCGACCGCGCCTGCCACCGCCTCGCGGTCGTTCGAGGCGACGAGATGCGCCGGGGCATCGAGCTGGGCCGAGCCCATGCGCACCAGCGTACAGCCGAGATCGCGGCAGACCGCGGCGAGTTCATCGTTCTCCGAGATCGGCGGCAGGAGCATGACGCCGAACAGGCGCTGCTGTTCCACGAAGCGGCGAATATCCTCGATCAGCGTGGGCGAGTGGCGATCGACCGGGCGCACCACCAGCGCGAACTCGGTATCGCGGATGGTCTGAAGAATGCCCTCCTGCACGCCCAGCACCATCTGCGCATTGGGGTTGTCGTGGATCAGGCCGATCAGAAAGTTGCGGCGCAGCGCCAGCGCGCGGGCCTGCGGATTGGGGACATAGGCCAGCTCGGCGATCACCGCCTCGACCTTTTCGCGGGTGGCTTCGTTCAGCAGCGGCGACTTGTTGATGACGCGGCTGACCGTCTTCTTCGACACCCCGGCAAGGCGCGCGACGTCGTTGATCGTCGGCTTGGCATCGGGGGGGACGGCGGCGGCATCGGCGGGGTTCCTGTTCTGCTTTTTGATCGCGTGCGGGTTAGAGGCTTGCCCGGTGTCGGAGCGAAAAGCAACGCAGCGACATACGAGGCGCAAGCGACTGGCGGAAAACCGTGCGTTTGTTCTGCGCACCCGGATGCGGCCCGAAAGCGGCTTGTGTTTGACACCGGTTTCCATTAGCAGGTTCCGCAATATGGACGGATATTCCAAAAGCGATTCTGGCCCCGAGGTTACGGCGCAGCAGGATGAAGCGCGCAAAGGCGCATCGGGCACCGAGCAGGCCATCGCCGCCGCTTTCGTCGCCGCACGGCGCAGCGCTTCGGCGCTTGACGCCTACCCCGGTGCGTTGCCGGAAGACCTCGCCGCCGGCTATCGCATTCAGGACACTGCCATCGCGCTCGACGGGCGCGAGGTCGTTGGCTGGAAGGTCGGGCGTATTCCGCCGCCGCGCGATATAGCGCTGGGCGCCGACCGGCTGTGCGGGCCGATCTTCGCGGACGAGGTGGTCACGCAGGGCGCAGGTTCCGAGCCGGAAATGCCCGTGTTCGCAGGCGGTTTCGCCGCTGCCGAGGCCGAGTTCCTGCTCCATGTCGTGCCCGGCTGGGACGGGGTGGTGCCTACCGACGATGCCGCTACCGCCGCGCTGATCGACGCGGTGCATATCGGCATCGAGATCGCCAGTTCGCCCTGGGCGCGGATCAATGCCGATGGCCCGCCGGTGACGGTCTCCGACTTCGGCAACAATGCCGGGATGATCGTCGGCCCCGCCTTTGCCGACTGGCAGGAGATCGACTTTTCGTGCGTGCCGGTCTCGCTGGAGATCGACGGCGTGGTGGCGGGCGAGGGGACGACCGCGACGATGCTCGACGGGCCGCTGGGCGCGGTGCGCTTTCTCCTCGCCAACCTTGTCGCACGCGGACAGCGCACGGAAAAGGGCCTGTGGGTGTCGAGCGGCGCCGTGACCGGCGTTCACGAAGTGCGCCCCGGCGCGCAGGTTCGCGCGCGCTTTGCGGGCTGGGCGAGGTGACATGCCGGATTGGCACCGCAAGGGCCACGACACAGGCAGTGGCACAGGGCGCGCCGCCGGACTAGGACTGACCACCAAGGGCAGGCCGCGACAATGATAAGAGCGGCCGCCCCTCATACGGGAGATGATGCATGACCCCTGCCGAAGGGATCAGGGCGGACCATGATGCGCTGGCGGGCGAGGTGCCCGCTGTTGCGTCCGTTGTCGACGGGACGGCTGTTGACGAGGCGCCGGATGCGGGCCTGTCGCCGCGCGCCGGGCGCTATCGCTGGGTGATCGTGGGCCTGCTGTTCGCCGCGACCGCGATCAACTATGTCGACCGCCAGATGATCGGCGTGCTCAAGCCCACGCTGGAGGCGCAGTTCCATTGGACCGAGAGCGACTTCGCGGCGATCGTGTTCTGGTTCCAGGTTGCCTATGCGGTGGGCTATCTCTCGTTCGGCAAAGTGGTGGACGCGCTGGGCGCGCGGCTGGGCTATGCGGTGGCGCTGGTGATCTGGACGATCGCCCATGTCGCGCATGGCTTTGCGGGCGGCGTCGCCTCGTTCGCGATGGCGCGCTTCGGGCTTGGCATCGGCGAATCCGGCAATTTCCCCGCAGGCATCCGCGCCGTCACCGACTGGTTCCCCAAGCGCGAGCGGGCGCTGGCGATCGGCATCTTCAATGCAGGCGCCAATATCGGCGCGATCCTGACGCCGCTGATCGTGCCCGCGCTGGTGCTGTGGTTCGACTGGCGCATGGCGTTCTACGTTACCGGCGTGCTGGGCGTGCTGTGGCTGGTGGCATGGTGGGCGCTCTATCGCGATCCGCAGGGCCATGCCCGCGTCTCGCCGGGTGAGCTGGCGTGGATCCGGCAGGACCCCGAAGGCCCGGTCGAGACGATCGCGTGGACGAAGCTGCTGCGCGTGCGCGAGACATGGGCCTATGCGCTGGGCAAGCTGCTGATCGATCCGGTCTGGTGGTTCTTCCTGTTCTGGCTGCCGGGCTATCTGTTCGAGCGCTATCACCTCGATCTGAAAAACTTCGGGCTGCCGCTGGCGGCGATCTACCTGCTGTCCGACCTTGGCAGCGTGGCGGGAGGCTGGCTGTCCTCGCGCCTTATCAAGGCGGGGCGCGGCGTGAATGCCGCGCGCAAGGTGACGATGCTGGTGAGCGCGATCTGCGTGCTGCCGATCTGGTACGCGCAGTCGATCGACAGCCTGTGGACGGCGGTCTTGGTGATCGGCGTGACGACGGCTGCGCATCAGGCGTTCTCGGCCAATCTCTACACGCTGCCCTCTGACGTGTTCCCGCGCGGTGCGGTCGGCTCGGTGGTGGGGATCGGCGGCACGCTGGGCGCGCTCGGCGGCATGGGCATGGCGCTGCTGGCGGGCTACATTCTGGACGCGACGCACAGCTACGGCGTGCTCTTCGCGATGTGCGCGAGCGCCTACTTCCTGGCGCTGATCGCGATCCAGCTGCTCAGCCCGCGGCTGGAGCCTGCGAAAGTGTAGCGAGGCGGGGAAGCTGGGGAAGCGGGCAAGCCACACCACATCCGCTCAGCCTGAGCCTGTCGAAGGCAGCGCGATACGGCGGCATCCTGCGAAGTGCCTGGACATAGGGCAGCGCGCGGCCTTCGACAGGCTCAGGCTGAGCGGGGCTGGGAGGATTGAAGAAGAGCAAAGCGAAGGCGGCAGAACCGGCCTCCCCGGTTTGACGCCCCGGCCCTCCGCCGCTACCGCCAGCCCCTATGATCGCGCTGCTCTCTCCCGCCAAGACGCTCGACTACGAGCGCGAACTGCCGCCGCTTGGCGCCACCGTGCCGCACTTCGCCGAAGAGGCGATGGGGCTGGCGAAGTCCGCCTCGCACCTCACGCAAAAGCGCCTGTCGGAGTTGATGCACATCTCGCCCAAGCTGGCGAAGCTCAATGCCGATCGCTATCGCGATTTCCCCGAACTGCCCGAGCGGCAGGCGCTGTTCGCCTTTGCAGGCGATGTCTACACCGGCTTCGAGGCGCATACGCTGGACGAGGCGGGCGTGACTTTCGCGCAGGATCATGTGCGGATGCTCTCCGGGCTGTACGGCCTCCTGCGCCCGCTCGACATGATCCGGCCCTACCGGCTGGAAATGGGCACGCGCTGGGCGCCGCGCCACAAGAGCCTGACCGACTGGTGGGGCACGCGCATTGCCGACCTGCTGCGCGAACAGGTGGCCGAGGAAGGTTCGGGTACCGTGCTCAACCTCGCCAGTCAGGAATACTTCGCCTCGGTGGCGGGCAAGCTCGATGGCGTGCGGGTGATCGAGGTGGAGTTCCGCGAGCCAGGCCCCAAGGGCCCGCGCTTCGTCAGCTTCAACGCCAAGCGTGCGCGCGGAATGATGGCGCGCTGGCTGGTCGAGAACCATGTGACCGACATCGACGCGATGCGCGGCTTCGATAGCGACGGCTATCGCTTCGATGCGGCCGAGAGCGATGCCGACCGCTGGCGCTTCATGCGCGGCTGAGACGAGGGACGTGGCTGTGAAGACCTCCGCCGTCGTCATCGGTGCCTCGGGCGGGATCGGCTCCGCTTTCGAGGCGGCGCTGGTCGAGGAAGGCGCGTTCGACGTGGTGCATGGCTTTGCCCGCTCGCGCAGCGGCGCGCAGCACCTCGACCTCACCGACGAGGACAGCATCGCGGCGGCGGCAGCCCATGTCGCCAAGGGACCGCCGCCTGGCCTTGTGATCGTCGCCACCGGGCTGCTGCATGAGGGCGAGTTCGGCCCGGAAAAGGCGCTGCGCGATCTCGATCCGGCGTGGCTGGCAAAGGTCTATGCGGTGAACGCCATCGGCCCGGCGCTGGTCGCCAAGCACTTCCTGCCGGTGATGCCCAGGAGTGGCCGCGCGGTGTTCGCGGCGCTTTCGGCGCGGGTGGGATCGGTGGCGGACAACCGGATGGGCGGCTGGCACGGCTACCGCGCCTCGAAGGCCGCGCTCAACATGCTGGTGCGCAACCTTGCCATCGAGGAGCGTCGCCGCAACGACCGCGCGATCGTCGTCGCGCTGCACCCCGGCACGGTCGATACCGCGCTGTCGCGCCCGTTTCAGGGCAATGTCCAGCCCGGTCGCCTGTTCGACACCGAACGCGCCGCGTTGCAACTGCTCGACGTGATCGAGGGCCTGAAAGTCACCGACAGCGGTAAGTTGTTCGATTACGAGGGGGCGGAAATTCCGTTCTGACGGCACACAATGCCGTCATCCCAGCGCCAAAAAAAAAGGGGGGCTGGGATCGCTGCAAATAGCGCGCGACATCGATAACGGTCCCAGCCTTCGCTGGGACGACGGCTTTGGAAGGAAAGGGCTACGCCCTGGGCGCCGGGCGCGAGAGCACCCATGCCGCCGCGGCTATCAGCACCAGTGCCACGGGAATCGCCACGATTGCGTGGGGCTTTGCCAGCAGCATGAACAGCCCGAAGCCCAGGCTCATTCCGAACACCGCCGCGCGCTTGGCGTGGCGGGAGACGGCGCGCTGGTCGCGCCAGGCGCGTAAAGGGGGGGCGAAGCGCGGGTGGTTGATGAGCCACGCTTCGAAGCGGGGTGAGGAGCGCGCGAAGCAGGGCAGCGCCAGCAGCATGAAGTCGGTGGTCGGCAGCAGCGGCACGAAGATGCCGATCACGCCGATACCGACGAGCACCCAGCCCGCCACGAACCACGCCGAGCGCGAGATGCGGCTGCGCGCGAGTTTCGGCGCCGGAGAGACAGCGGGTGGGGAAACGCCGGAGGCGCCGTTCTCCGACGCGGGACCTACCCCCGCGCCGTCGATGATATCGGGATCAGAGGACGTCCGCATCGGCCAGTGCCTGCACATGCGCGAAGGCGGCACGGGCGCCTTCGATGGCGGCCTGCTCACCCGCCTCGTCCAGCGTCACCGCGTCGAGCCCGGCGACGAAGGCGCGCCAGTGCGCGGCGGGGCCTTCTTCTGCCGGGGCCAGATGGCGGGCGCCGAACTCGTCGGTCAGGCCGATCTTCTGGACGGCCTTGCGCAGCACCGCCGCGCCCATGTTCGAGCCTTCGGCGACATAGAGCCAGCCGAGCGCCGTGGCGAGATCGGCGGGATGGCCGGGCTCGAACACGCGCGGGCGGGTTTCGGCAAGGTCGAGGCCCAGATCGGCGGCGTCGGCTTCCACGGCGGCAAGGCGCTGGCGCTCGGCCAGACCCGGCAGCAGCGTGCGCAGCACCGGATCGGCATAGAGCGCGGCGATGTCGCGATGGAAGGCCAACTGCATCTTGAGGAACCCGGCATAGCCCTCGCGGCTGGAGAAGCTGTCACGCGCCATCAGCCCGGTGTCGAGCTTGTCGTGAACGGCGTGCGTTTCGGCCTTCAGGCGGCGGGCGCGGGAGGGTTCGAGCAGCGCGGCGTCGGTCATCGTCGGTTCCTTGGACATAATAAGGGAGATAGATCAGTGCAGCGAAAAGGCAATCGGCAGGGTCAGCGTCAGTTCCTCGCCCATGCCTTGCGGAAGCTTGGGAAGCGGCGCGGCGCGGTTGACGGTATCGAGCGCCGCCGCGTCGAGCAGGGCCGAGCCGGAGGACTGCGCCAGCTGCGCCCACAGCACCCGGCCCTCGCGATCCATGCGGAAGCGCACGCTGGCGGTGCCCTGCTCATGCCGGTGGCGGGCATCGGCAGGATAGCGGCGGTAGGCGGCAAGGCGGGCCATCAGGCGGCTCTGCCACCCGGCATCGGGGGCGGCAGGCGGCGTGGCAGGCGGCGCGCCGGGTGAAGGGACCGGCGCTGTCGCGATCCTTGGCGTAACCGGCGCGGCGACGAGCGAGGACGCGGCGGGGGCTGCGGAAAGCGGCGCGGCGGCCGGGCTCGCGACCGCGGTGGTCGGCGCCAGCACGATGCGCGGCGTTGGTACCGCGGCCAGCTGGCGGCGCTGATGTGCAGGCCGGGGCGGTGGGGGCGGCGCGGCTTTCGGCGCGGCCTGCTTCGGCGATGGCGGAGAGGCCAGCGTGACAACGGTCAGATGGGGAGAGCCCTGCCGGGGATGGAAGTTCACCGAAGACCACATCAGCGTGCAGACCCCGCCCAGCAGCGCCATCGTCGCCAGCGTTCCGATCAGGCCGACGATGTGGCGGCGGTTCGAGGGACGGTAGGGGCAGCGCTCGGGAAGCGGCGGGGCCGCCGGGAGCGAAGGCGCGTCATTCGAGGCCACGACCAGCCGCGCAGAGGCTGTGGCAGGGGGGAACCCATGCGAAAACAGCTGTAGGGCAGCAGGGCTGGACGACACGATCTTCACTTTCAAGGGCAGCGCAGGCGACACGGTTTCCGCGCGCAAAAGGATGCGGACGGACTCTGTCTGTGCAAACGTTAATAGAGCAAATGCGAATCACTAGCAAGAAACTTGACGCGGTTTTTGTCAGGCCCTATCGAGCGGGCACCAGGGAGGGAGGGGTTCCTCGTCAACACCAGCCGACGTCATGATCGGCTCTCAGACCGAACGAATGACCTTCCGACCTCCAGGCATGTAATGCTAATGAGAGGCATTTGCTATTATGTTGCGCAATGATTTCGCTGGCCGCGCCCAGCGCCATGTCGCCTTTTCCGGCGCTGTCCGCAGTTCCGTCGCGCTGCTGGCGCTGACGAGCGCGCTGGGCCTTGCCCATGCCGCCTATGCCCAGCAGCAGGACGACAGCGGTTCGGTCCAGCTCGGCACGCTTTCGGTCGATGGACAGCAGGAGTCCGTCGTTGTCGCGGGCAACGGCTTCGAGCAGCTCGGCAAGCCCGAGGTGCTGACCACCAAGACCGATCTCAAGACGCTCCAGCGCCTGCAGACCGACAGCGTGGAGGATTACACCCGCCGCATCGATGCGGGCGTGACGGTGAACGGCAACAACGGCTCGTTCGCGATCCGTGGCCTCGATGCCGACCGGGTGCAGACCACGGTCGACGGCGTGCGTCTGCCCTGGCTGAGCGACGGCGCGCGCGGTGTCGAGGGGGGCTCGATGGCCTTCGACTTCGACGGGCTGGTCGGCATCGACGTTGTCAAGAGCGCGGATTCAAGCGTGTTCGGCACCGGGGCCTTCGGTGGCGTGGTGGCGCTGCGCACGCTCGATCCCGAGGATCTGCTGACCGATGGCAAGACGCAAGGGGGCCTCTCACGCGTTACTTATGACAGCGCCAGCGACAGCATCATCATGAACCAGTCGGTCGCGCTGCGCCACGGCAACACGATGCTGCTGGTTCAGGGCGGCTATCGCAACGGCGAGGAGACGAAGAACAAGGGCGATGTCGGCGGCACCGGCGCCACCCGGACCGACAAGAACCCGGCGAACTACGATCAGGGCAGCCTGCTGGTGAAGCTGCGTCAGTACCTTCCCGGCGGCCATCGCCTTGGGCTGGAAGGCGAACTGTTCTCGCGCAATTATGACGAGGACACGCTGACCTCGGTCGGCAGCACCTACAGTGCGTACACCACGCAGGAGAAGACCGGGCGCAAGCGCCTGTCGGGCACCTGGGACTATACCTCGGAAGGCGACAGCCTGATCGAGGACGCGCACCTGCTCGGCTACTGGCAGCGCGCCACGCTGGAAACCTACACTATGGCCGATCGCCTGACCGCTCCGGTGGGCGAATACGACCGCGATTCCACGCTGCGCCAGACCACGTTCGGCGGCAAGGGTTCGGTGACGGCGCGCATCGCTACCGGCGCCATCACGCAGCATGTTTCGCTGGCGGGCGAATTGTACGGCACGCGCACGCACCAGTATGCGACGGGATCGGATACCTGTGCGAGCAACCCTTCCGCCTGCACCTATTACCACATCAATCAGTCGGATATGCCCGATGTTAGCGGAACGGATCTGGGTGTGATCCTGCAGGATCGCATCGTGGTGGGCGAGGAAGGCCGCCTGCGCGTGACGCCGGGCATCCGCTTCGATTACTACAAGCGGACGCCGCATGACACCGCCGCCTATCAGGCGAACGATTCCTATGAGGGGCTTCCGGCAGGTTCCAGCGATTCGCACTGGTCGCCCAAAATCCTGGCCGAATACGACGTGCTGCCCAAGCTGACCGTCTACGGGCAATGGTCCGAGGCGTTCCGTGCCCCGTCAGCGACCGAGTTGTACCTCTCCTACGGCGGCAGCGGCACCTATGTCAGCGTCGGCGATCCCGACCTGAAGCCCGAAACCAGCAAGGGCTGGGAAGCGGGCGTGAAGTACGGCGACGGCGAGCGCGGGCTGAAGGTCAGCTACTACGACAACCGCTATCGCAACTTTATCGACACGATCACGACCACCGCTGCGGCGGCGGGGCTGGATGGCAATTATCCCTGGGGCGTTTATCTTTACGTCAACCGTCAGCACGTCCGCATCCGCGGCGTCGAGGCCGAGGCGCACTGGGCCTTCTCGAAGGCGTGGCGCGTGTGGGGCTCGTTCGCCTATGCCGACGGCAAGGACACCGACGAGGATGTCCACCTCAACTCTGTCGCGCCGATCAAGGGCGTGCTGGGCGTGGGCTATACCGGCGACGGCTTCGGCGCGGACCTGACCGGCACCGCTGCGGGCAAGCGCGACAAGGTGGAGACGCCGACCTCGGACCTCAACAAGACGCCCAGCTATCAGGTGGTCGACCTTTCGGCCTGGTGGCAGCCGTGGTTCGCCAAGCCGGTGCGCATTACCGCCGGTGTCTACAACCTGTTCAACGAGACCTGGTACAATGCGCTGGATATTCCCGATAACGGCAGTGTGCAGCAGGGGTATTATTCGCAGCCCGGCCGCACTTTCAAGGCGAGCGTGATCGTCAATTACTGATCATCGCAGCGGTGATTTCGGGTTCCCGGTGGAGGCAGGCCACCGGGAGGTGTGCATAGGCCCGAAGCGCCGCACTCGTCGGTTCATGGTTGTGTCGTGCCCATGGACCGGCTGCGGCGCCCTCCTTCATTTGCCTTTGGGTGAGGCGGTGGAGGAGGGCGTTTGCACCTGGTGGATCTCAGGCGATCACCAGGCCTTCTGCGTTGCGAAGAAGCGTTCCCAGAACGCGATCTTTTCGGGACTGGCGACCGGGATCGGACCGAAGTGGTCTCCCAGTTCCATCACTTGGGGTTTCGCGGCGGTGTAGAGCGGCCATTCTGGCAGGCCCGGTCCATTCGGGTTGCCGTTCTTGACGATATTCGCCCAGTAGGACGACATCGTCGCGGCGATCCGGCGGTCTTCGTCGGTCCAGGGCAGCTTCACCGCGTCCAGACTGTCGAAGGCATAGGGAATTTCCGAGCCGTGGAAGGCGCCGCGCGTGTCGTGCGTCGGGCCCGGCTGGGCGTGGGTCCAGAAGTAGGTATAGACCGGCGCCGGCGTTCCCGGCGAAAACAGCCTGCCCCACAGCCATGTCGAGATGCGCGAATTGTCGCGTACCGAGGCGTTGTTCTGCAACGCGGCTTCCGCATCGTCTTTCGCCGGGTAGAGCTTCAGGAACTGGTCCGCGAGCGGGCCGAACTTGCGATGCGCCGCCGCCTGGAACTGCGCGAGCGTGACGCTGGTCTGCGGCATTCCGGCGCGCGGGGGGCCTTGCTGGCACGCAGCATGGCAAAGGCGGTTTCCGGCACCGCACCGCTTTCATCCTTGTTGTTGCCCGCCACCGCCATGACCGGGTTCTGTGCTTTCAGGCGATAGGTCTCGCTGTAATCGTGCGGCAGGACCCAGCCGTCCACCGTGGGGCGGAACAGCGGCGGCTTGCCGTCGCTGCCGGTCTCCACCGAGGTATCGATGGTGGCGCTGCCCTTGATCAGGTCCTGCCACGGCATCGCGCGCAGCTGTTCCAGCGTGGTCGCGCCATGCTGCGCAGCATAGGCCTCTCCCTGCTTCTCCGCCGAAGCCAGCGGACGCCACGAAACCGAGAGATAGCGCAGTTCCGGGTCGCGCGGATCGCGGGCGTGGCTTTCGAGGATTCCGGCGCGGAACAGCCCCTTGGCCAGCGGCGACATGGTGAGGAAGCCCACCGAGCCCGCGCCTGCCGACTGCCCGCCGATTGTCACCTTGTCGGGATCGCCGCCGAAGGCAGCGATGTTGCGCTTCACCCATTGCAGCGCGGCGATGTCGTCGAGCAGGCCATAGTTGCCCGAGGCGTTATGCCCGCTCTCCTTGCTGAGCGCGGGCGTCGCGAGGAAGCCGAGCACGCCGACGCGGTAGTTGAAGGTCACGACGACGACGCCCTTCTTCGCCAGACCTTCGCCGTCGAATTCCGGGCTGGCGCCGGTGCCGCCGATGAAGCCGCCGCCATAGATCCACACGTAGACCGGGCGCTTTTCGCCCGCGTTCGGTTTGGCGCCGGTCCATACGTTCAGCGTCAGGCAGTCCTCGCTCTGGACCATGCCCTGCGCCATCTCGCCGCCGGGCTGCGGACAGGCGGCGCCGAACGCGGTTGCCTGTCGCACGCCCTGCCATGCTGCGGGGCGCTCTGGCGCGCGCCAGCGCAGCGCTCCGACCGGAGGCTTGGCATAGGGAATGCCCTTGAACACCGAGATCGCCGGATCGCGCCCCGGCGCGCCGCTGACAAGGCCGGTCTCGATACGCAGCGGGGCCGAGGCATCCCCGGTGGTTGCGGCAGGCGGCGCCGAATAGCCCAGCACCTCACCGCTGGCGAGGACGTGGCCGCGCATCGCTGCTGCCAGCGCGGCGAGCGAAAGGTCCTTGTCGCGCAGCACGGTATCGAGCGCGAAGACCTGCCAGTGATAGGCGCGCCGCGCGCCATCCTTGGCGTGCGGTCCGGCATAGGCGACATCCGTGCCATGGACGTTGGGGCCAAGCACGGCACCCGCCGGTGCCGCAGAGAGTCCTTGCGGCAGCTGCGTGGTGGCAGCGGACAGGTTGTACAGCGCGAAGTGGACGCTGGTGCCGTCGCCGGTGGGCAGTTCGCCCTGCACGATCACCACATAGCTGCGCGTGCCGACAGGTCCCTTGCTCCAGACAAGGCCGGGAAAGCGGTTGGCGCCGAACTGCGTGGCGCTGACCGGGATGTCACTGCCGGACGCGAAGGCGGGGCTGGTGACGGCAAGTGTGTGTCCGTTCTTCGCAGGCACGGCGCGCAGCATGACCTGTTGCAAGTGGCCGATGCTGGTGGGCATGGTGGCGTTCAGGGGAGTGCTGGCCGCGCCCGCGAGCGCCAGCGAAAGCAGTGCAGGCGCGGCGAACAGGCGCGTATTTCGGGAAAGGGTCATCGTCTGGTCCTTCGCGCGGAAAGCGAATAGCAAGGCAGCGGCAGATCAGTCGAACCGGCCGGGTTTCGCGAGCCAGCTGTCGATATGATCGTATGTGGTCTTCAGCGTGTCGCCGAACTGGCCGGGCGTTTTCTCACAAGCCTTGCATGTCGTGTAGAGATGCGTGGCGCCCTCCACGAAGGCGAGCGACTTGTCGCGGCTGTGGGCGAGGTTGAAGATCGTCTCGGCCGCCAGATATTCCCAGTGGCCGGTCATGCCCATTACCAGCAGCGGGGCATCGATCTGCTGCACGTTGCCCGGAGGGCTGGCGTAGCTGGAGGTCCAGTCTACCCCGTGAACAGACGTGGCGTCATAGCCGAAATCCGGCCCGGTGCGGATCGCATAAGTGCTCAGATAGCTCTCGACCGAGGTCTTGAGCGCGCCGCGCAGGTACGAGGGCGAGTTGTTGGTGACGTTCTCCGGCACGCGCACGGTGGGGACGATGCCGGTGGTCTCGCTGCCGTCGGCATGGAGCAGCGGCCAGGCCTTGACGGTATGCGCCATCAGCGCGATGTCCTGCGAGAACAGCTTGTTGTTGCTGCCTAGCAGGATGGCACCGGGCACCGTGAACGGCGCATCGTCGCTGTAGGGGCCCTTGCCCGCCCGGATCGCGGCGTACTCGCTTTCGGCTCTGGCGATCAGCGCGTTCGAGCGCTGGCCTTCGGCGGCAAGGAACCGCTTCACGAAAGCGGGCGAATAGTGCGATCCGCTGGCCTTGAAGCCATTGGCGGGGTTGTACATGTCGAGCGCGGGATCGAGCGACATCCCGCCTGTTACGCCGCCCGCCTCGCCCTCCACCGCCGGGTCGATGCTGAACAGCGTCATCGCGGCGAGGCCCCAATTGGAGTCGATCATCATCAGCCCGTCGGCGGGCGGCAGGTGCCCCACGCTGTCGGGACACTGCCAGATCTTGTCCTTGCCCCGGCAGGCGGCCACGCCTTTCTCGGCGATCATCTGGTAGGCGCTCATCACCGTGCCGCCGCCGCTGTGGCCCAGCAGCACGACATGGCGCACGTTCGGCTGCGCACGCAGCCAGGCCACGCCGCGCCCGGCCTCGACCAGCACTTCGTCGAGAATGCCGTCGTTGTAGGCGCCCGACTTGCTGGTGGAATTGTTGGCGCACAGCACGGTGTAGCCGCGCTTCGCCAGTTCGCTGCATCCCGAGAAGCTGAGATAGTCCGCCGCCGAGTGCATGATGAACACCGCCGTTGCCGCCTTCGGCCCCGGTGCTTCGGGGGTGTAGAGCACGCCCGGCTCACCGCGCCCGAGGTGAACGAAGGTGGTTTTCACGCCCGCGGGAAGTACCGGGGCTGCTTCATCCTGTGCTGCACTGTCCTGAGCCCCCCTGTCCCGAGCCAACGCGGGCCGGGGCGCGAAAGCCCCGATCCCGACAGTGGCCCCGGCTGTGACAAGAGCTGCCGCGACGAGCCCGGTCAGCGCCACAGGCGCGCGCCTGCCGTCTGTTTTGCGTACGCATCCCGCCATCGGATCACGCCTGGATCTTGAAGCCGACCATGAAGGCGCGGCCGGTGGGATCGTCGGAGAACTCGTAGGCCTGTCCCGCAGCGGTGGTGCCGCTGTAGTAGCCGCTGAGCGGAGGCGTGGCGTTGAACAGGTTGCTGATGCTGAAGGTCAGCTGGCTATCGGTGATCTTCCAGGCCGAACCGGTGTCGAACGTGAAGGTCAGGTTGGTGGTGGCATAGCTGCGGACGCGCGGGTCGAGGTAGACCTGCGTTGCCACGCCGCTGCGGCGGAAGCCATTGCGGTAGTGCTCGAACAGGTCGACCTTGAAGTTGTCCGTGACCTGATAGCCCAGAAACGCCGAGACCTGCACGCTGGGGCTGGGCATCAGGCCGTTCTGGCCCCAGCCGGCATCGCCCTGGTCGATCGTCGCCGTGCCCGGCTGGATGTAGTAGATGTGCGGCTGGTAGTTCACGAGCAGGCGCATGCTGAGCGGCTGGCCCGCCAGTCGCGTGCGGTAATCCAGTTCGCCGTCGATGCCCCAGGTCTTGATCTTCGAGAGGTTGTACGGCTTGATGTAGAAGATCGGCGTGGTGCCGCTGCTGTCGATCAGTTCGCAGTAGGTGCCGGTGGTGGCGCAAGCCGTCTGCGTGGCGGCATTGAAGCCCTGCACCGTGGTGATCGCATCGTCGACGACCGTGTGGTAGTAATCGACCGTCAGCGTCACGCCCGGCAGGAAGCTGGGCTTGAGCACCGTACCGAAGGTGTAGGTGCGGCCGATTTCCGCCTTCAGATCGGCATTACCCACGTTGACCGAGGGCGCGTAGTACGTCTTGTACGTCCCGTCCGACTGGCGCAGGTTGAAGTTGCCCCACACGGTGGAGGCGGGCTGGAACAGTTCGTAGAGGTTGGGCGCGCGGATATCGCGCGAAAGCGTGCCGCGGAACTTGATGTCGTCGTTGACTTCCCACACGCCGCCGAGCTTCCAGGTCCAGTAATGGCCGCTGGTGCTGTAATCGGTGTAGCGCGCCGCGCCGTTGAAGTTGAGCGAGCGGAACAGCGGCACGTCCTTGAGCAGCGGCACTTCCACTTCGAGCGCGGCTTCCTTCACGCTCTGGCTGACCTTGCCGCTGCTGGGGAACATCACCGAATACATCGGCGTGCCACCTGCAGTGCAGTTGTAGGTCAGGTTCGTGCAGTCGGCATAGGCGGTGTTCGTCGTGCTCGACATGTCGAACGAGGTGTGGCGCCATTCGCCCGACAGCGCGACGTTGACCGGGCCTGCCCAGGTATCGACCGGCGAGCCGCTGATCGAGGCATCGGCCGAATCCATGATTGTGTGGCTGACATAGCCGACATTGCCGAGGATATAGTCCAGCGCCGAGCTGCTGGGCGAGGACGAGCCGAACAGGTTGATCGGCGTGCAGTTGGCATAGGCCGAGTTCACCAGCGAGGCCGCGCACACCACATTGCCGCTGCCGTCCGTCACCGCGTCGCTGGCGGCGGCAAGGTTCTGGTAGTTGATGACGTTGTTGACCACGGTGTGCAGGCGCGAGACGCCGTGGGTATAGGTCGCGTCCCAGTCCCACTTGCCAAGGCTGCCGTTAAGTCCGGCATTGGCGTAGATCTGCTGCGTGCTGCTCTGTGTCTGGATGCGCGGCGCGGCCGAGAGGATCTCGTTCATCGTGAAGGTGGATTGGCCTGCCGTTGCCAGCGCGTCCTGATAGGCGGTGGGCAGATAGGCGTTGTCGGCGCTGAAGGTCAGGCCCGCCAGCTGGTTCCAGCCGGTGTAGGCGGTGCTCTTCTTGAAGTTGCCCGCGCCCTGCACGTAGAAGTGGATGTCGTCGGTCAGGTCGTAGTCGAACCGTCCGAAGACCTGCGTGCCCTTGGATGCGGCCATCATCGAGGCGTTCTGATAGGCGCCGTCGGTGGAGCGGTCGAAAGCGCTCAAGGTGCTGTCGGAACCGAAGGTCTGCCCGGCCAGCGCACCGCTGGGGATATAGCCGCCGAAGCTGTAGTTCGGCAGGCGCACGTTGGTGCCGAGGTAATAGGGATCGGCGGTCGTGCCGCTGCCCTGGATCGCGGCGAGGTTCAGCCACTTGCGGGCGCCGACGCGGTTGGGAATGCCGTCTGCCTCGCGATGCTCGACGCTGGCCTCGAAGTGGCCGCGGTCGCCGACCTTGAAGCCCACGGCGCCGCCGATGTCGCGGGTTGCGGCGTCACCGTATTGCGAGATGCCCATCTCGCCATGTGCGCGCAAGCCATTGAAATTACGGTCGAGCACGTAGTTGACCACGCCCGATACCGCGTCTGACCCGTAGACGGCAGAAACGCCGCCGGTGACGATGTCGACGTTCTTGATCAGCTCCTGCGGGATGATGTCGACATCGACGGTGCCGTTGAACAGCGTGGGCGGCACGCGGTGGCCGTCGAACAGCACCAGCGTGCGCGTGGTGCCGAGGTTGCGCAGGTTCAGCACGTTGGCATTGCCGTTGCCGCCCTGCACGCCGGTGGCGTTCGAGCCGGGGTTGCTGAACGACCCGCGTGAGCCCGAGAACACCGGCAGGTTGTTCAGCGCATCGCTGATCGTCCCGCTGGGCGCGGCGGAAACCAGCGATTCGGTCGAGATCGTGGTGAGCGGCGTCGGGCTGGCCGAACCGTCCTTGAGCACGCGCGATCCGGTGACGATGATTTCCTGATTGCGGCTCTGGCTGTCCTGCGCGGCGCTGTCGTCGGTCGCGGGGGCAGGCGTGGCAGCTGGGGCAGCCTGTGTGGTTTGTGCCAAGGCAGGCTGGGCGAAGGCCAGAACGCTGGCGCTGGCCAGCAGGCAGCAGATACGGCTTTGCGAGTTCAAGATCGTCTCTCCTGTATAATCGCGATGCAGGGCGGGACGGTCAACCGTTCCTCTTAGACCCCTGTGCTGGGAGGGCAGATGACATAATCTGAAATTGGCCGGGAATTGATATGCAGGCGCACGTTATTGGTTCGGTGATTTGCATCGCAACAAAGCGAAGCGCGGCATCTTTGCGGAAAGATGCCGCGCTTCTTGCCGCATTATTGGGTGCGCGTGCCTACTTGTTGGCGACGGGCGCTGCGGCCGAGGCGTCCTGCGGCAACCCGCCCAGCTGGTCGACCAGCTTGGTATAGGCATCGAGATAGGCCAGCACGATGATCTGGCCGATCTGGGTGTTCTGGTAGCCGCCGCCGCCCGCTGCCGCGAACGTGCCGCCGAACCAGCCGCCGGCCCCGCTGCCGCCGAAGCTGACGTCGGACTTGCGGGCATAGCCCTCGGTCAGCGCCTCTTCCACAGTGGTGCGCGCGTTGACGACCGAGAGCGTGACGTTCGCCTCACCCTTCTTGACGTTCAGACCGCCCGCGATCCGGCCCACGCCATGGCCCATCAGGCCGCCGACGCCGCCCAGCAGGCCGCCGATGCCGCCGCCGCCCGAATTGTTGTTGGTCGAGACGATATCGGGCTGGAGGAAGTAGTCCGCCGCCTTGATCTGCCCCTTGCCGATGTTCGAGCCCTTCTGCAGCTCGCCGTTCTCGGCCAGTGCGCGCTCCATCGCGCTGCTCTGGAGAGATCGCCCCCGGTTCACCAGCGTGAAGCAGTGTGACTGCTGCACGAACACGCGCAGGATCGCCTCGGGGCTGCCGAGGTTGAATTCGCGCCACCACTGGTTGTCCGGCTCGACGATGGAAACCGTGCCGAGGTTCTTGCGGCAGACCGGAATCTGCTGGGTGCCGCGATCCTGAAGTTTGCGGGCAGACGAGGAATCCGCTGCGCTGGCGGGAACTGCCCCGGCCAGGACCGCCCCCGCGCTCGCCACAGCGGCGATCGCCCAAGTCCATGTCTTCATGCTGTGTTGCCTCCTGAGAACTGAACAGCTGGGAGGACTATGGGCCAGAAATCACGCTGCAATAAAGTGAAAATGAATCTTAATCTCAGAAATCTGGCTGCAATTCGGCGGAGAATTATACGCAAATTCTGTAATTTGCTGCGCTGCGAGGTTGTTTGAGAAATCGCGAAAAAGCGATTTCAGAGACGGCACCGGCCCACGCCCCCACCCACCACCCGTTCAGGATACTCTCGTCGGGTGGTGGGTGGGGCGCCTAAAAACTCCGGGGGGCCGGTGCCGCGATGCGCCGTCAGGCGCGTTCTCAAACAGCCGCTACCCCGCAGGATCGAAGCCTGCGAGCAGCAGCGCTCCGTCGAGCGAATCTCCGAGCGGATCGGTCAGCTTCGCCACCGTGCGGGCACGCAGCCACGGGCGCATGTGGGGGGCAAGACCGCCGACCAGCGCGCAGCGAACGGCACCGCGCTCGAACACCGTCTCGATAAAGCGCTCGATATGTCCTGCGGCGTCCTCGACGATGGAGCGCGCGATCACGTCGCCCTGTTGGGCATGGGCCATGACCAGCGGGGCGAAGGCGCCGTAGTCGCGCGGGGTGGCATGGTCCATCCAGGCGATGGCGCGGGCGGTATCGTGTTCGAAGCCTTCGGTCACGGCCTCGCTCAGGGCGGTGCGCCGGGTGCGGCCGTCTAGCGCTCGCAAGGCGTGGCGCATGGCGGAAAGGCCCAGCGCGGCGCCGCTCCCTTCGTCCGAGATCGGAAAGCCGTAGCCGCCGATGGCGAAGTCGCGCCCCTCGACGCGCAACTGTGCGATGCTGCCGGTGCCGACGATCAGCACCGCGCCGTCCGCGCCGCGATGCGCGCCGAGGTTGGCGATCATCGCATCGGTGGCGCAAGTCACGGTGCCCAGCCCGAAATCATGCCCGGCAATGGCCTCGCGCACACCCGGACGCGTGATCCCGGCGATGCCCATGCCTATCTGTACCGCGCGCGCCTGTTCGCTGCCGAGCCCGGCTTCGCCAAGCGCCTGTGCGATCACGCCTTCCAGCGCCGCGAACAGCGCATCGAGCCCGATCCCGGCATTGGCAGGCCCCGCGCTGCCGCTGCCGAGCACGGTGCCGCTGTGGTCGACCAGCCGGGCGCGGCAATGGCTGCCGCCTGCATCGATGCCGAGAAAGTACGTCATGGCCGGAGGGTAGGACGGCCTTGCGCCATCCGGCCTATCGCCATCGGTCACGCCCCCATGCCCTTGCGTTATGTCCGGGCGAAGCGCTGCGATTTCCATCGCTTCGGCGCGCTGGCTATCGCAGGATGACACCGACCCGAAAGGCTTGCCTGCGCATGAACACCGAATTCCCCGATCCGCGCTACCTCGATCTTGACCTGTGGCCAACGGAGCAGGCCGTCGCGGCGATGATCGAGGGGCAGATGGCCGCGCTCGCCGCTGTCCATGCGCAATGCGAGGCCATTGCGCAGGCGGCAGACGCAGCGGCGGAGCGGCTGGGGGAAGCCGGGCGGCTGGTCTATGTCGGCGCGGGCACCTCGGGGCGGATCGCGGTGCAGGACGGGGCGGAACTGTACCCGACGTTCAACTGGCCGACCGCACGCGTGCACTTCGTGATGGCGGGCGGCACCCGCGCGCTGATCGAGGCTGTCGAAGGGGCCGAGGACGATTCCGAAGCCGCCCGCGAGGCGCTTGTCGAGGCGAAAGTCGGCCCCTCGGACGTGGTGATCGGCCTTGCCGCCAGCGGCCGCACGCCGTTCACCATCGCCGCGCTGGAGACGGCGCGCGCGGCAGGCGCGCTGACCATCGCGGTCGCCAACAATCCCGGCGCGAAACTGCTGGCGGTGGCCGAGCGCCCGATCCTGATCGAGACCGGCGCCGAAGTGATCGCCGGGTCCACCCGCATGAAGGCGGGCACCGCGCAGAAGGCCGTGCTCAACGCGCTGTCGAGCGCGATCATGGTCAAGCGCGGGCTGGTCTATCGCGGGCGCATGGTCAACATGCGCGTCTCCAACCACAAGCTGCGGCAGCGCGGCGAGGTGATGGTGGCCGAACTTTCCGGCACCTCGCATGCCGAGGCACAGGCCGCGCTGGACCGCGCCGACAACGACGTGCGGCTTGCCGTGCTGCTGGCGCAGGGCCTTTCGGTCGAGGCCGCGCGCGAACGTCTGGCGCTTAGCGGTGGCCGTCTGCGCGAGGCGCTTCGCCAGTAGCGAGCCGTTCTTCCGTCGCGCTGAAGGCGGAGTGCGTGCCCGGCGTCTCGGGCACATCGGTGGCGAAATACGCGACGCCGGTGCCGCGCTCGGGGTCGATCCACAGCCCCGAGCGCAGGCCATAGGCATTGCCCGCATGGCCGATGCGGCGGCGTCCGTCGCCGAACGGATCGTCGCGGCAGCCTTGCGCCCTTGTCGCCAGCGTCTGGATCGCGAGGCCATAGGTGCACAGGAAGCCCTGCCATGTATCGCCATTGGTGCCGTTCGACACCCACTGCGGCGCTTCCATCGTCTCGACAGATCGCGCCGAAAGAATGCGCGTCCCGTCGAGCATGCCCTTGTTCAGCAGCATCTGCCCGACCCGCGCCAGCCCGCGCGCGGAGATGCGCAGGCCGCCCTGCGGCGAGAAGATCGCCCCGTTGCGCCCGGCCTGCCACGTATCGAGATCGCACGATCCGTCGCTGGCGGGCGTCACCGGACAGGCAGGGCGCTTGCCGTGGTTGTCGTCGCTCACCGGCTTGCCCTGCCGGGTCAGGACGACCGCGCGGGCCGCCGCCGCATCGCTGCACTGCGTCCAGTTGTAGCAGGCATCGAGCTTCATCGGGCGCAGCACCAGCCGGTCCATCAGCCTGTCGAACCGCTCACCCGTCGCGCGCTCCATCACCGCGCCGATCATCGGGAAATTGAGGTTGGTGTAGCGAAAGAAGGTGCCCGGCGCGTGCTCGCTGTCCCATGCCTCGGGGTTCGCCACCGCCGCCTTCAGGCTGGCATCGAGCGGCAGCACATAGTCGATCCCGTCGCGCAGGCTCGATCGGTGCGAGAGCAGCAGGCGCAGCGTGATCGGCGTGTCGGGAAAGGCGGGATTGCGCAGGGGCCAGCCCAGATAGGTCGAGACATCGGCATCGAGATCGAGCTTCCTGTCCTCCACCAGCCGCATCACGCCGATCGCCGTCACCAGCTTCGAGATCGAGGCGACGCGCGCCGGATCGGAAGTCGTCACCGCTCGTCCCGTGGCTGGATCGGCGAGGCCGCTTGCGCTTTCGCTGAGGATGCGGTGACGGTCGAATGTCACTCGCGCCTCGGCCATCGGCTGAGGAGAGGGCGGGGCATTGTCCTGCGCCTGCGCCTGCGCCGCGACGGGAAGCATCAGCGCGAGCGCCGCCGCGCCGCTTGCGAGAAGAAGGGAAAAAGCCGCCATCTCCGCAACGTGGCGCGCCTTTTCCGACGACGCGAGGGTTTTTCCGCGTCGATGCTGCACATCTCGCGAGGCAAGATGCAGCAGGGCCACACTGCCCGCGCCATGAAGGCGCGGCACGTCCACCGTGCTTGGCAGCGCGGCCTGCGGTGTTATCACTGGCCCTCTTTCTGGCCTCACGCCCCTCGCATCGGGACGCTGCCGACACGGACGATCCCATGAACCTGCGCCACATCGAGATATTCCACGCCGTCTACGTCAACGGCTCGGTCAGCGCGGCGGCGCGGGCGCTCAACGTCTCGCAGCCTTCGGTGTCCAAGGTGCTGCGCCATGCCGAATCGCTGCTGGGCTTCCCGCTGTTCCAGCGCACCGCCGGGCGGCTGATCCCGACCGAGGATGCGCACACGCTGTTCACCGAAGTGGGCGAGATCCAGGACCGCGTCTATGCCCTGCGCGAGGCGAGCCGGAACCTGCGGCGCGGCAGCGAGGGCGTGCTGCGGGTCTCGGCGCTGCCGTCGATCGCGCTCGATGCGCTGCCGACGACCGTCACCCAGTTCCTGCGCAGCCATACCAAGGTGAAGTTCGATCTCCAGACGATCCACCACGAGGATCTGCTGCGCAAGCTCTACGAACGCGAGACCGACCTTGCCGTCGCCTTCGAGGTGCCGCGCGATGCGCCCATCGGCGCGCAGTGGCTGGGCGCGGGCGAACTGGTGGTGCTCTATCGCGAGGAGGACATGCCCGACGCGCCCTCGCGCATCGATCTGGAGCAACTGGTCGGCCGCCCGTTCATCTCGCTCGCCGCCTCCGGTCCCATCGGCCTGCTGTTCAGCAAGGAAGTGCTGCGCGCTGGCGTGGAGCTGGACGAGGTGGTGCAGGCGCGCACCTTCCACATCGCGACCGCGCTGGTGCGGCAAGGCGTGGGCATGACCGTGGTGGACAGCTTCACCGCGCGCGCCTCGCTGGTGCCCGGCCTGTCGATGCGCCCGCTCAAATCGCGCCTGACCTTCGACGTCCATGCGATGTACCTAACGAACCGCCCCCCGACCGTGCTGGCGACCGATTTCCTCAAGGCGCTGGCGAGGACGATAGACGCGCACTCGCGCCCGGTGGCTATGGGGTGAGGGGGGAGCGCCCAGTCGGGCGTTTGGCGGGTTGATGGCAAACGCCTGGAACCTGCCGTGCCGCAAAACGCGTCTTTTGTGTGTTCGCGTGGCTTGCAGAATGTTCACTCCCTTCGTCATTCCCGCGAAGGCGGGAATCCAGTAGCAACCTTGCGATGAAGGACACCTTCTCGCCCGCCGTCTATATTCTCGCATCGGCGCGAAACGGTACGCTGTACACCGGCACCACGTCGAACCTGATCCAGCGCATTGCCCAGCATCGCAGCGAGCATTTCGGCGGCTTCAGTGCCCGCTATGGGACCAAGCTGCTGGTGTGGTTTGAAATGCATGACACAATGGAGCACGCGATCCAGCGGGAGAAGCGGATCAAGACATGGAACCGGGGCTGGAAACTTCGACTTATCGAGGAGAGAAATCCGCAATGGCGCGATCTCGCCATGGATCTCGGTTTCGAAGCCCTGCGCTGACTGGATTCCCGCCTTCGCGGGAATGACGAAGAGGGGGGTGATCGGTCCTGCGCCAGCAATTTTCGCGACGAACGCCGATCCCCCATCAATTCCCGTCGGCGTCGACCTCGAAGACCATCGGCTTGCCGCGGGTCTCGGGCTCCCATCCGGCGGCAAGCGCAGCGCGCACGCCGCGCGCGACGATGGCGTCGCCGATCTGCAGGCGGCCGCGTTGCAGGCCCTTGAGCAGGCGCTTGGGCGGCGGGAACTCCAGCACCGCGCCGCGCTTGGTGCCGTGTTGGAGGACGAAGACGGTCATGCCGCGCCAGCCCTCGATATCGCTCCAGCTTGGTTCGCGGCGCACTTCCCAGTCGTACTGGATACCGTCGACGGGGACCGTGCCCGAGAGCTTGTGCGTGTTGTTCAGCATGTCGCTGCTCTAGCAGGATGACAGAGCAACGCTACCCCGCACTCTTTTCATCCCACGTTCGCGGCGATCCAGCCGAGCACGTCGCCGGTCACGTCCTCGCGGTTGATCTCGTTGAGCATCTCGTGGCGTCCCTCGGGATAGAGCTTGAGCGTCACCCGGCGCAGGCCCGCCGCGCGGTAACGCTCGGTGAGTTCGCGCACGATCGCGCCGCGCGGGGTTTCGGGCGGCCCGGCGATGGGGTCCATATCGCCCGAGAATATCAGGATCGGCAGCTCGGGATGCAGGATTTCCAGCGCGGCGGGATCGCGCAAGTGTTCGCCCTGCGCCAAGAGCGAGGCGAACGAGGCGGGCGTCACGGCAAAGCCGCAGAGCGGATCGGCAAGGTAGAGGTCGACCTCGCGTTCGTCGCGGCTCAGCCAGTCGGCGCCGGTGCGCACCGGCTGGAACGCGGCGTTGAAGGCCGCGAAGGGGCCGCCTTCCGCCTTGGAGGCCGCCATCATCTCGCCCATGCGGTCCACCGCGGTCGAGCCGCACAGGATCACCGCATCGCCGGGATCGACGGTATCGAGGATCAACTGTTGCAGCATCATCGAGCCCATCGAATGGCCGAACAGGATCAGCGGCAGGTCGCCGTAGTGCTCGCGCACCCAAAGGATCAGCGCGGCATGGTCCTGCGTCAGCGCCGGGAAGCCATCGGGGCCGAGATCGGCCAGCGTGCCGTCGTCGCGCGCAGCGGGGCCATGGCCGCGCTGGTCGGGCGCATGGACCTCGTAGCCCGCCGCCGCCAGCGCTCTGGCAAAGCGGTCATAGCGCAGGGCATGCTCGCCCATGCCGTGTGCGATCAGCACCACGCCCTTTACCGGAACCGTGGCGCGCCAGTGATAGACGGTCGCCATCCGGCCATCGGGGCAAGCGACCTGATCGGTGGCGGCCGGATTGCTGGCAGGCGGTGTCTCGGGCATCGGGCAAGTCCTTCTGATGTCGGCTGGATCGCGTCGCAGGGAGGGGAAGATGACGAGGCTACGGAGCGAGTTCAACGGCGCTGGTTTGCAAAGGCGGCAATCCTGCGAGCGTCTTTCGCGTGCGACCCGTGTGCCGCCCCATAGCGCCGGGCTATAGGGCGGCGCGTCGTCGATATGAGCGCGCGGGCGCCTCTCCTCGCTAGTTTGCGCGGCATGATTGCGGCACCTTTTCTTCTCTATCTCGGCCACAGCGCCGACTTCATCGGTATCAAGACCTCGCGGGGGCTGGCGGCGTTCCGGCGGCATGACTGCGTGGGCGAATTCCGCCACGACGACAGCCCGCTGACGCTCGACCTGCCGCGCATGACGATTCCGCAAGCAGCGGCGGCAGGCGCGAAGACGCTGGTGCTGGGCATCGCCAATGCGGGCGGGCGGATCGACGAGAGCATGGTCGCCGATGCACTGGCCGCGCTCGATGCAGGGATGCATGTGGCGGCGGGGCTGCACCAGCGGTTGCGCGATGTGCCTGCGCTGGTGGCGCGTGCGGCGGAGCGCGGACTGTCGCTGATCGACGTGCGCGATCCACCGGCAGACCTGAAGGTCGGCACCGGATATGCGCGCGAAGGCAACCGCATCCTGACGGTCGGCACCGACTGTTCGGTCGGCAAGATGTACGCGACCATTGCGCTTGCCGAGGGCCTGCGCGCGCGCGGGCTCGACGCCGATTTCCGCGCGACCGGGCAGACCGGCATCCTGATCGCCGGGAGCGGCGTGCCGCTCGATGCGGTGGTGGCGGACTTCATTTCGGGCGCGGTGGAGCACCTTGCGCCTGCCCGCCACGATTGCGGCTGGGATGTGATCGAGGGCAGGGCTCGCTGTTCCATCCTTCGTTCGCGGGGGTTTCCACCGGGCTGCTGCACGGTGCGCAGGCGCAGGCACTGGTGCTGTGCCACGACCCTGCGCGCGGCGACATGCGCGGGCTTCCCGGTCGCGCACTGCCCTCGCTGGAAGCGTGCATCGCCGCCAATCTTGCCACCGCGCGGCTGACCAGCCCGGAGGTGCGCTTCGTGGGCGTATGTCTCAACACCTCGACCATGGACGAGGATGCGGCCCGCGCGCTCTGTGCGCAAACGGCGGCGCGGCTGGACCTGCCCTGCACCGATCCCTATCGTTTCGGGGTGGAACCGGTCCTCGACACCTTGCTGGGCGTCCCCGCGTGAGCCTCATCCTCGATGCCAGGGCCGAGCGGTTCGCGCTGGCGCGCCCGTTCCGCATCTCGCGCGGGGTGAAGACCGAGGCGCTGGTGGTCACCGCCAGTGTCTCGCGCGATGGCCTCACCGGGCAAACTCTGACCGGGTGGGGCGAGGGCGTGCCCTACGCCCGTTATGGCGAAAGCGTCGAGAGCGTGCTGGCGCAGATCGAGGAGGCGCGCGGGGCCATCGAACGCGGGCTCGACCGCGCCGGACTGGCCGCGCTGCTCCCCGCCGGCGCCGCGCGCAACGCGCTCGACTGCGCGCTGTGGGATCTGGAAGCGAAAGCGAGCGGGATCAGCGTCGCCGACCAGCTTGGCATCGCCACCGACCGACCCGTCGCCAGCGCGCTGACGGTGGTGATCGACACGCCCGAGGCGATGGCCGCCGAAGCCGCGAAAGTCGCCCATGCGCCGCTGCTGAAAGTGAAAGTCGATGCCCTCGACCCCGAAGTACAGGTGCGCGCGGTGCGGGCAGCGGCGCCGGAGGCCGCGCTGATCGTCGATCCCAACGAGAGCTGGGACGAGGCGCTGGTGCGCGCGATGGCACCGGTGCTGGCCGATTGCCGGGTGGCCGTGCTCGAACAGCCGGTGCCTGCCGAGGCCGACGACTGGCTGGCCGGATACTGCGCGCCCGTGCCGATCTGTGCCGACGAATCCCTCCACACGCTGGCCGACCTGCCGCGCATCGCCGAACGCTATCAGGCGATCAACGTGAAGCTCGACAAGGCGGGCGGGCTGACCGAGGCGCTGGCGCTCGTCCATGCGGCGCGGGCGAGGAACATGGGGCTGATGGTGGGCTGCATGGTCTCTTCTTCGCTCTCGATCGTGCCCGCCCTGCATATTGCCGCCGTCGGAAAAGCGGGCGCCGACTGGGTGGACCTTGACGGGCCGGTCTGGCTTCGGGAAGATCGGCACGGCGGGGTTCGCGATGAGGGCGGCTATCTCCTTCCGCCGCAACAGGGGTTCTGGGGTTCATGAAAATCAGCAGGTTGCGCGTGAGCGCCGCATCGGCGGCGGTTCTGGGAATAGTTGCACTGGCAAGCGGTTCGGGGCTGCTGGCCGCACCCGGAAAACCGCTCTCCGCCGATCTGCTGATCAAAGGGGGTACGGTCTATCCCGGCGGCGGGGTGCCGTTCACCGGCGATGTCGCGATCAAGGGCGACCGGATCGTCGCGGTGAGCGCGCATCTGCGGGTCAAGGCCGCGCGCACGATCGACGCGAAAGGGCTGATCGTCGCCCCCGGCTTTGTCGATCCGCACACGCATATGGAAGCCGAGCTGACCTCGGACGATGCCAAGACCCGGCTGATCGAGGCGTTCCTGCTGCAGGGCGTGACCACCGCGTTCGTCGGCAACGACGGCGGCGGTCCGCTCGATGTCGGCGGCCTGCTCGCCAGCGCGAAGGCGAAGCCGGTCGGCATCAACTACGCCGCCTATACCGGCTTCGGCACGATCCGTTCCAAGGTGATCGGCGAGGACCGCCGCGCGCCGACGCCTGCCGAGCTTGAGGCCGAGAAGGGCCTTGTTCGCACCGCGATGTGCCAGGGCGCGCTGGGCCTCTCGACCGGGCTGTTCTATGCCCCGCAGAGCTTTTCCAAGACCGACGAGGTGATCGCACTGTCGGCGGTCGCCGGGCAGATGGGCGGCTATTACGACACCCACATGCGCGATGAATCCGATTACAATATCGGCCTGTCCGCGGCCGTCGACGAGGTGATCCGCATCGGGCGCGAGGGGCATCTGCCGGTGCATATTTCACACATCAAGGCGCTGGGCGTCGATCTGTGGGGGCAGGCCCCGGCGATCATCGCCAGGATCAATGCCGCGCGCGCATCGGGCGTGAACATCACTGCTGCGCAATATCCGTGGTCGGCCAGCGGGACCAGCCTCGTCTCCTCGCTGATGCCGTTGTGGGCGCAGGACGGCGGGCGCAAGGCCATGCTCGTGCGCTTCGACGATCCCGCCCAGCAGGCGAAGCTGCGCGCCGGGATGGCCGAGAACATGCGCCGTCGCGGCGGTGCGGACAAGCTGCTGATCGTCGAGGGCAAGTACACCAACCAGCGGCTCGATGCGGTGGCCAAGGAACTCCACGAGGACGCGGTGAGCGCGGCGATGGACGTGATCCGCACCGCCGATCCCGCGACGATCTCGTTCAACATGTCCGAAGGCGATATCGAGGCGTTCATGCGCCAGCCCTGGGTGATGACCGATTCCGACGCCTCGACCGCGCACCCGCGCGTCTATGCCACCTTCGCGCGCAAGTATGCGTACTACACGAAGCAGCGCCACGTCCTGACCGTGCAGCAGTTCATCGACCGCAGTTCGGCGACGACCGCGGACTGGTTCCACCTGACCGGGCGCGGCCACCTGAAAGCGGGCGACTTCGCCGACGTGGTGGTGTTCGATCCGAAGACCTATGCGCCGCGCGCTACCTATGAGCAGCCCAACCTCACCTCGGTGGGCGTGCGCGAGGTCTTGGTGAACGGGCAGATCGCGGTGGAGAACGGCAAGCTGACGGGCGTCGCCGCCGGTCGCGCGCTGGCGCATCCGTTGCCCAAGAGCCTGCCCGCAGGCACTTGCGCCTGATGGCGCTCGTGCATCGCTGGTTCGCCATTCCGCTGTGGAAGCGCGTGCTCGGCGCGCTGGCGGCGGGGCTGCTGCTGGCGCTGCTCGCCCCGCAGACCGCGCCGTGGTTCACGGTGTTCGGAGACCTGTTCGTGCGCGCGATCCGCATGCTGGTGGCGCCGATCGTGCTTGTCACCATCGCCAGCGGCATCACCACGCTGGCCGACCCGAAGAAGCTGGGGAGCGTGGGCGGACGTACCGTCGGCCTCTTTGCGCTGACGACCGCGCTGGCGGTTGCCGTGGGCATGCTGGTCGCGACGATCTTCCGCCCCGGCGAGGCCGCGCCGCTCGGCCATGCCGCGCCGCATGCGCTGGGCACCCCCGTCAGCGCCTACGACCAGCTTGTCGGCATCGTGCCGACCAACATCGTCGAGGCGCTGGCCAAGGGCGACATGCTGGCGCTGATCTTCGTCGCCATCCTGTTCGGCGTCGGCACCGTGCTGGCGGGCGAGAGCGGCAGGCCTTTCGCGACCCTGCTGCAAGGTACATCCGCCGTGCTGCTGAAAGTCGTCGGCATCGTCATGGAGGCGACGCCGCTGGGCGTCTTCGCGCTGATCGCCAATGCGGTGGCGGCAAACGGCGCGGCGGTGTTCGTCAATGTCGCCTGGCTGGCGGTGGCGGTGGTCGCGGGTTGCGCGATCCAGATCCTGATCGTCCATTCGCTGATGCTGCGGCTGCTGGCGAAAGTCCCGGTCGGGCGCTTCTTCAGGGGCATCACCGACGCGCTGGCGATCGCCTTCTCCACCGCATCGAGCAGCGCTACGCTGCCGGTCGCCATGCGCTGTGCCGAGGAGAACATCGGCGTCCACCGCGCCATCGCCTCGACCGTGCTGCCGCTGGGGGCGAGCATCGGCAAGGACGGCACCGCGATGTACGTCGGCCTGCTCAGCCTCTTCGCGCTACAGGCCTTCCACGTCCCGATGACCGTGACGCTCTATGCGACCGTGCTGCTGACCGGCGCGCTGGCGGCCTTCGGCACCGCGCCGGTGCCGTCCGCCTCGCTGTTCATGCTCTCTGCCGTGCTCTCCGCCTGCGGGATCGAGCCTGCGCAGACCGCGCTGGTGGTGGGCTTCGTGCTGCCGTTCGACCGCTTGCTCGACATGACCCGCACGGTGCCCAGCGCCTACGCCAACCTCACCGTGGCAACCACCGTGGCGCGCTGGGAAGGGGAACTGGAGGAAGGTGCGCGCAGGCAGACGCCGGGGGTGTGAGCTTCTCCCGCGCAACCGTCATTTGCGCTTGCGTAGCGGCCCGGCAGGCGCGCCTTTCGCCAGTCGGGCCAGTTCGTCCCGTTCGGCGGGGCTCAGGTCCGGCCATGCTTTCGACTGTCCGCAGTTGTAGTTGATCGCCAGTGCGTGCCGCGCAGCAGGTGGGGCAGCGCGAGGGTATGGCATCGGCGTGAGGAACAGCAGTCAGTCGTGATCCATGTCGGGCGTGGCGCTGCCATTGTTGCCTTCGAGATAGAAGCCGCCGCTGTCGCGCGTGGTGAACAGTGAGAAGCGCGGGCCGAGCGTGCCTTTCAGGGAATCGACAACCCGCAAATGGTAGATCGTCCAGGATTCGTCGATATCTGGAAGGCGCCAGCCCTCCTCCTAATACGTCATCCCAGCGCAGGCTGGGATCGCTATCGACGGCGTACCAAGCTCACGACGATCCCAGCTTTCGCTGGGATGACTGCGATGTTTCACTCCGCCGCCGCAACCGCGGCGATTGCGCGGTCCATCAGGGGTGTGGCGGCGAGGCCGTCGGGCACGTCGTTGGCGTAGATCGCGAAGGTCAGCGTGCGGCCGCTGGCGGCGGTGACGTAGCCGGCGAGGGCATTGGTGCCTGCGAGCGTTCCGGTCTTGGCGTCGATGCGCCCTTGCAGCGCCATGTTGGCGAAGCGGCGGCGCAGGGTGCCGTCGACGCCGCCGACCGGCAGGCTGGCGCGCCAGTTCGCACCCCATGGCTGGCGGGCGATCCATTCGAGCAGCTTCACGGTGCCGCGCGGGGCGACGCGGTTGTAGGTGGACATGCCCGAGCCATCGGCGAAGCTCGCCTCGGCATCGGTGACGCCCGCCGCCGTCAGCATCGTGCGCACTTCGGCCTGTCCATCGGCGATCGAGCCGTTGCCGTGGAGCAGCGCGGTACGGCGCAGGATCAGTTCGGCGTGGAGGTTCTGGCTGGTCTTGTTGGTCGTCACCACGTCCTCAGAGACCGGCGCTTCCTGCACTTGCGCCAGCATCGGCAGGGCGGTGGGGCGCGTTATCGGCGTGAGGCCGCGCAAGGTGGGATCGTCGCTCGACTGAAGCAGGCGGTGGCGTACGCGCACAGTGCCGCTCACCTCGACGCCGCGATCGCGCAGCATCTGCGCCAGACGCCAGGCGGCATGGTCGGCGGGATCGTCGATGCCCAGACGCAGCCGGTGCTCGCCCGCATCGACGCCCAGCGTGCCGCTGACCAGCAGCTCGCGCGAGCCGGGCAGGCGGTCTACGATCAGGTTGTTCGCGGTGCCGGGTACGGTCTGCGCCTCGTTGCGCACGGTGTAGTAATCTGCGCTGACCTGCGGCGGGTGGCCCACCACGCCGGGGCGGATCGTGGCGAGCAGTTCGTTGTCGTCCAGCGTCAGCGCCGAGATCCCGGTGCCGTAGGGTCCGGCGACATTGTTCCAGCTCATGCCGGGGCTCCAGCGCTGGTCGGGAAACAGCGTGTCGTCGCCGATCATGTCGCGCACATGGCGGGTCTTGGCGGCGACGGCATCGGCGAGCGTGGCAAGGCAATCGGCCTTGCAGTCGTCGGCACTGGAGAGGCGCGCATCGCCGTTGCCGACCAGCACCACGTCGTCGTGCCTGCCCTGCTTCTCCAGCCGCACCGCCGCGCCGCCGCCGGGGAGCGCCAGCGTGCCGCCGGTCGCGTAATAGGCGGCAGAGGTCGTGTAGATCTTGGTGTTGGAGGCGGGCATATAGCGCCCCTCCGGGTCGATCGCGAGCAGCTCGCGCCCCTGATCGTCCGCCACCACCATGCCGAAGCGCGTGCCGGGGCCTGCTTCGGCCAGGATCGCGGTGACGGTTTTTGTGAGCGTGTCCGACCCTGTATCTGCGAGCACAGGGTGCGGCAGGGCGAGCAGCAGGAGCGGGGAGAGCGAGCGGAGCGTCGGGATCAGGGCGGGCATCGGCCTTACCCTAGGCAGCGTGCGGCGGGTTGCAACGCCTGTCGTGCGATTGGCGTGCAACATAACGCATACAGAGACTTGGACCGGACATAACCTGCGGGCATGACCCGTGCGATCGGCGCTTGCCGCGCTGCAACAGGCGCGTCACACCTGAGGACATGACCCGCCGCATCCCTCCCCGCCTGCCCGCCCTGTTCAGTCTTGCGTTCGCGCTGGCGATGCTGCCGCAGCCCGGCCATGCTGCGCCGGTCGGCGATATCGATGCGGCGCTGTCGATGCCGTTCGCCAGCGGTCTGGTCGGTGCGAGCGATGCCCCGCGTTTCGCCTGGGTCGAGGATATGGCGGGCCTGCGCAATGTCTGGATCGGCGGTGAAGGCGAGGCCGCGCACCCGGTGACGCATTTCACGGCAGATGACGGGATCGAGATCTACGGCCTTGCGCGCAGTCGCGACGGGCGGCGGATCGCCTTCACGCGCGGCGGCGATGCCGAGTTTCCCGATGGCGCGATCCCCAATGCCGATCACGGTGCGGAGCCTCCGAAACAGGAACTGTTCGTGGTCGATGCCAAGGGTGGCAAGCCGAAGCTGGTGGGCGAGGGGCACGATGCGGTCTTCGCTGCCGACGGCGCGCTGGCCTTCGTCCACCATCACGAAATCTGGCTGCTGAAGCCCGGCAGCGGCAAGGCCGAACGCATCGTCACGCTGGAGGGGAGCGTCGGCAATCTCCAGTTCTCGCCGGACAGCCGCACCCTGCTGTTTACCGACAACCGGGGCGACCATGCCTTCGCCGCGCTGTTCGCGCTGGGCGGCAAGCAGGTGCGCTATCTCGCGCCCGGTCTCGCCTATGCCAGCGATCCGACATTCTCGCCCGATGGCGCGCAAGTGGCTTTCATCCGCTTCGTCGATCCGCCCGCAGGCGGCGATCCGAAGGCGGCGTCGTACTGGTCGATCGAGGTCGCGGATGTGGCGAGCGGCGCAACCCGCACCGTCTGGCGCGCGCCCACCGGGCCGGGCGGGCACTATGCGGGCACGCGCCAGCAGAACCTGTGGTGGACCGCCGATAACCGCCTGCTGTTCCCGTGGGAGCGCGAGGGCTGGCGCCACGTCTATGCGCTCGACCTTGCGCGAGGTGGTGAAGCGCAAGCGCTCACTGCGGGCCAGTTCGAGGTCGAGACGTTCCTGCTTGCGTCCGACAAGCGCTCGCTGCTGTTCGTCGGTAATGTCAGCCAGCCGGACATGCATGCGCTCTGGCGCGTCGGGCCGGAAGGCGGCTCGCCGCAGCGTGTGACCGACGATACCGGGATCGAGAGCTATCCGGCGCTCGGCGGCGCGTCGGTGGCGATGATCGCCACCGATATCGCGCGACCTGCCCATGTCGTGCTGGCAAGCGCGGGGCACGAAAAGGCGCTTGGCCCGGTCGATACGCTGGAGGGCGTGACCGCACCGCAGCCGGTCACGTATCGCGCTGCCGATGGCGTGCTCGTCCATGCGCAGCTGTTTCCCGGCAAGGGCACGGGGCCGCATCCCGCGCTGGTCTTCGTCCACGGCGGACCGTCGCGCCAGATGCTGCTCGGCTTCAATGCCATGGACTATTACTCGAACGCCTATGCGATGAACCAGCATCTGGCGGACAAGGGCTTCACCGTGCTGTCGGTCAACTATCGCAGCGGCACCGGCTACGGCACCGCGTTCCGCGATGCGCCCGGCATCGCCCGCGACGGCGCCAGCGAATATCGCGATGTGCTGGCGGGCGGCAAATGGCTGGCCGCGCGGGCGGACGTCGATGCGAAGCGGATCGGCATCTGGGGCGGAAGCTGGGGCGGCTATCTCACCGCGCTGGCGCTGGCGCGCAACAGCGACCTGTTCGCGGCGGGGGTGGACTTCCACGGCGTCCACACGATGCTGCGGCCCGTGCCCGACAGTCTGGCGCCCGGCGATCAGGCCAGGGCGCGCGACCTCCAGTGGAGCAGCTCGCCCTTCGGTTCGCTCGACCAGTGGCGCTCGCCCGTGCTCATCATCCATGGCGACGACGATCACAACGTCGATTTCAGCCAATCGGTGCTGCTCGCCCGCGAACTGACCGCGCGGCAGGTGCCATACGAGGACCTCGTCTTCCCCAACGAGCGCCACGGCTTCCTGCGCCATGCCGACTGGCTGGTGAGCTACCGCGCGACGGACGATTTCCTGACCCGCCGCTTGATGCCCCCGCGAAATAGCCGGTTGCGCCTGATCGTCGTCGTTGCCGGGGCGGCGCTCGCGCGATAAGGCGCATCACATGGCCAAGATAGACCGCCTTGCGCGCCTCGACGACCGTCGCCTCGATATGGAGGCAGAGTACCGCGAGGCGCTGATCGCCGCGCTGCGGGTGACGGCGGCGGGCAAGTGGGGCCTGTTCGATCACAACGGCGACAAGGCCACCCGCAAGGCGACCGCGCCGGTGATCGAGGCGCTGCAGGACCTTGCCGATGCCATCGACGATGCCCGCGAGACGCTGGCAATGGAGCCATTCGACCTTCACCGCGAATTTCTCGCCGCGCGCGGCCCGGTCAAGTCCGACGCGGTGGGCGAGCCGAAACAGGCGCAGGCGTGGCTGGCGCGGTTGGGGGTGTGAGGGGCGTCTGATCCGGGGGCAGCGGGTTTCGGAGACCGGATTGCAAAATAAACACCCGCTCAACCTGAGCCTGTCGAAGGTGGCGCGCAAGGTTTGGGCTCAGTTCTCCAAGGCATCGGAACACACGGCATCGCGCGGCCTTCGACAGGCTCAGGCTGAGCGGGTCTGGGGAGGGGCGGTGAGGCTTGGGGGGCATTCGTCCCCTTCTTTCGTCATTCCCGCGCAGGCGGGAATCCAGCTGCTACTTTTTCACTGCGGACCGCCTGGATCGCATGCGGCCACTGGATTCCCGCCTACGCGGGAATGACGAAGGTGGGAGTGGTTTCCGCTCACGCCATCCCTCACCCCATCCCGTCCCACGCCGCCATGAGCGCGTCGCCGGTCGCGGGGCGCAGGTCGAAGATGCCGCTGTCGGCATGGCGAGTGGGATGGACGCGGTTGGTCAGGAGTGTCCAGGCGAGGCCGCGCGTGAAGTCCACCCACAGGCCGGTGCCGGTGAAGCCGGTGTGGCCGATGGCCTCGTCCGAGCAGGCCATGCCGCCTGACCAGCCCTCGAACCGACGCTCCCAGCCGCAGGTGCGGTGGCCTTCGCAGCGCGCGCGGATGGCGGCGAGCATCGCGGGCGAGGCGCCGCTGCCGTCGAGCAGACCTTGCGCGAAGTCGAGCACGCCCGCCACGGTGCCGAACAGCCCGGCATGGCCCGTGGCGCCGCCCATCGCGAAGCCGTTCTCGTCGTGCACCTCGCCTTTCAGCACACGGCCACGCCACTGGCAGTGCTCGGTGGCGACCGCCGGGCCGGGCGGCGGACCGTAGGACAGGCCTTGCCCCAGCGGCCAGTCGGCCAGCGACGAGCCGGTGATCCGCTCGATGGCGATGCCCAGCAGGATGAAGTTGATGTCCGAATAGACTTTCGGCCCATGCTTCCATTCGCGCTGGAGCACGAAGGCGCGCAGGCGGGCGGGATCGTCGCCGTAAGTATAGATCGGCTCGACCGCAGGCAGGAAGGTGCGGTGGGCCAGACAGTCGCGGAAGGTCAGGCGACGTTCGGGCGCGTTGGCGACGTCGTACTGGCGCAGGTCCGGAATGGCGTCGGTCAGCGGGCGGTCGAGATCGAGGAGGCCCCGATCGGCAAGGGTCAGCACCATCGTCGTGGTGGCGATGACCTTGGAGACCGAGGCGAGATCGAACCAGTGCTCGGGCGTGAGCACTTCGGGTTCGGGCATGCGCGCGGCGAGCCCGTGCGTCACGGTCGCGCGGCGCCCGTCTGCATGAACGATGCCGAGCGTGGCGCCGGGGATGCGCCCTGCGGCGATCATCGCGGCGGCGGGCGCGAAGGCGGCTTCGGCGATAGTTTCGATCATGCGGCAGGCTCCGGCTGGTCGGAAGGTCTGGAGCGGGCGCGCAACACCACGGGCAGCAGGATCACCGCCGCAAGGCTCAGCGCGCCGGACATCACGAAGAACCCGTCGTAGCCGATCACCTTCTGGATCGTCCCCGAAGCGCCTGCGACAAGGCGCGGCAGCAGGAAGGCGAAGCCCGAGAGGAAGGCATATTGCGCCGCCGGATAGCGCGGGTTCACCAGCATCGAGAGGTAGACCACGAACACCGCTCCGGCGAGGCCGTGCCCGAACTGGTCGATCCCGGCGGCGAGGTAGAGCGATCCGTCCGCGAGCGGCGTATCCCACAGCCACGCGAACACCCAGTTGCCGATCGCCGAGGCCAGCGCGCCGATAACCAGCGCCCAGCCCATGCGCCAGCGCGCGGCGATCCAGCCGCCGATGGCAACGCCCGCCATGCTGGCGAATAGCGCGACCGCGCCATCGGCCATGCTGATCGCCTCCAGACTATAGCCGCGCGCGTTCCACAAGGGGTGCGACAGCGTCAGCGTCAGCACGTCGCCCATCCGGTAGAACGAGACGAAGACCAGCACCGGCAGCGTCGCGAAGCCGTAGCGCCAGAACAGGTCCACGTAGGGGCGATGGCGGGTGAGCGGCGCGCGGGCGCGTCCGGTCCCATGCGGCGGATGCGCGGCAGCCACAAGGCCAGCGCCACGAACGGCAGCAGGCAGATCGCCAGGACGACCGGCGTGATGTTGGACTGTGCGGTGATCCCGGCACCTTGCGCGGCGGCGAGCGCGAGCCAGCCGAGCGCGGCGGTGACAGCCGTCGCGGCGATCAGGATCGCGGCGCCTGCAAGAATGCCTGAGGCCAGCGCGCTCCACCGCGAAGCGCGCGCATCGGCCTCGCCCTTCATGGCCGCGAGGATCGGGAAAGGTACGAAGGCGGCGGCGGCGATCACCAGATAGGCCCATGTCCAGTCGGCCTTGGCGGCGACCAGCACGGCGCCGCTGCCCGCTGCGACCATCGCGCTGCGATAACCCCACAGGTTCGCGGCGACGATCGGGCCTTGCTCGGTCTGACTTGGCGCCAGTTCGATGCGCCAGCCATCGGCGGCGATCTCCAGCGTGGTCGTCCAGAACGCCAGCAGCAGCGCGAACAGTGCGGTCAGCGGCAGGCTGTGGTCGTTCGAGGTGAAGGCCATCGCCGCCATCGCGGTGAAGATGCCCATCTGCGCCAGCATGATCCAGCCGCGCCGTCGGCCCCAGAAACGGCTGAACCCCGGCGCGTCGAAGCGCTCCAGCAGGGGCGCCCACAGGAACTTGAAGGTCGGCAGCAGGGCCACCCACGCGAAGAATCCGATGATCGCGATGTCCACGCCGTGGCGGGCGAGCCGCAGCGTGAGCACGGCATTGAACATGTAGAACGGCAGGCCCGCCGAAAAGCCGAGCAGCAGATAGAGGGCCATGCGCCGGATCGGGAGGATGCGGGGCCTGATTCTGGTGGGGAATCGCTGATGGTCGGATTCGGTAGCGGCGACATTCTGATGGGCTTTCTGTGATCGCCACCCCCGCCGGATGGACGCTGCAACGCTTTGTCGCAGCCTCGGCCCTGTTTCCTGTTGCGGTCAAGCCCTGCGTTTTGCAGCAAAGTATCGGAAAAACGCGAAAAACCAGTGGGTAATTCCATCCAGTTATGGGTTTCGCAAAGTTTTGTATGGCGCATTGCAGCAAAATTGCATTTCTATGGCGCTATCAGGACAAATGGGGGTTCAGGTAGATGAGGTGGAACAGGGGTATTCGCGCGGGGCTTGTCGGCACCAGCGCGATCATGGTGGTTTCGGCGTTTCCGGGCATCGCTTTCGCGCAGCAGAGCGCGACCGGCGATGGCACGTCGATCGCCCAGCCTGCGACGGATGCGGAAACCCCGACCGGTGCGGTCGTCTCCAAGGATGGCGAGCCGATCGTCGTCACCGGTTCGCGCATCAAGCAGGACCCGAACGACAGCGCGCTGCCGTTGCAGATCCTCACCACCCAGACCTTCCAGCGCAACGCCATCACCAGCGCCGAGCAGATGCTCTCGTTCCTGACCAGCAACGGTACGGGCGCGGACAATCTGGCGAGCAACTCCGACGTGACCGACGCCACCCGGCGCGGCAACAACGGCGCGTCCTCCGCCAACCTGCGCGGGCAGGGTTCGGGCGCGACGCTGATCCTGCTGAACGGCAAGCGCGTGGCCGCCCACGGCCTGACCGGCGGCGCCGTGGACGTCAACCAGATCCCCTTCGCGGCGATCGAGCGCGTCGAAGTGCTGAAGGACGGCGCCTCGGCGATCTACGGCACCGATGCGGTCGGCGGCGTCATCAACTTCATCACCAAGAAGGATTTCACCGGGCTCGACGTGACGGGCTCGAACAACATCACCCAGTATGGTGATGCGCCGATCTACCAGATCTCGGCGACGGCGGGCTACGGCAAGCTGGACGATCAGGGCTTCAACATCATGGGCTCGGTCAGCTACAACTACCGCGGCGCGCTGAAGGCCACCCAGCGCAGCTTCGTGAACACCTTCCAGCACGACAAGGGCCTCGGCGTCGATACGCGCGGCACCCCGTTCGCGACCATCGTGCCGCTGGCCGGCACCGCGATCGCCAGCAGCGCGGCGACGCCCTATGTCGACGGCACCACCCAGCTGGCGACCGGCGGCGTCAACATCCTGCGCCTGCCCGGACAGGCGGGCTGCGATTCCGTACCGTTGCAGGGCGATTACGATACCGATGTCTGGGGCGCGCCGGGCAATGGCCTCGCCTGTACCTATGACACGGGTCGCAGCGTCTATCTGCAACAGCAGCAGAAGACCTTCACCTATTACACCAAGGCGACCAAGCGCTTTGGCGATCACGAACTGTCGGTGGAATTCACCGGGTCTTCGGCCAAGGCCGACAAGCGCTTCTCGCAGATCCAGGTGACCCCCAACACCACCACGCAGAACTATTCGTACAAGCTGGTCCCCGGCGTGAACGATGCGAAGTACAACGAGATCTACGATATCCTCTCGAACTACTACGCCTCGCAGGGGCAGGCCGTGCCGTTCACCTACGGGCAGGGCTTCTCCTATCGCTGGCGCTGCATGGAATGCGGCGAGCGCGAGATCAAGACGAAGACCACCACCTTCCGCGTCGCCGCCGACCTGACCGGCCCGATGTTCGGGGACTGGACCTACGACGTCA
>NZ_CP022707.1:2782500-3001897 GCF_025340265.1 Novosphingobium sp. 9 | reverse complement strand
CGCCACTTTCACCGCCTTCGACTTCCTTACTGCGACTTGACCTTGACCCGCGCGCGCCTCGCTGGCGCGCTCGGACGACGAATGACCCGCTGACGTTGCTGTCATGACCCGGAACTCCGTCTTGAACATGTTTGCACCCATGGCCGCAGCGCGGAACGGGCACCCACCAACCTTTCGCAAAGCAAAAACAATCCCGTGCCGCAAACGCGAGTTCGCAGCGCCCGTTTCCTGTTTCTGACTTGATTCTGGTCGGTGATTCCCCGGCACGTTCCGCAACGGCCGAGGTCCTTTTAGGGAGCGCTTGAGCCGGGGCGCAATACGGTCCTCCCCAAATAAAAAAAATTATCGCGGTTGACTCATGTCATCTGACGGAAATCTGCGATTGTGGAAAATTATCTCAATTTTTCATGTGCTTGGAATTAGTCCGATTCCGAATCACAAAAGTGGACACGGGGAATCGGCGGGTTTCCTTACATTTCGAAGACAACGCACCTGCAGCATCGCAGACGCAAAAAAACGGAGCTGAAGATCGCTCTCCAGCTCCGTTCTCTATCCGTACCTGTCCCGCTGCCGGAGCAACGGTCAGCGCGTGGATCGTCGGTCCCGAATCACCCGTCCGTTTCCGGACGGCGGCGAATCAGAGAGCGGCGACGCGCTTGGTGAGGCGCGACATCTTGCGCGCCACGGTGTTCTTGTGGAGCACGCCGCGCGCAACACCACGTGCCAGCTCGGGCTGCGCTTCCTTGAGCGCGGCAGCGGCGGCGGTCTTGTCGCCACCCTCGAGCGCCGCTTCGACCTTCTTCACGAAGGTGCGGATGCGGCTGAGACGGTTGGTGTTGATGAGCGCACGGCGGTCGTTGCGACGGATGCGCTTGCGGGCTTGCGGCGTATTGGCCATCGAAAATCCTCGTATCTGGCCGCCGGGCGGCCCCTGCCTGGTTGATCCGGTATGGCGAGCTGTCTCGCCGGAAAGCGCGCCCCTTACCGATGGTGGGGGTTTTCGTCAAGCGCCGGGATGACCGGAAAGTGGACCGAAACCCGCCTACTTCTGGCATTTCCGGCACCAGAAGGTGCTGCGTCCGCCCTGAACGAAGCGCAGAATCGGGGCGCCGCAGCCGCAGGCCAGCCCTTCGCGCCCATAGACCTGCCAGGACGCCGCGAAATAGCCCAGTTCGCCGCTCGGCTGGGCGTAATCCTTGATCGTGGAGCCGCCTGCCGCGATCGATTCGGACAGGACGGCGCGAATCGCGGGCACGAGTCGCTCCAGCGCCGCACGGCTGACCTTGCCTGCCGCCTTGTCCGGGCGGATGCCGGAGCGGAACAGCGCCTCGCAGACATAGATATTGCCGAGCCCTGCCACGACGGTCTGATCGAGCAGCATCTGCTTGACCGGGGCGAGCCGTCCGGCGAACGCGGTGTGGAGGTGGAGCGCGGTCAGGCCATCGCCCAGCGGTTCCGGGCCGAGCGCGGCGAACGGCCCCCAGCTATCGAGCGCGGCGGTCTCGACCAGATCGACCGAGCCGAATCGCCGCGCGTCGTTCAGGGCGAGGATATGGCCCGAGCCTGTCTCCAGCACGAGGTGATCGTGCTTGTCGGGCTTCTCGGGCTCGATCCGCCAGCGCCCGGACATGCCGAGGTGGAACACCATGGTGCGCTCGCGGTCGGTCTCGATCAGGCCGTACTTGGCGCGCCTGCCCATGCCCGTCACCCGCGCGCCGGTGAGCGTCTGGACGAGATCGGCAGGGAAGGGGCGGCGCAGGTCCGCGCGGTTCAGCGTGACACGGGCGATCCGCTCGCCATCGAGGAAGCGTGCAAGGCCGCGCACGGTGGTTTCGACTTCGGGAAGTTCTGGCATCGTGGGGCGCTATATAAGGTGTGGCCCGGCCTCGGCCAGATCGTGTGGAGGGGTGGTTGCCGGAAGCAGGATAAGGCCCGTCGGGCATTTTCCGGCAAACGCTGCCCGCCCCCTTTGCTCCCGCGCCAAACCCGCCTAAGGCATCCCGCATGAGCGAAAAGGTTTCCTTCGGTTACGAAGACATCGACCCCGAGGAGAAGGAAGGGCGCGTCGGCGCGATCTTCTCTTCCGTCGCACGCAAGTACGACGTGATGAACGATGCCATGTCGGGCGGCATGCACCGTTTGTGGAAGGACAAGTTCGTGCGCCGGGTGAAGCCGCGCGAAGGCGAGCAGATCCTCGACATGGCAGGCGGCACCGGCGACATCGCCTTCCGCATGGCGGCGCACGGCGCCTCGATCACCGTCTCGGACATCAATCAGGACATGCTCGACGTCGGCATCGAGCGGGCGATGGACCGCGGGCTCGACAGCCTCGTATGGTCGCGACAGAACGCCGAGGAACTGACTTTCGAAAACCGCATCTTCGATGCCTACACGATTGCTTTCGGCATCCGTAACGTCACCCATGTCCAGCAGGCGCTGGGCGAGGCGCACCGCGTGCTCAAGTTCGGCGGGCGTTTCTTCTGCCTTGAGTTCTCGACCACCGAGTGGCCGGGCTTCAAGGAAGTCTACGATGCCTATTCGCACAAGCTGGTGCCCAAGCTGGGCAGCATGATCGCAGGCGATGCCGAATCGTACCGCTATCTGATCGAATCGATCCGCCGCTTCCCGCCCATGCCCGAGTTCGAGGGCATGATCCGCAAGGCCGGTTTCAAGCACACCAAGGTCGAGCCGATTCTGGGTGGTCTGGTCGCGATCCATTCGGGCTGGAAGGTCTGACGGCACCGGCATGACGCCCCGCATCACGCATTTCTGGCGCCTCTATCGCTGGGGCCGCATCCTCGCGCGGCACGGCGCACTGCGCGGCATCGAGAACGACCGCAACGCACCGATGACGGTCAAGCGGCTGTGCCGTCTTGCCCGCTTCGGCACGCGCCAGCCTGCCGAGCCCGATTACGCGGGGGCGTTTCAGGAGATCGGCCCCGCCGCGATCAAGCTGGGGCAGGCGCTGGCAACCCGTCCCGATCTCGTCGGCGAGGGCCCCGCGCGCAACCTGTTGCTGTTGCAGGACAGCCTGCCGCCGGTGCCCTTCGCAGACATCAGGACGCGGATCGAGAGCAGCTTCGGCCGCCCGATCGGTGAAGTCTACGCCAGCATCGAGGAAGAGCCGGTGGGCGCCGCCTCGATCGCGCAGGTCCACCGTGCGGTAACGCGCGACGGTCGCGCGGTGGCGGTCAAGGTGCTGCGCCCCGGTATCCGCGAGCAGTTCTCGCGCGATGTCGAGACCTATGAGTGGGCGGCGGCGCATCTCGAAGCTTTCGGGGCGGAGGCCGCGCGCCTGCGCCCGCGTGCGGTGATCGCCAATCTCAAGCGCTGGACCCTGCGCGAGTTCGATCTGCGCCGCGAAGCCGCCTCGGCCTCCGAACTGGCCGACGTGATGGAGGGGATCGAGGGCTACCGCGTCCCCGATATCGACTGGGACCGCACGGCAGGTTCGGTGCTGACGCTCGAATGGATCGACGGCATCAAGATGAGCCAGGTCGAGGCGCTGCGGGCCGCAGGGCATGATATGCCCGCGCTGGCGCGGCGGCTGGTGCTGACCTTCCTGACGCAGGCGATTTCGGCGGGGTTCTTCCACGCCGACATGCATCAGGGCAACCTGTTCGTGAAAGGCACGCCCGAGGCGCCCGAGATCGTCGCGATCGATTTCGGCATCATGGGGCGGATCAACCGGCAGGCGCGGCTGTGGCTGGCCGAGATCCTCTATGGCCTGACCACCGGCAACTATCGCCGCGTGGCCGAGATCCACTTCGAGGCGCAGTACGTGCCGAGCTACCACACGGTGGAAGAGTTCGCGACCGCGCTGCGCGCCGTGGGCGAGCCGATGCGCGGCAAGCCGGTGTCCGAACTGTCGGTCGGCGCGATGCTCGACGGCCTTTTCGCGATCACCCGCGATTTCGACATGCAGGTCCAGCCGCATCTGCTGCTGCTGCAAAAGACGATGGTGATGGTCGAAGGCCTCGCCACCGCGCTCGATCCGCAGATCAACATGTGGGACGTTGCCAGCCCCTTCGTGAAGGAATGGCTGCGTGACGAACTCGGCCCCGAGGCGAAGATTGCCGACCGCCTGCGCGAAGACCTGAACCTGCTGATGCGCCTGCCCGATCTGGTGCGCCGCATCGAAGAGAAGTTCCCGCCCAAGGGCGGCGCGCCCGAACAGGCGCCGCTGCCCGAGGTCGAACTGGTCTGGGACCGCATGATGGCCCGTCGCCGCGAGGGCACGCGCTGGCCCGCCTACGCCGCCTCGGTGATCGCCGGTGGCCTCGCGACCTGGGGCGTGCTGGCGTGGATGCACTGGGGCTGACGGTGCCGCCGGGTGCGCGCACCCGGCGGCCATTGCTCTCCCTTCGCGCCTGAGGCACAAGCCAAAGCCATGAGCGGTCCCGGATTCTCCTCGTCGTCGGCGGCGGTATTGCGGCCTACAAGGCCTGCGAACTGGTGCGTGCCATTCGCAAGGAAGGCGGCTCCGTCACCTGTGTCGTCACCGAGGCGGGGACGCAGTTCGTCACACCGCTCAGCCTTGGCGCGCTTTCCGAAAGACCGGTCTATACCACGCTGTTCGACCTCAAGAACGAGGTCGAGATGGGGCATATCCAGCTCAGCCGCGAGGCCGATCTGGTGGTGGTGTGCCCAGCGACGGCGGATATGATGGCCAAGATGGCGCACGGCATTGCCGACGATCTGGCGACCACGCTGCTGCTCGCCACCGACAAGCCGGTGCTGGCGGTCCCTGCGATGAACGTGCGCATGTGGCAGCACGCGGCGACGACCCGCAACGTGCAGGTGCTGCGCAGCGCGGGCGTCGACGTGATGGAGCCTGACGAGGGCACGATGGCCTGCGGCGAATATGGTCCCGGTCGTCTGCCCGATCCCGACAAGATCTGGCAGCGCATCGCCTGGAGTCTGGGCCTTGGCCCGGTGGACATCGCACCGGTGCCGGGTGGTGAGGAGGTGCAGGCGGGGAGCGGTCTGGGAGGCCTCACCTCAGCGCACGTCGGTCGCGTTGTGGCACAACCTGCACCGGTGGGCCGCGATTCGCTGCTGGCGGCCAAGGGCGAGGCGCGCGGCGCGGCATCGAGCGATCCCGGCGCGATCGACTTGTTCATTCCGCCTGCCGACGGGCCGCTCAGCGGACGCCATGTGCTCGTGACCGCCGGGCCGACGCATGAGCCGATCGACCCGGTGCGCTACATCGCCAACCGCTCGTCGGGCAAACAGGGCTTCGCCATCGCCGCTGCCGCTGCGCAGGCGGGCGCGCACGTGACGCTGGTCGCAGGCCCCGTCACGCTGTCGACCCCGCCGGGCGTGACCCGTGTGGACGTGGAAAGCGCGCGCGAGATGCTCGCAGCGGTCGAGGCGGCGCTGCCTGCCGACATCGCGGTGATGGTCGCCGCCGTGGCCGACTGGCGCACGGCGGAAGTTTCCGGCCAGAAGATCAAGAAGCAGGGGGAGGCCGCGAATCGTGTGCCGCCGCCGCTGGTGCTGGCCGAGAACCCGGATATCCTCGCCACGCTCTGTGCCTCGCCGCGCCGTCCCGCGCTGGTGGTGGGCTTCGCGGCAGAGACCAACGATGTGCTCTCCCATGCCGCCGCCAAGCGGGCGCGCAAGGGCGCCGACTGGATCGTCGCCAACGATGTCTCGGGCGATGTCATGGGCGGCGATGCCAATACCGTGCATATCGTGTCCGGCGAAGGCGTGCTGAGCCTGCCGGAAATGCCCAAGGGCGAAGTCGCCCGCGCGCTCATTGCCCGAATTGCCGAAACGATTTCAGACACAAGAAGGACGAGCGATGCACACCCCTGACAATATCCCGTGCGCGTGAAAGTGCTGGAGCACGGGCAGGGGCTGGCGCTGCCGGTCTATGCCACCAGCGGGGCGGCGGGCATGGACGTGGTCTCGGCCGAGGACGTGACGCTGGCTCCCGGCGCGCGCCATGCGGTCGCCACCGGCCTGGCCTTCGCGATCCCGCACGGCTTCGAGATCCAGGTGCGCCCACGCTCCGGCCTCGCGCTCAAGCACGGGATCAGCGTGCCCAATGCGCCGGGCACCATCGATTCGGACTATCGCGGCGAACTGAAGGTGATCCTCATCAACCACGGCGCCGAGCCCTTCGCCATCGTGCGCGGCGACCGCGTGGCGCAGCTGGTGCTGGCGCCCGTCAGCCGGGCCAGCTGGATGGAAGTCGAGGAACTGGACGCGACCGATCGCGGCGAGGGCGGCTTCGGCTCGACCGGCGGCGTGGTCGCGCTGGGGAACTGAAGAACCGGGACGGCTGAGCGCCGAAAAGCGCTCTTACCCGGCGAACTTGCTCGCCATCGGGATCGCGATCACCAGAAACAGCACCAGCCCGCCGAGCGCGAGGATCAGGCACCCGGCGCGGTTGGGGCGGCGCTCGGGGTCGTGCCCGGTCGGGCTGTCGTTGGTCGGGCTATTGTTGGTTTCGTCGGTCATGCAAAGCCCCTGTCGCTGAGGGGCGCCTAATCGAAGGCGCTCCACCAGCCGATGCCGATAGCCTGCGTGAAGTGGCGGTCAAGGCCCGGTGACGTTCCTGTAACAGTCCCAGCCGAGCTGATCGCTAAGGTTCAGTCGCGCTTCTTGTCGCGGGTGCTGTCCGTATCGCCTCTTGGGCGGCCCTTGCGGTGGTGGCGCAGGCCCCACCAGCCGAGCCCGCCGATGCCGAAGGCCACGGCCAGCCCTTGCCCGATGGCGGTGAACGCGGCGCTCAGCGCGCCTATCGTCACGCCCCAGAAGAGCTGCGAGAGGATGGCCATGAAATTGTACATCTGCTCTGTCCGCGTCGGGCCTGCTCGTTTCCGGGCAGTCTGACTGGCGCTCTCCTGTTGCCCCGAAATGTCGCCTCACCGCATGCGGGGCCAATGTGGCCGCAACACGGCAGGGGCGTATCATGACCTTTCATGTAGGTCGCCACCGTCTGCTCCAAAAGAGCGCCTGTTCAAAAAGAGAGCAGGCAAACAAAAAGGACGGGCCCGCCTCGTCAACGGACCCGTCCCTCGGTGTCTCCCGCTTCGCAGGGGGAGCCTGTCAGTTACTTTTTCTCTGGCGCCACCGTAATGCGCACGGTCTCCCCAGAGTTCCCAGGAAATCCGGTAAACATCGCGTCGACCAGATTCGGGACCAGATACTGCAGGCGATTGGAGGTCGAAAGCGCCTCGGCATGGCCTTCGAAAAGGCGCTGTCCGTCAACGGCACGGTCGATCTTCAGCGAAATCTTGCTGGTGTAGATGGTGTAGGACTGCACGCCGCCGTCAAACCACGGGTCGTACATGCCAAAGCGCCACGGGCCACCCCAGCCGCCGCCCCAGCCACCGAAGCGCCCCCAGCCGCCGCGATAGCCGTACCACGGGCCGAAGTAGGGCGAAGGCGAGCTCTGCACGCGCTCACGGCCATCGTCGACGCCGTAGCTGAAGCGCACGATCATCGTCGCCTTGGCGGGGTCCTGCACCGGGGCATAGCCCAGCTTGGTCAGGTGATCGGTCACGACACCGGCGTACTGCGCGAATTCCAGACCGCCGACCAGCTTGGGATCGTCGGCGACGACCGCGAAAGTCTGGCCTTCGGGCGTCGGCAACTGGGTGCGGAAGCGCGACACGTCGGCATGGAAGGGCGCAGCGCAGGCGGCCACGGCCATGAACAGCATGGCGGCGGCGAACAGCCTCAGCCTTGCCAGCGGGGAATTGGTATCACTTTTCATAATCCGGTCACTCCACGAGCCCGAAGAGCCCCATGAAACGCCTCCGCCGGGCGCGGCCCTCGATTCTTCCATGATGCCGTAAAATCAACGGGCTGAATAGCGCTTGAACGAAATGGAAATGCGACAGGCCGAGCTAGTGCGCTCACCATCTGTTCAGCGCGAACGACCAGTCCGCAGGCATCTTGAGCAGGTGGGCACTATGTAGGAATAAGGGGGCACGATGACGAGTCCCGTAGCCCTTATTTCGCTGGCGACCGGCAAGGTCCGTCCATTCCGCAATGCCGATGAGCCGAGCGCCATCGCCAAGGTGCCGGTGACGGGGGCTGTGCGCGTGACGTTTCTCGGGCTGGAGGGTGACGAGCAGGCCGATCTGTCGGTCCATGGCGGGCACGACAAGGCGATCCACCACTATCCCCACGATCACTACGCCTTCTGGCGCGAGGCGATCGGCGATCACGGCCATCTCGCGATGCCGGGCGCGTTCGGGGAGAATGTGTCCACCACGGGGCTCACCGAAGGCGAGGTCTGCATCGGCGATCGCTGGCGGCTGGGCAGCGCGCTGGTCGAGGTCAGCCAGGGGCGCCAGCCGTGCTGGAAGCTCGACCACCGCTTCGACGGCGCGCGGGTCAACGCCGCGATGATCCGCACGCGCCGCCCCGGCTGGTACTACCGCGTGATCGAGGAGGGCGAGGCGGTCGCCGGAGAGCCGATGACGCTGGTCGCGCGCCCATGCCCCGACTGGAGCGTGGCCCGCGTGTTCGGCCTCTTGATCGCAGGCGACCACAAGACCGACCGCGCCGGGCTGGAAGCGCTGGGCGCGGTGTCGATGCTGGCAGAGCCGTGGAAGCGCCGCCGGGTGAAGCTGCTGGGGTGAAGGACTTTTAGCCTTTAGCGTTACGGCTGCTCTGTGGGCGGTGCGTAGAGAACGACGCCATATCGATAGGCCAGTTTGGCATTGCCTTTGACCCGGTCGCCGGGGCGGCTGACTTCGATATGGATCGGCCTGTCGATCCGGGTCATCAGGATGCCGAGGAAATCGTAACGTTTGAGGCCGTTGGGCTCGGATGCCGTTTCGATATGCAAGGCTAAATCATCTGCCCGTGTGCTGTAATGGCGAAGCATTACATCGTTGCCGAAAACCTTCCGTACGGCGCTTACGATAAACGCAGCCTCGGCTGGTTCCAGCGTTACGGGGACAGGCGGCAGGTTTGCGATCGATGGTGTCGAAGCGGACATGGTGGAATGATGCGCCTTGTCCGGTTCGATCACAAGTCTGCCTGCCTCCCGCCTAGCCTCAGCCCCGAACCAGCCCCAGCGCCTCGTAAGTGCGCTCCAGCGTCGGCACGGCGAGCGCGCGGGCCTTTTCGGCGCCCTTGCGCAAGATCGCGTCGAGGGCGGTGCGGTCCTGGCGCAGTTCCACGAAGCGCGCGTTGATCGGCGCGAGGCGCTCCACCAGCAGTTCGCCCAGCGCAGGCTTGAACGTGCCGAAGCCCGCACCGCCGAAATCCGTCAGGATCTGCTCGATGGTCGAGCCCGACATCGCAGCATAGATCGCCACGAGGTTCTTCGCCTCGGCCCGGCCTTCGAGCCCGGCGATCTCCGAGGGCAGCGGTTCGGGATCGGTCTTGGCCTTCTTGACCTTCTGCATGATCGTGTCGGCATCGTCGGTCAGGTTGATGCGGCTCATGTCCGATGGGTCGGACTTGCTCATCTTGCCCGAGGCATCGCGCAGCGACATGATCCGCGCGGCTTCGGGCGGGATCATCGGTGCGGGCAGGGTGAACACCGGGTTCTCTTCAGACGCGAAGTCGTTGTTGAACTTCTGCGCGATGTCGCGCGCCAGTTCGAGGTGCTGCTTCTGGTCCTCGCCCACCGGAACGTGGGTGGACTGGTAGAGCAGCACGTCGGCGGCCTGGAGCACCGGATAGGTGTAGAGCGCCACCGAGGCCCCCTCGCGGTTCTTGCCCGCCTTGTCCTTCCACTGCGTCATGCGGTTCAGCCAGCCGGTGCGCGCGGTGCCGTTGAGCAGCCATTGCAGCTCGGCGTGCTGGGGGACCTGCGCCTGGTTGAACAGGATCGAGCGGTCGGGATCGAGCCCGCAGGCGACCAGCGCCGCCACCATCTCGCGCGTGTTGGCCGACAGCGTGGCCGGATCGTGCGGCATCGAGATCGCGTGGAGATCGGCCAGGAAGTAGAGGCAGGTGCCGCCTTGCGCGGAAATCTCGTCCTGCATGAGCACCCAGTTGCGAATCGCCCCAAGGTAGTTGCCGAGGTGGAGATTGCCGGTGGGCTGGATGCCGGAGAGGATACGCATGGGTGGTTCGCTTCTTCTTCTATGTGTCTGTCGTCTGGGTGCGGGCGTCTGAGTGTCAGGCGTTCAGGCGCGGCGGCGCCGCAGCAGGGCGAGGTCGTCGCGGGTGAAGGCGCCCGAAAGCACGGTGGCGAGGCCATAGACCACGCAGCCCGCGCCGACCAGTACCGCCAGCGCAAGGCCGCGCACCAGCCACGTTCCGTGGGTATAGGGCATCATCCAGTCCTGCGCGAACCACAGCGCCGCGCCCATCAGCAGCGCGGCGACGGCAAGGCGCGGGGCACGGCGGCGCAGGCGCGCATCGGCCTGGAAATGCCCGCGCCGCACCAGCGTGAGGTAGAGCATCAGGACATTGACCGTGGACGACAGCGCGGTCGCCAGCGGCGGCCCCATGTGCTGGAGCGGCACGATCAGTGCGAGGTTCAGTGCGATATTGAGTCCGATCGAGATCATCGCGTAGCGCACCGGCGTCTTGGTGTCCTGCCGGGCGTAGAAGCCGGGGGTCAGCACCTTGACGAGGATGTAGCTGGGCAGGCCGATCGAGAACGCGGCAAGCGCCTGTGCGGTGCGGGTGACGTCGGTGGGATCGAACTTGCCGTAGCCGAACAGCGCGGCGGCGATCGGGCGGCCGCACAGCACCAGCGCCACGCAGGCGGGCAGGGTGAGCAGCAGCGCCAGTTCCATGCCGCGGTTCTGCGTGGTCATCGCGTCGGCCTCCTGCCCTGCGCCCAGCTGGCGCGAGATCGTGGGTAGCAGCACGGTGCCAAGGCCGATGCCGATCAGGCCCAGCGGCAACTGGTTCAGGCGGTCGGCCATGTAGATGTACGTGACCGAGCCGTGGGCGAGGAAACCGGCGGCGAGGAAGTTCGAGATCACGAGGTTGATCTGCATCGCGCCTGCCCCGGCAGCGGCGGGCCAGATCAGCGCCAGCAGCTTCTTCACGTCGGCATTCCACACCGGCAGGCGCAGCCGCATCGAGACGCCGTTGGCGCGGCAGGCCCACATCAGCCAGCCCAGCTGGAGCGCGCCGGACACCGAGACGCCGATCGCCTGGTTGCGCGCGGTCATCAGCTGTTCGTGGCTGTGGAAGGCCAGCAGCGCGACGATCAGGGTGAGGTTCAGCAGGATCGGCGCGGCGGCATTGACCCAGAACTTGTTCATCGAATTGAGCACGCTGCCGAACAGCGATGTCAGGCTGATGAAGCCGAGATAGGGGATCGTCAGACGGCTGAGTTCCACCGCGAAGTCGAACTGGGCAGGCGTGACGCCGTTGAAGCCGCCCGACAGCGCCAGCGTGATCGGCCAGGCGAGCACTTCGAGCAGCACCGTCATCGCCAGCAGCACCGGCAGCAGCACCGACAGCGCCTGTTCGGCAAAGGTGATGCCTGCTTTCAGGCCGGGGCCGTCCGGGTCGGCGGCCTTCTGGTTGAACAGCGGGATGAACGCCGAGGCGAAGGCCCCTTCGGCGAACAGCGAGCGGAACATGTTGGGCAGCCGGAAGGCGAGCAGGAAGGCGTCCGAGGCGAAACCGGCGCCGACATAGCGGGCGAACAGGCTGTCGCGCAGCAGGCCGAGCACGCGGCTGATCAGAGTGAGCCCGCCGACACCGGCAAGCGATTTCGCCAGATTCATCGGGTCAGGCTCATGAGGTCTGACGGGTTTCCGTCGGAAAAGGGCGCCGGGGCATCATCGCTGAAACCCCGGCGGTGTCAGGTCAGGCGTGGCCGGCCACGTCGCCGCCGGCCTGCTGTGCGGCAAGCTGCTGGGCGTAGAGGCCGTTGAAGTCGATCGGCTCCAGCAGCAGCGGCGGGAAACCGGCATCGCGCACGGCATCGGCCACCACGCGGCGGGCGAACGGGAACAGGATGCGCGGCGCTTCGGCGAACAGGAACGCGTGGGCCTGGCCTTCCTGCAGGTTGCGCATGCCGACCAGCGCGCCATAGGCGAGGTCGACGACATAGGCGGTGCCCGCATCGGCGCGCGCGGTGGCGGTGATCTTCAGTTCGACCTCATGCACTTCATCGGTCTCGATGGCGCGCGAGGAGATGTTGAACTGCACGTCTACCTGCGGCGCGTCCTGCCACTGGAAGCTCTGCGGCGCGTTCGGGTTCTCGACCGAGAGATCCTTGACGTATTGGGCGATAAGGCCCGCCACCGGCTGGTTGTCGGCGTCGAGATTGAGATCGGAAAGGACGTTGCCTTCGTCGGCCATGAGGTTCGATTCCCGCTGGATTGCAGTTAGGTCAGCCGGCGCGACTAGAGCATTTTGCGCAGGCTTGGAACACTGTTGCGCGCATTTTCCCGATGAATCGCCAAGAAACAACCGGCGCGATACGGGAACCTGCATGGCTTTCGTGCGCTGTGCATTATCGAAAAACACTACGGGCAACTGCGCTCACGCGTTGTTCATTTGTCAAGCGTACCTATGTGGGGCTATGAAGACTCGTCCGGGAACTCGGTACTGATCCCGGAAGCGCACCTGAGGAAGGGTGCGATTTTACAGGCCGTGCGGGCGGGATGCCCAGCCATCCTCAGCTGCCCGCGCGGGACAGAAGGGATGGTTTTGCTGCCGTGACTGTGGAAATCGTGATTCTGGCCATGATCGCCGCCTTCCTGGGGCTGCGTCTCTACTCGGTGCTGGGGCGCCGTGCCGAGCACGAGGAAGAGCCGATCCAGGGGCGCTTCCAGGAGCCGCGCGGCCCCGCCGGTGCGCCGCGCCTGCCGCTTCCGGTCCGCCATCAGGACAAGACCCCGGCCGAGCGTGCCGCCTCCGCTGCTCGCCCCGACATGCCGCGCGTCTCCGCCTCGGTTGAGCGCGGACTGGTGGCGATCGCGGGCGCCGATCGCGGTTTCGATGCCGCCGCCTTTGTCGAAGGCGCGCGCGGTGCCTATCGCATGATCCTCGAAGCCTTCTGGAAGGGCGACAAGGCCGAACTGCGCAGCCTGTGCGACGATGACGTCTATGCCAGCTTCGCGGCTGCCATCGATGCCCGCGCCGAGGCTGGCGAGGTGATGGACAACCGCCTGATCCGTATCGAGGAAAGCGCCATCACCGGCGCCGAGATCGACAGCGGCTATGCGCGCATCACCGTGCGCTTCCAGTCGGACGTCGCTGCGGTCACCCGCAATGCCGAAGGCCATGTGGTGGCAGGCTCGCTCGACGATGCCATCGATTCGATCGACGTGTGGACTTTCGCGCGCAACGTCAATTCGCCCGCGCCCGACTGGCTGCTCGACGAAACCGACGAGGGTTAAGGGCTGAGGGCTGCGAGTTGGGGGCGCTGGCCGATTGGGGGTGCGCCTGACGTACAATTTCGGAAATTACCGAGCGGGTCGCCTTGGGCGGCCCGCTGCGTTTGTGGGAACAGGGAATGACAGGGGCAACCGGCGCCATGAGATCGACGATGCAGGCGCGCTACGGGCGAGCCGACGATAAGGCCTCAATCGCCAAGCCGACGATCCGCAAGGGCATTGCTGCCGCACTGCTGGCGCTGCTGGCCTCGTGCGGGCATATCGTGCCGCCGGGCGGTCCTTCGACCACGCCGCCGCCGTCGAAGCCGCTTCCGCCGCCGCCTGCCAATGCGCTGTCGGTGGGCGTCGCCGCCGGGCCTCTGGTCGCCGCGCTGCCGATGGAGGCTGCCGATGCCGCCGCCGCGCTTGCCTCGTTCAGGGAGAGCTGCCCGCGGCTTATGGCGCGTACCGATGTCAGCGGACTGACGCATCCGCAGGACTGGCAACCGGCCTGCGCCGCAGCGGCGACATGGGTACCGGCGCAGGCACCGCAGTTCTTCGCGCAGTATTTCGAGGCCGACCGGGTGGGGCCGGGCACGGCCTTCGCCACCGGGTACTTCGAGCCGGAGATCGCCGGATCGCGCACCCATGTTCCGGGCTACGACACGCCGGTCTACGCAATGCCTTCCGATCTGGTGCGCGCAAAGCCGGGAGACGCCACGCCGTCCGCCAGCGGGCAGATGCCGCTGGGGCGCTACGACGAGACGGGGCAGTTCGTGCCCTATTTCGACCGCACCCAGATCGAGAACGGCGCGCTGGCCGGGCGCGGGCTGGAAATCGCCTGGGTTCAGGACCCGGTCGCGTTCTTCTTCCTGCAGGTTCAGGGATCGGGGCGTCTTGTCGGGCCGGACGGCGCAGTGATGCGCATCGGCTATGCCGGGCAGAACGGCTGGCCCTATACCGGCATCGGCTCGGTGATGGCGCAGCAGGGGCTGATCGGCACCGGGCCGGGGCAATACCCCGGATCGATGCAGGGGATCGTGCGCTATATCCACGATCACCCCGAAGAGGGGCGCCTGCTGATGCAGCAGAACCGGTCATGGGTGTTCTTTGCCGAGCGCGTGGGCGATGGGCCGCTCGGTGCGCTGGGCGTGCCGGTGCGCGGACACGTCTCGGTCGCGGCAGACCCGCAGTTCGTGCCGCTGGGCGCGCCGGTCTGGCTCGATCTCGACCGCCGCGAGGCGAGCGGGGTGTGGGTGGCGCAGGACACCGGCGGCGCGATCAAGGGCGCGAACCGCTTCGACACGTTCTGGGGCGCAGGTGCGCAGGCGACGGTAACGGCAGGCGGGATGAGCGGCCATGGCCGGGCGCTGCTGCTGCTGCCGGTCGGTACGCTCGCGCGGCTTCAGGCTGCTGGGCAGGTCTCGGGCGGTCAGGTCTTAGGCGGGCAGGCAGGACACTGATGTGAAACGGCCGGGGCGGAACCTGACGGCACAGGAAGCGGAAGACTGGGCACGCGTCGCGCGCTCGGTGACGCCGCTTGCCCTGCGCCGCAAGAAGGTGGTCGCCAGAACGCCGTCCGCGCCGCCTGCAGAGGTGCCGGTCATGGTCATGCCGGCGGATATCCCCCTCAAGCCCGCCCGCAAGGTGAAGGGCCGGGTGCCGCCGCCGCTCGCGCCCAAACCGGTGCCGGTGAAGCTCGCGGCAAAGACCGAACCGCAACTCCATCTCGACGGGTCGTGGGAGCGGCGCATCGCCAAGGGTACGCTGATGCCCGATTTTAGCCTCGACCTGCACGGATCGAACCTGGAGAGCGCCTATGCGCGGCTGATGCTGGGTCTGGCGCAGGCGCGGGCGATGGGCGCGCGCGTGGTGCTCGTGGTGACGGGAAAGGCGCGCCCGGTCGATGCGATGGACCGGGGCGACCGGCGCGGGGCGATCCGCGCCAAGATCGTCGACTGGCTGGGGGCGAGCGAGCATGCCGGGCAGATTGTCGCGATCCGCAGCGCGCACCGCCGCCATGGCGGGGCAGGCGCGCTGTACGTGGTGCTCAGGAAATCACAGTAATCGAGCGAGGTCGTCCGCGCCGTCATCAGCCGGGCGGGCGGTCCTGAATCTCGTAGGCGAACCAGCTTTCCACGCCGTAATCGTAGACCTGCACGGTGCGGTCGCGCACTTCGGCGGCGTAGAAATGGCCGCTGCCCCGGTCATAGCCCTTGGCATTGGGGCCGACGATCTCGAACGAGATGAAGGCCTGATCGCCCTCGTCGCGCAGTTCGGGAAGGATACCGCCGAACTTCGCGGCGCGATCTCCATCGAAGCCCTGAAGGCGATCGACCCGCGCCTCGGCGGCGATTTCGCGGTCGCGCTGTTCCGAATGATCGTAAAGCCCGGCGACTTTTTCTCCCGAATGAAAGGCATAGGTGGCGGCGGCGAGCATGGCGCGGGTGTGTGGCTGCATGCCTGCGATGTGGGGGCAGGGGGCAAAGGAGGCAAGGGGGAGGCAAAAGGTGGGGAGGGGCCGGGCAAGATTTGCCGGAGGCCCCCTCTTGCGTCATCCCAGCGCAGGCTGGGATCGCTCTCAAATTCGCGCCAGGCACATGACGATCCCAGCCTGCGCTGGGATGACGCTGTGATTAGCGCTGTGCGTGATATCCGCCTATTCGTCTGCCCAAGGCGCGCGCTATTCTTGTCAGAAAATGACTATATCAGCTGAAACGCGCGTGAAGGTCGCTGGCGACTTCGGCATTTCTGGTCAGCGCGAAAGTCATGGGGCCTGCGCGTCGCAGCGATTGGCAAATCCAGATCGCGTTGTCTTCGCAATAGTTGCGCAGTTCGTGGAAGTTTTCGTCTCGATAGGCGAAGCGGTGGAAGTCCGAAATAGTGTTGCTCATGCTCCGCGATATAATGCATTTGCACGAAATTTTCAACCCGAGGCGCCGCGCAACATATTTCCGGGGCGCTATGATCCTGCTGAAACGCCCGTCGCAGCGGGCGCGCTGGCGGCCGTGCGCCGCTCGGCGATCACGGTGAGTTCGTTGCGGGTGATCGCGTTGTCGGGCTCGTCCACCTGCGATTCGCGATAGGCCTTTTCGGCGCCGTCGAGATCGCCCTGATCGATCAGGATATAGCCCAGGCCCCGCCAGGCGGCGGCGCGGGCGTGGGTGACGCCCTGCCGGTCTTCGGCCGTGCCGCCCTCCAGCCAGTGCGAGGCATCGATCGCTGCCTGATAGCTGGCGCGCGCGGCGGTCACGTCGCCGCTCTCGCGCTGGGCATAGCCCAGTTCGACGAGGAACTGCGGGTTGTAGGGCGCCAGCGCATGCAGCGCCTCCAGCGTCACCAGCGCGTCGGTCTTGCGGCCCAATTCGGTCTGGGCATAGGCGGTGAAGAAATAGGCCTGACAGACGTAGCCGGGCAGGATCGTGGGCAGCTTGCCCTCGCGCGTGGCCATGTCGTCGTAGAGCTTCCATTCCGGCTCGCTCATCGCGCAAAAGGCGCTGCCCTTGCCGTCCCCCTTGGCGCGGGCGGCATCGGCGAGCTTGCTGAAAGCCGCAAGCTGCGGTTCGATCGCGGCGATGCCCTTTTCCGGCTCCTTCTTGTCGAACATCAGCGATACCGCGCGCTGGACGGCCTGCTGTGCGGGATCGGCGGGCGGGGCCTGCTGCGGGGTTTCGGCAGCGCAGGCCAGCGACGTGCCCAGGCTGCCGGCGAGGGCCAGGGTCAGGGCCAGCGTCACGCCGCTCTTCCAGATCGTGTGCCGCATCAAGCCGTCTCCTGTCGTTTGCGTCTTCCGGCGATGCTAACCCCAGCCGATGGTGCGCGACAAGCGGTTGTGCATCGGCGACGGGGCGCGCGCGCACGGTTCGCCGGTAGGACGCGAAAACGAGCGCAAGACCGATTTGGTCCGCGCCCGTTTCCGTCATGGGGCTTGTTCCCCTTTTACTCATTCGATTCGCGGCACCCGCCTCAGGCGGTGACGGCTTCCTTCTGGGCCTGGAAGGCCTGCGCGATCTCGCCCGGTGCCTCGTTGCGGATCAGGTAGTCGAAGGCGGACAGCGCGGCCTTCGATCCCTCGCCCATGGCGATGATGATCTGCTTGTAGGGCACCGTGGTCGCATCGCCTGCGGCGAACACGCCGGGCAGGTTGGTCGCGGCCTTGGCATCGATCACGATCTCGCCGTGCTTGGTCAGCTCGATCCCGGAGTCCTTGAGCCATTCGGTGTTGGGCACCAGACCGATCTGGACGAACACGCCTTCCAGCTCGATGCGGGTATCCTCGCCACTGGCGCGGTCCTTGTAGATGAGGCCGTTCACCTTGCTGCCGTCACCGGTGACTTCGGTGGTCTGGGCATTGGTGAGCACCACGACGTTCGCCATCGAGCGCAGCTTGGTCTGCAGCACCTGATCGGCGCGCAGTTCGGTGCCGAACTCGATCAGCGTGACATGGCCGACGATGTTGGCCAGATCGATCGCCGCTTCGACGCCCGAGTTGCCGCCGCCGATCACCGCCACGCGCTTGCCCTTGAACAGCGGGCCGTCACAGTGCGGGCAATAGGCCACGCCCTTGTTCTTGTACTCGGCCTCACCGGGGACGCCCAGATTGCGCCAGCGGGCGCCGGTGGTGAGGATGAGCGCACGGGCCTTCAGCGAGGCGCCGTTCTCGAACACGACCTCGTGATAGCCGCCCAGTTCCCTGGCTGGGATCAGCTTTTCGGCGCGCAGCAGGTTCATCGCGTCGATGTCGTACTCGGCGATATGCGCTTCCAGCGCACCGGCGAGCTTGGGGCCTTCGGTGTAGGGGATCGAGATGAAGTTCTCGATGCCCATGGTGTCCTGCACCTGACCGCCCATGCGCTCGGCAGCGATGCCGGTGCGAAAGCCCTTGCGCGCGGCATAGATCGCAGCGGACGCGCCAGCCGGGCCGCCGCCGATCACCAGCGCCTCGAACGGCGCCTTTTCTGCAAGCTTGGCGGCGGCCTTGGCCGAAGCCCCGGTGTCGAGCTTGGCGAGGATTTCCTCGACGCTCATCTTGCCCGAGCCCCACATCTTGCCGTCCAGGAAGACGGCGGGCACGGCCATCACACCGCGTTCCTCGACCTCGGCCTGGAACGTGCCGCCCTCGACCAGCGTAGCGGTGACGCGCGGGTTGTTCAGCGCCATCAGCGTCAGCGCCTGCACCACGTCGGGGCAGTTGTGGCACGAGAGCGAGAAGTACATCTCGAAATTGTAGTCACCGTCGAGCGCGCGGATCTGCTCCAGCACTTCGTCGGAAACCTTGGGGGATGGCCGCCTGCCCACAGCAGGGCGAGCACCAGCGAGGTGAATTCGTGGCCGAGCGGCAGCCCTGCGAAGCGCACGGCGGCATCCGGGTTGGACGCGCGGCGGATCAGGAAGCTGGGCTTGCGGGCATCGGTGCCGTCGAAAGTGGCCGTAACCTTGTCCGAGAGCGAGGCGATGGTGGTCAGCAGCTCGCGGGTCTCGGCTGATTTCGCCGAAGTTTGGGCATCGTCGCCGAGAGAGGCGACCAGCTCGATCGGCTCGCGCAGCATGGCGAGATATTGCGAGAGCTGTTGCTTCAGGGTGGCGTCGAGCATGTGAGGTTCCTTAATAAGTTGGGGCGGATGTCCGCCAGACCGTGCGCCCCAACCGCAAAAACCTCGTCATTCCCGCGCAAGCGGGAATCCAGCTCCAGCGCTCTCCTGTAGGGCGAACCTCAGGAGCTGGACCCCCGCTTGCGCGGGGGTGACGAAGGTTTGTTGGGCTTGCACAGATCCAGTCGGATCAGTTCAAATCAGATCTTGCCGACGAGGTCGAGCGAGGGAGCGAGGGTTTCCGAACCTTCTTCCCACTTGGCCGGGCAGACCTGGCCGGGGTGCTCGCGCCAGTACTTGGCGGCCTTGATCTTGCGGACGAGTTCCTTGGCGTTGCGGCCCACGCCCTCGGGGGTGATTTCGACCAGCTGGATCACGCCGTCCGGATCGACCACGAAGGTCGCGCGGTCGGCCAGGCCAACGCCTTCGCGCAGGACGCCGAAGTTGTTGGTCAGCGCGTGGTTCTGGTCACCCAGGAACGCGTACTTCAGCTTGCCGATGGTCTCCGAGGTGTCGTGCCAGGCCTTGTGGCTGAAGTGCGTGTCGGTCGAAACGCCGAACACTTCGACGCCGAGGCCCTGGAGCGTCTCGTACTGCTCGCCAAGGTCTTCCAGCTCGGTCGGGCACACGAAGGTGAAGTCGGCCGGGTAGAAGAAGAAGACGGCCCACTTGCCTGCGATGTCACCCTCGGTGACGTCGAAGAAGTCCTTGCCGGCCTGGAAGGCGGTGTTCTGGAACGGCTTGATGGTGCTGCCGACGATACCCATGGATATGCTCCCTTGTGTTGGGTGGTGTGAAACTGATGCGACGGAGATAGTCCGGCCGCGTGACGGTTTGTAGGGGCTTGATCCGATTGGCCTGATCGAAAGAGGCGATTACCCGATGGGTGATTGACCGGATGTTTCGATAAAACGGGGCAGGCCTTGGGACAAAGCGCCGGAAACTGCGGGGCAGGCGGCGAAATTAATTCAGAATTTACCAATTTTCCCCTACGCAGTGAATATTAGTGATCTTTCCGGGGCCTTTCGTCCGCCATGTCCACGGCCATTGCTGCATTTTCGGGACGTGGTGCGGTTGACGGTGGTCCCGTGCTCGGCAGCTGGTCGTGCGATCTGGGGCGCGAGAGGATCAGCTGGGACACCGGCGTCTATTCCATCTTCGGTATCGATCCCGGCCATCGGCTGGACCGGCGCGAGACGCTGGGCTTCTACGACGAGCCCTGCCGCGAAACGCTGGAGCGGGTGCGCGGCTCCGCGATTCTGGCGGCGCGTCCGTTCACGCTGGAGGCGCGCATCCGCCGCAACGACGGGCAGTGGCGCTGGATGCGGATCACCGCGATGCCGCAGGTGGTCGAAGGGCGAACGCTGGGCATCTACGGCGTCAAGCAGGACATCACCGCCGAGTGCGAGGAATGGGAAACGCTGCGCCGTCTGGCCTATCACGACGCGCTGACCGGCCTCGCCAACCGCACTGCCTTCCACGAGCGTTTCCTCGACCAGCCGCGCGGCGGGCAGGGGATGCAGGGGCTCGGCGCGCTGGTGCTGTTCGATCTCGACGGGTTCAAGGCGATCAACGATCGCTGGGGCCATCTGGCGGGCGATGCCTGTCTCGTCCATTTTGCCCGCCGCCTGCGCGCGCTGTTCCCCGATGCGGTGCAGATCGCCCGGCTCGGCGGAGACGAGTTCGCGGTGCTGCTGCGAAGCGACGCCCGCCGCGATCGCATCGCGCTGGCCGCCCGGCTGGCCCGCGCCGCCCCGCTGCTCGCCGCGCCGTTCCCCTGGCATGGCGAGATGGTGGCAATGGGCACCTCCAGCGGTTTCGCGCTGACGCCTGCAGGCGCCTTCGCCGATCCGGAGGAAATCTTCACCCACGCCGACGCCGTGCTCTATCGCGACAAGACGGCGCGGCGGGGGTAGGGGCACAGGCGTTACGGCTTGAGGCGGATGGAGACTCTCAACGGATCACGCTTGATCTCGAACATACCCGCCTTTTCAATCAGCGTGACCAACTTGGTGCAGCCGAAGGTTCGCGAATCAAAGTCAGGGGAGAGCATGTTCAGGCGCGCGCCGACTGAGCTCAGCGAATACCATCCGTCTGCGTCATCCAACTGTCCGAGAGCGGTTCTGATGAGGGGAATCGCTTTGGTGGGGGGCAGCTTTGCAGGCGCAGCGCCGGGCTTCTCGACAGGTTTGGCGCTGGCCGCCGCGACTTCCGCGACAGCTTCCGGAGGACACAGGTTCTCGGTGTAGATGAAGCGCTTGCAGGCCTGCCGGAAGCTTTTTGGCGTCTTCTGTTCGCCAAAGCCGTAGACGTCCACGCCCTGTTCGCGGATGCGCGCGGCGAGGCGGGTGAAGTCGCTGTCCGAGGTGACGAGGCAGAACCCGTCGAACCGCCCGGAATGCAGCAGGTCCATCGCATCGATCACCAGCGCGATGTCGGAGGCGTTCTTGCCCGCGACCGTCGCATAGTTCTGCTGCGGGATGATTGCGTGGGTGGAGAGCCGGCTTTCCCAGCCCTTGAGCTGCGGGCCGCTGAAATCGCCGTAGATGCGGCGCACGCTGGCCTCGCCGATCGTCGCGATTTCCTCGAACAGGCCGGTGGCGATACGGTGCGATGCATTCTCGGCGTCGATGAGGACGGCGAGCTTTTTCGGGCGGTCGGGATCGGAAGCCATGGCCCGGTTATGGACCATGGCCCGCATCGCTGTCTTAACCGGCGAGGTTAAAAGATGGAAATCGTGCGCGGTCGATGCCGCCCCGCGTTTGCCTCCCTTGCCTGTCCTTACTCGCGCCTGTTCCTTACCCGCACTGGCCCCGGTGGAGCAGCTTGTGGTCGGCCAGCACCAGCGCCATCATCGCTTCGACCACGGGCACGCCGCGGATGCCGACGCAGGGGTCGTGGCGGCCCTTGGTGAACATCTCGGTGGCCGAATAGGCGCCGGTCGCGGGATCGCGCGCCACGGTCGGCTGGGGGGTGAGGATCGAGCTGGTCGGCTTGAAGGCCACGCGGCACGTCACCGGCTGGCCGGTGGAGATGCCGCCTGCGATACCGCCTGCGTGGTTCGCCAGGAACTCGGGCGCACCGTCGGGGCCGGTCTCGAAGGAGGGCTGCATCGGGTCGGCGTTCTGCTCGCCCGAAAGGCGCGCAGCGGCGAATCCGTCGCCGATCTCGATGCCCTTCACCGCGTTGATGCCCATCATCGCGGCGGCAAGGTCGGCATCGAGCTTGCCGTAGAGCGGCGCGCCCCAACCGGCGGGAACGCCCGTGGCGACGCATTCCACCACCGCGCCCAGCGACGAGCCGCTCTTGCGCGCATCGTCGACCAGCACTTCCCAGCGCTTCGCCGCAGCGGCATCGGGGCAGAAGAACGGATTGTTGCCGATCTCGGCCGCGTCGAACTTGCCCGGATCGATCATGTCGCCGCCGATCTCGGAGACGTAGGCGAGGATCGTGACTTCGGGGATCACCAGCCGCGCCACCGCACCTGCAGCCACGCGGCTGGCGGTCTCGCGCGCCGAGGAGCGTCCGCCGCCGCGATAGTCGCGAAAGCCGTACTTGGCGTCATAGGCATAGTCGGCATGGCCGGGGCGATAGGCGCGCGCGACTTCGGAATAGTCCTTCGAGCGCTGATCGACGTTCTCGATCATCAGCGAAATCGGCGTGCCGGTGGTGCGCTGCACGCCGTCGGGCGCGGTGAACACGCCCGAGAGGATGCGCACCGCGTCGGGTTCCTTGCGCTGCGTGGTGAACTTTGACTGGCCGGGGCGGCGCGCGTCGAGGAACGGCTGGATCACGCTCTCGTCGATGGCGAGGCCCGGCGGGCACCCGTCGACGACCGCGCCGATCGCGGGACCATGGCTTTCGCCCCAGGTGGTGAACCGCAGCAGGCGGCCAAACGTATTGACGGACATGTCCGCGCCCTTGCATGGCCGCGCGCGAAAAGTCCATGGCCCGCGACGCGTCGATGCATCAGAGCGCGCAATCTTCGGCAAGCCGGAGGCGCGTGCGGCGTAACGCGCGTAATAGTGAGAGTGAGAGAACCCGCGATGTACCTCAACGTCTTCCGCAGCCGCAAGCGTGCCGACTATGACGCTGCCGCCTACACCGCCGACGCCGCGCGGATGATCGAACTGGCGCAGGCGCAGCCCGGCTTCCTTGCAGTGAAAAGCTATGCGGCGCCCGATGGCGAGACGGTGACGATTTCCGAATGGGAAAGCGAGGCCCACGCACAAGGCTGGGGCCGCCACCCCGAACACGCGCTGGTGCAGGGCCGGGGCCGTCTGGAATACTACGAGAGCTACACGATGTTCACGTGCGCCGAGCCCCGCGTGCAGCGATTTGGTGGGTGAGGGGGCATTGCGCCATTTTGTTCTTTCTGCCAGTCTTTTTAATGTCTGTTTTGGAGAGAAGGATGGCAGATGGAAAAGTGCGGTGCGTAATGACTGAAACCGTAGCCGGAAGGCGTGCTCGTCAAATGAGTATGATTTTGGCTCTGGCGGATTTGTTAGAGGCGCCTCCTCCCGGAATAGTCCACGACGTTGCGCTTCTGCCATTTGCCAAAAAGGATTTACTCCAAGCTCTTGAAGAGCAGATTGCTACAAATCCAGATAAAGGCGTTGTAGAGTTGTTTGGCGCGACTGCGGTTATTCTCGCGGGGTATCAGGAGGGAGTCGGAGCATCCCTCGTCCTGCCGTCACCGGAAGATTTTCAGATCAACAAAGACGATAATTCAAAGATAAGAGAGATGTTACAGGGTATTGACCATTATAAGATGCAAAAATTCTCAAATCTTGCAGATCGTGAAAGCGAAGAAATCTATAAGATGGTGCAGCAAGCGAAAGCTCGCAATCCTGCAATGCGTCCTAAAACTCTGTGGCAGCGTATCTTAGGTAGATAGTTATAGACTGATAATTAGCATCAGCGGAGCGGCATAAGAAGGCGACCCTCAGACTGCCACTGTCCTACAAGCCGCGCCTTGCGGTACACCTTTGTGCATGATCCCGATCCACAACATCCCGTCACAAGATGACAGTTTCGCCTGCTCCCAGATTAGGTGTTCTTCCCGCAAATCTGCGGTTTCGCCTTCCAAGGTGACACTTTCGCTCTGGACTGTGTAAACCGTGTCAACCTGAGGGGCGGATGCGGCCTCTCCCGATCGAAGGACGACCATGGATTTCTACGGCATTCCCAACTGCGACACGGTGAAGAAGGCGCGCAAGTGGCTGGAGGCCAAGGGCCTCGACTATGCGTTTCATGACTACAAGAAGGAAGGCGCCGACGCGGAGAAGCTGACGCGCTGGGTTGCCGCCGTGGGCTGGGAAAAGGTGCTCAACCGGGCGGGGACCACGTTCCGCAAGCTGCCCGAGGCGGACAAGGCCGACCTCGATGCGGGCAAGGCGATCGCCGTGATGCTCGCCCATCCCAGCTGCATCAAGCGCCCGGTGGTCGAATACCCCGGTGGCGTGCTGGTGGGCTTCAAGGAGCCTGAGTGGGAAGCGGCGCTGGGCTGATCGGGCGACAGGCTTTCACATGCAAACAGTGAACGAAATCAGCATCTCGTCGCCCCGGACCTGATCCGGGGCCCGGCTGTCTCCTGCGGTTGCCTCTCGCGGCTGGGGGCAGGAGCGCCATCCCGGATCGGGTCCGGGATGACGAGGGAAAGGCGGGACGCCGGGCCGGCGACCGCCCGCGCCTCAGCGCGCCTTGCGGGCGGTCACGATAAAGTTGAGCGAGAGGTCGTCCGAGAGGTGCAGGCCCTTGCTCGGGCGCCAGGCGATGCCCCTGGGCGTGCCGAGTTCGAGCCCGGCTTCGGCGGCGAGGTCAGCAAGCTCCTCGGGCGTCGGGAAGGCGCTCCAGTCATGCATGCCACGCGGCAGCTTGCCGAGGCGCTCGGCGGCCTCGACCAGCAGCAGGCGCGAGACGGCGGTGCGGTTGGGGCACGAGAGCACCATCAGCCCGTCGTCGGCGAGCGTGTCTGCCAGTGCCTTGAGGAACGCGGTCTTGTCGGCGACGTGCTCGATCACTTCGAGCGAGCAGACGAGGTCGTAGCCGGTGAGGCCGAGCGTGCTGATCTCGCCGTGGCGATAGTCGATGGCAAGGCCGCCCGCTGCGGCATGGGCGGCGGCGGCGGCGATGTTCTCGGCGGCGGCATCGACGCCGGTGACGGCAGCGCCAAGGCGGGCGAGCGGCTCGCACAGCAGCCCGGCGCCGCAGCCGACATCCAGCGCGCGGCGTCCGGCAAGCGGGCGGATACCTTGCGAATCGCTTGCGAAATGCGAATCGATCGCCTCGCGGATAAAGCCGAGGCGCACCGGGTTCAGCTTGTGGAGCATGCCCGAGGTGCCCTTCGGGTCCCACCACTCGGCAGCAAGGGCACCGAAACGCTCGGCTTCTTCGGGGCGGATGGTCGCCGGAGCGGCTGAGGTCGCTGCGGCGGAAGGTGTGGTTTCGGGCGCGACGTCAGAGGCAGTTGCATTGTCCATGAGTCCCCCCTAACAGCGCGCCCGAAACATATCCACATCGTGCGCTCATTCTGACGCACGATTCTGACTTTCGAGGGAGCAACGGCACCTTGGCACGTATCGTGATGAAATTCGGCGGCACTTCGATGGCCGGGACCGAGCGAATTCGGCGCGTGGCGGGTATCGTGAAACGCCAGCAGGAAGCCGGCCACGAAGTCGCGGTCGTGGTGTCCGCCATGGCGGGCGAGACAGACCGGATGGTCAACTTCTGCCGCGAGGCCAACGCGCTCTACGATCCGGCGGAATACGATGTCGTCGTCGCTTCGGGCGAGCAGGTGACATCGGGCCTGCTGGCGCTGACGCTGCAGGCGATGGGCTGCAAGGCGCGCTCGTGGCTGGGCTGGCAGGTGCCGATCAAGACCGACGATGCCCACGCCAAGGCGCGCATCGAGGAGATCGACGCCGAGGCCATGCTCGCCTCGATGGCGGCGGGCGAGATCGCGGTGATCCCCGGCTTCCAGGGCGTATCGCCCGAAGGCCGCGTGACCACGCTGGGCCGTGGCGGCTCTGACACCTCGGCTGTCGCCGTGGCGGCGGCGGTCAAGGCCGACCGCTGCGACATCTACACCGATGTCGACGGCGTCTACACCACCGACCCGCGCATCGTCGCCAAGGCGAAGAAGCTGCCGCTGGTGACGTATGAGGAAATGCTCGAACTGGCTTCGGTCGGCTCGAAGGTGCTGCAGACCCGCTCGGTCAGCCTGGCGATGAAGGAGAACGTGCGCGTTCAGGTGCTCTCCTCGTTCATCGACGAGAATGCGCCTGCCGCCGATACCCTGCCCGGAACGATGATCGTCAGCGACGAAGAACTTGAAGGAAGTGATATGGAACGCCAGCTGATCACCGGTATCGCCGCCGACAAGAACGAGGCGAAGGTCACTCTCACCCGCGTGCCCGACCGTCCGGGCGCGGTGGCATCGATCTTCACCCCGCTGGCCGAGGCGAACATCAACGTCGACATGATCATCCAGAACGTGGCGAAGGACAAGGGCGAGACCGACGTCACCTTCACCGCGCCGATGTCGGACCTCGTCCGCACGCTGGCGATCCTCGAAGAGCGCAAGGAGGCCATCGGCTTCTACCGCCTGATCTCGAACGACAACGTCGCCAAGATCTCGGTCGTCGGCGTCGGCATGCGCAGCCATGCAGGCGTTGCCAGCACGATGTTCAAGTCGCTTGCCGATCGCGGGATCAACATCCAGGCGATCTCGACCAGCGAGATCAAGGTCTCGGTGCTGATCGACGCCGACGAGACCGAACTGGCCGTGCGCGTGCTGCACACCGCCTACGGCCTCGACGCGACGGCCTGATCCGGGCGCTGCCTCTCGGCGGTCTGCTTTCCGGAGCGGGCGGCAGGGCACAGGCGGGATGCATGAAAAAAGCGGGGTGCCGATGCGCCCCGCTTTTTGTGTGTCTACGACGACTCCAGCCCGATCACGCGACGTCGGTATCGAAGTCCATGATATAGCCGAACGCGCGCACCGTGCGCGGGGAGTAAGGCACGCCGTGGCTCTTGAGCGTGGAGCGCAGGCGGCTCACCCAGACGTCCACCGTGCGCTCGTCGGTAACGTTCACGCTCTTGCCCAGCACGCCGATCAGCTGGCTGCGGGTGAACACCCGGTTCGGGTTCGCCGCGAAATGGGCCAGCAGGCGGAACTCGCCGGTCTTGAGCGTGATCGGCTTGCCGCGATAGCGGGTGGAATAGGCATCCACGTTCACCACCAGTTCGCCGATCTGCACGTTCTGGGTATCGTCGGTCGGCTGGATGCCGCGATAGGTGCGCATGCGCTCAACCAGCGCGCCGGGGGTGAGCGGGCCGAGCATGTAATCGTCGGCGCCCACCGCGATGGCGCGGGCCTGAAGCGCCGGATCGGCCTCGGGCAGCACCATCGAGATTCGCGCGCGGCGGGTAAGCGGCGATTCGCGCAGCAGCCGCACCAGTTGCAGGCCCGCCATCATCGGCAGTAGCCAGTCGACGAAGATCCAGGTGCCGTCATCCATCGAGGCGCCCAGCAGATCCTGAACGTCCACGACCTTGGCCTGAAGGTTGAGAAAGGCATCGTAAACCGAGGCGATATGATCGTCGGTTCCGGAGGTTAGCAAAATCTGGCCGAATTTCAGCATGGTGGTACGAATCCGAGAGAGACGTTTCTGGCCCATTGCGCGTCTGCAACAAAACGTAAGATGAACGTAGCAACTTGATGAGGAAACGACCGCGAATGTGACATGCATGTTGCGTAGTGGCGCAAACAGCGCAGGGGGCGCAGGGCGGATCAAGACCGCAGAAAACCGCGATTTCCCCGCGCATCAGGTTTGCCAGGGAGCGCCATTTCGTGAGGAATATTTCCGTTTATCTCGGCCTTTCGGCCTGTGCCTTCGCCCTTGCGGCATCGAATCCGGCCTTCGCGGCGGACAGCGCTGCCGGAACGGCTGCCGCCACTGCCGACACGGCCGCGACCGACGCGGCTGCTACTGACGGTACGGCTACCGGACCGGGGCTTGGCGAGATCGTCGTCACCGCCACCAAGCGCGAGACCGACCTTCAGAAGACGCCGATCTCGATGAGCGTGCTCAGCAATCAGGCGATGGCCGACCGCCACGTCCAGACGCTGATCAACCTTGCGGACGGCTCGATCCCGTCCTTGCGCATCGCCACCTTCGAGGCGCGCCAGTCGGCGCTGACGGTCGGCATTCGCGGCATCGTGCCCTACGACCAGAACCAGACCGCGCGCGATGCGGGCGTGGGCGTCTATGTCGATGGCGTCTATATCGGCAAGTCGCAGGGCTTGAACGCTGCCCTGTTCGACGTCGATCGCATCGAAGTGCTCAAGGGGCCGCAGGGCACGCTGTTCGGGCGTAACAGCGAGGGCGGTGCGCTCAGCATCGTCACCGCACAGCCGACCGGTGAGTTCGGCGGGCGCGTGGTTGCGGGCGTGGGCAACTACGGCAGCAAGAATGCCGAGATCCACCTCAACCTGCCCGAGTTCTACAACATCTCGATCAAGATGGACGGCGTCTACCAGCACCAGGACCCGACCGTGAAGGACCCGCTCGCAGGGTCGACCGGCTGGAACTATTACGACAAGAAGGGCGGCCGCATCCAGGCCAAGTGGGAGCCGTTCAAGGGGCTTTCGGCGACTTTCTCCTACGATCAGGCGGAAGACGACAACACCCCGATGTACAGCCAGCTGCTGAACTACAACCCGAACGGGTACAACGTCGGCACTTATGTCCAGACCGCCGCCGGAACCGATCCGGTGCTCTACTACAACGGCGCCAAGTGCAACGTCTCGAACGGTGCGGGCGGCGTCACCAACGCCTGTATCGCGCCCAAGGCCTCGGCTGTCGGTACGCATTCCAAGCGCCAGTCGGTCGCCGATGTCGGCGTGCCGCAGCAGCCCAGCGTCGACAAGACCCACGGCGTTTCGGCGCATGTGAACTGGGACGTCGCCCCGCACCTCCAGCTGCGCTCGATCACTGCATGGCGCGGCGTTTCGACCGACCAGTACGACAACTCGGGCGGCCCCGAGCGCGTGCCGTACTCGCCCTCGTATGCGGGTGAGAACCTTGCCACGAGCAACTCGGGCAAGTTCAGCCGCTATTCGCTCTCGTTCCTGCGCCAGCACCAGTTCAGCCAGGAATTCCAGGGCGTCGGCTCGATCGGCTCGACCATCGATTACGTCTTCGGTGCCTATTACTATACCGAGCAGGCCTCCGAATACGCCGCGACGCCTTCGTCGAACCTGTGGAATTCGGACGGCACCGGCTACACGATCCTGAGCCCCAACGTTTCCGGCGCGGTGACGTCGAAGAACCAGGGCTGGCAGGACGGCTCGCAGTTCGTGACCCGCAACAGCTGGGCGACCGACCATAACTACGCCGTCTACGGTCAGGCGACCTGGACCCCGGCGGGCCTCGACATGCTGCACATCACCGGCGGTGGCCGCTGGACCAAGGATGACCGTCACGGCAACCTGACGATGGTCAACGGCATCGTCACCGACTTCAGCTTCAAGAACAATATCAGCCGCTTCGACCCGATGGTGAACATCGCCCTCGACGCGACGCAGGACATCCACCTCTACGCCAAGTACTCGTCGGGCTTCCGCGCCGGCGGTGCGGACGATCGTTCGCAGACCTTCGACGCCTTCGGTCCGGAGACGGTCAAGGCCTACGAAGTCGGCGCGAAGATGGACTTCCTCGACCATCACGCCCGCCTGAACCTGGCCGGATACATGATGGATCGCAAGAACACCCAGTTCGACTTCGACCTCTACGATACCGACCCGAGCAGCCCGACCTACAACTCGCACCTTGAAGAGGCGATCAACGCGCAGGGCACCAACCATATCCGCGGCATCGAGGCCGACCTGACGCTGGCACCGGTGCAGGGCCTGACGCTGAACGCATCCTATGCCTACACCTACTGGGACAAGCCGACGGCGACCAACCCGCTGACCGGCGTCACCCAGTCGCTGTACATCGTCTACACGCCGAAGAATGCGGCATCGGGCTCGGCGGATTACGTCCTGCCGGTGGGCGCGGGCGACACCAACCTGCGCTTCCACATCGATGCCAACTACGCCAGCAGCCAGTACAGCTTCGAGGCGGAGAGCACCAAGACCGACCCCAGCTTCATCGTCAACGCCCGCATCGCGCTGGCCGATATCCAGATGGGCCCCGGCGGCCAGAAGCTGACCGTCTCGGTATGGTCGCGCAACCTGTTCAACGAGCAGCACATCTACCGCCGCTCGGACGCGAACTCGGTGCCGACGCTGAGCTACAACGGTTCGACGCTGGCCTCGACCAGCTATGCCGGTGTGCTGGGTGACTACGGCAACTTCAACCCGCCGCGCACCTGGGGCCTGGAAGCGCAGGTCAACTTCTGATCTTTCATTCCTGCCTGTAGGTGGGAGTGACCCAAAGAGAAAGGCGCCGTCCCTTATGGGGCGGCGCCTTTTCGTTGTGCGGCGGGGACCCGCCTCGATCAGTCGGCGATCTCGGGCTCGGGCGAGAGATCCGGGTTCACGCTCATGCCAAGGGCAGCGGCAACGCCCGCGCCATAGGCCGGGTCGCAGCGCGTGCAGTTGTCGATGTGGCGCTGCTTGATGAAGTCCGGCGCATCGCCCATCGCGCGGGCGGTGTTGCCGAACAGGCGTTCCTGCTGGGCGGCATCCATCAGCTGGAACAGCGCGCGCGGCTGGCTGTAGTAGTCGTCGTCATCCTCGCGGAAATTCCAGAAGTCGGCATCGCCCGAAAGGCGCAAGGGCGGCTCGCGGAATTCGGGCTGGCCCTGCCACTGGCTGAACGAGTTCGGGTGGTAGTGCGGCAGCGAACCATAGTTGCCATCGACCCGGCCCTGCCCATCGCGGTGGTTGTTGAACACCGGGCAGCGCGCGGCGTTCACCGGGATCTGGTGATGGTTGACGCCAAGGCGGTAACGCTGCGCGTCCGAATAGGCGAACAGGCGCGCCTGCAGCATCTTGTCGGGCGAGACGCCGATACCGGGGACGAGGTTGGACGGCGAAAACGCGCTCTGCTCCACATCGGCGAAGAAGTTGTCCGAATTGCGGTTCAGCTCCATCATGCCAACCTCGATCAGCGGATAGGTCTTCTGCGACCACACCTTGGTCAGGTCGAAGGGATGGAAGCCGCAGGTCTCGGCCTCGGCCTCGTCCATGATCTGGACCATGACCTTCCACTTCGGGAATTCGCCGCGCTCGATCGCCTCGTAGAGGTCGCGCTGGTTGCTCTCGCGATCGGCGGCAACGACTTCGGCGGCTTCGGCGTCGGTCAGGTGCGCGTGGCCCTGCTGGGTCTTGAAGTGCCACTTCACCCAGAACCGCTCGCCCGCCTCGTTGTAGAACGAGTAGGTGTGGCTGGAGAAGCCGTCCATGTGGCGGTACGACTTGGGAATGCCGCGATCGCCCATCACGTACGTCACCTGGTGGAAGGCTTCGGGCAGCAGGGTCCAGAAGTCCCAGTTGTTCTGCGCGCTGCGCATGTTGGTGCGCGGATCGCGCTTCACCGCCTTGTTCAGATCGGCAAAGTGGCGCGGATCGCGCACGAAGAACACCGGCGTATTGTTGCCGACCATGTCCCAGTTGCCTTCCTCGGTGTAGAACTTCACCGCGAAGCCGCGAATGTCGCGCTCGGCATCGGCGGCGCCGCGCTCACCGGCTACGGTGGTGAAGCGGGCGAAAAGCTCGGTCTGCTTGCCGGGTTCGAGGAACTTCGCGCGGGTGTACTTCGCAACGTTGCCGGTCACGGTGAAGGTGCCGAACGCGCCCGAGCCCTTGGCGTGCATGCGCCGCTCAGGGATCACTTCGCGGTTGAGGTTGGCCAGCTTCTCCAGCAGCCACACGTCCTGCATCAGCAGGGGGCCGCGCGGCCCGGCGGTGTAGGAGTTGGAGTTGTCGACGACGGGCGCGCCGAACTGGGTGGTCAGCGGGGTGGCTCCGTCAACAGCGGGATGCGCGTACGGGCACTTACCGCCGCTGGAGTTCGATCCGGTCATGGCTGGGCTCCTTTGTCCTGCGGCCGCTTTCGTGCGCCGCGATTGTCTCTGTGTGCCCCAGTCTACTGGGCAGGGCATTATCGGAGAAGCTATACAAATGGCTTACTGTAATCGGCACAGGCGATCAGTATTGCCATGAGGCCTCCTTCTGCCGATCAAACGCACGGAGGCGGATGTAGTGCCGGGGCGAGGGCCGTCATTCGATAGATGTCGCAGGTGGAGGTCGCAGGTTTCGGCGCTTTCGCGGCTTGTGCGCGGCGATCCGGCAATCTATGGGGCCTCGCTTGATATTTTTGCGGGTAATTCTGGAGTTTCGATGACCGCCTACAGCAAGACTGCCGCGCTGATGGCGCGTGGACGTGAATTCCTCGGCAGCGAGACTGCCATCCTGTGCGGCGCGATGTCGTGGGTGTCGGAGCGCAACCTCGTCTCGGCGATCAGCAACGCGGGCGGCTTCGGCGTGATCGCCTGCGGGGCGATGACGCCCGAACTGCTCGATACCGAGATCGCCGCGACCAAGGCGCTGACCGCCAAGCCCTTCGGCGTCAACCTCATCACCATGCACCCGCAGCTGTTCGACCTGATCGCGGTCTGCGCCCGGCATGGCGTGACACATGTGGTGCTGGCGGGCGGCATTCCGCCCAAGGGCAGCGTCGAGGCGATCAAGGAATCGGGCGCCAAGGTGATCTGCTTCGCGCCCACGCTGGCGCTCGGCAAGAAGCTGCTGCGCTCGGGCGCGGACGCGCTGGTGATCGAGGGTTCAGAAGCAGGCGGCCACATCGGCCCGGTCTCGACCTCGGTGCTGGCGCAGGAAATCCTGCCGACGCTGGCCGCCGACAACCTCGTGTTCGTGGCAGGTGGCATCGGCCGTGGTGAGGCGATGGCGGGCTACCTCGAAATGGGCGCTGCCGGTGTGCAGCTGGGCACGCGCTTTGCCTGCGCCAGCGAATCGATCGCGCATGAAGCGTTCAAGAAGGCGTTCTTCCGCGCCTCGGCCCGCGATGCGATCGCTTCGGTGCAGGTCGATCCGCGCCTGCCGGTGATCCCGGTGCGCGCGCTCAAGAACAAGGGCACCGAGGAATTCACCGCCAAGCAGTTCGAAGTGGCCAAGCTGCTCGATGCGGGCGATGTGGACATGGGCGAGGCCCAGCTCCAGATCGAGCGCTTCTGGGCAGGCGCGCTGCGCCGCGCGGTGATCGACGGTGACGTCGAAGGCGGCTCGATCATGGCGGGCCAGTCGGTCGGCATGGTGACGAAGGAAGAGCCGGTCGCCGAGATCATGGCCGCGCTGATGGCCGAAAGCGAAGCGGCGCTGACCGCACGCTTGGTCGCCTGACACGATATCGAGGCCGGACGACAGGGGGAGACGGTGATGAACGAGACGATGGTTTTGGCGCTGTCCTGTGCGGATCGTCCGGGCATCGTCGCCGCCGTCACCGGCTACCTCGCGCAGCAAGGCTGCAATATCGTCGAGGCGCAGCAGTACGACGATCTGGCGGGCGGGCGCTTCTTCATGCGCGTCGCCTTTGCCACGGGCAGTGCCGAACGCGAGGCGATCCGCAGCGGCTTCACGGCCGTGGCGGACGCCTACGGCATGGACTGGTCGATGCTCGGGCGCGACCGTCCGCGCCGCGTCCTGCTGATGGTCAGCAAGTTCGACCACTGCCTTGTCGATCTGCTCTATCGCCGCCGAATCGGCGAATTTGCGATGGACGTGGTTGGCGTCGTCTCCAACCACCCGCGCGAGGCGCTGGGCGATCTTTCGTTGGGCAATATTCCCTTCCATCACCTGCCGGTGACGAAGGATACCAAGGCCGCGCAGGAAGCGCAGGTCCGGGCACTGGTGGACGAGACCGGCGCCGAACTGGTGGTGCTGGCGCGTTACATGCAGATTCTCTCGGACGAGATGGCGGCGTTTCTGTCGGGCCGCTGCATCAATATCCACCACTCGTTCCTGCCCGGCTTCAAGGGCGCCAAGCCCTATCACCAGGCCCACGCGCGCGGCGTGAAGATGATCGGCGCGACCGCGCACTACGTGACCGGCGATCTGGACGAAGGCCCGATCATCCATCAGGACGTCGAGCGGATCAGCCATGCCGACACGCCCAACGATCTGGTGCGCAAGGGCCGCGATATCGAACGCCGGGTGCTGGCCGAAGCGGTGCGCCTGCATCTGGAAGACCGCGTATTGCTCAACGGCGCGCGCACCGTGGTGTTTCGCGGCTAACTCTTCGCTGGGCTCTTGTCGGGCAAAGCCTCGCGCAAGCGTGCGGGTAGGCAGGGGTCAGGGGCATTGGCCCAGTCGACCGCATCGAATGAGACCATCGGTTTGCCGTCCAGCTCGGTCGAGGGCCCCTTGCCGGTGATCTGCGAGACATAGGTCTTGTTGTTGTCGAAGGCCGTGATCTGCCCGTTGGCCACTTTGGCTTCGTCCGGCGTGATTTCATCCTGCATCGTGCGCGATGAGCGGATCTGGCTGACCACACCGTCCTCGATCTGCGCGCGGCGGTAATAGGCGATGCCGCCCACGCTGCGGTCGATCGATTTGGCTGTCACGCCCCAGTGCATGTTGGGGATGCTCGGCATGCGCATGCGCGTGACCGAGCACGAAAACTCGCCCGGCTTGTTGGCGTAAGGGGCGCTCTGGTCCTGTTCCTTGGGGCGTTTGAGTTCGGCAGGCGCGTAGAATCCGCCGCCGGGCAGGTAGAACGTGTGATCGTCATCCTCCCAGTCCAGTTTGGCGGTGCCTACCGTGGTCATGGTGAGGGTGCCGTTGGCGGTGTCATACGACCAGTCGATGGTATCGGGCGTGATCCATCCGCCGCTCATACCGCGACGCATCGCCTCGACGGCGGCATCGTGCGGCATCGAGGATAGGCCCAGGCTGATGCCCAGTGCAGTATCGCCACGCGTGATCGAGACGATCCTGATCTTTGCGGGCTTGTCCACCCCGGCGCTGTCATCGATGTCCGTGAACGTCAGGTCCATCGGGAAGCGGGGGATGTGGTAGGGCAGGTGCGTCAGGTCCGTGCCCTGCGCGCTGACCGGCAGGAACTGGCGATAAGGCACTTCGGCATCGGTGAGCAGGCGGTGCTCGCTCTGGCGCGTACCGTCGAGCCACAGGCGCTGGCCGTTCATCGTCAGGGTGACGACGACATGGTCGAACATCGCGGGGCTGGGCAGGTGCTCGTCGATCCCATCGCCCCCGCCGCTGTTGACGATGACGGCCTGCGCCTCAATGCCGAGGCCGTGCAGCAATGCCATCAGCAGCGCGGTCTTGCCCTTGCAGTCTCCGAAGCGACGCTCCCAGGTCTGGTCGGCGGGGGCGGGCGTATAGTTGCCGTCGTCCATGCCGGTATAAACGTAGCGCACCTTGTCCTGCACCAGCGCCAGCGCGGCAAGCGCCTGCGCGCGCGGATCCGAAGAGGCGGCGCGGATGCGATCGATTTCGGCATGGAGCGGCGAGGTGGCGGCGATGGTGGCGCTGCGCTCGAACAGCGGATACCAAGCGGCGGAGACATCCTGCCAGCGCGAGAAGTCCGAATATTCGATATAGCGTCCCGCCGCATAGCGCGCAGGCGCGCCGTCCGGGGCTACGAATTTGCCCGGATCGGTAAGCGTGGCGATGATGGAGCCGTCCGTTTTCGTCAGTGCCGGAGCGAGATCGGCGCTCGGTCGCAGGACGGGCTTTTCGCCTCCCGCCCACGAGACGCCCATGCGATAACGCCCCGGCGCCAGTGCCGAATTGAGCATGACGACATCGAACTGCCGATCGCCGAACACCGAGTTGCGACGCACCTGCGTCTGCACGAACTCGATTTCGTCGCCCACACGCAGGCCGGGGATCTGGAGGTTCGCGGTCAGCTCGCCGTTCAGCATGGCCTGTTCCAGCCCGCCCTCGCGCTGGAAGATCTGGAAGCGCGCGGTGTCGAGCACCGGGATCACCTGTCCGTCGCGATAGACTACGAGCCGGTTGACGGTGACTTGCGTGGTATCGGGATTCCACACCAGCGAGAGATTGCCGATCTGCAGCGCCTCGGGGCGCAGCAACCTGATCCGCGAGGCGGTATATGTGGTGACGGAGGTGGGGGTGACGCGCTGCTCGCTATCGCTCCACACAACGTGGACAGGGCTGTCACTCTCGCCAGCGTTTTCGCCGCCGGAGGTAGTTCCGGTGCCGGCGGGAGGCGGGGACACCCAGTCCGGCGCATTGCCGTAATGGACTTCGCGATTGGCCATCGTGGCTGTCGCTGTCTTGTCGGACGGTTTCGCCTTGGCCGCGGCCCCCGTCGGCGCAAGCATCATGGCCAGCGCCAGACACGATGCAACGCCAGCATATGCACTTTTCATCATCGCTTGCCCCCCATCGACCGGGCGGGAACGACCGACCGGTGATGCGATCGTATTCTTGTTCCGTCCCGGTGAATTTTCCAAGCGGTTTCAGGAAATTCATTGCGCGATCAGAGGACTTCCCCTCTTCCTCTCGCCTCTTACCCGCGCCTCGGCTAGCCTTGTATCGAGGAAACTGGAGGAGACTCGTGATGTGCGACGAATTCACGCTGGAATCGGAAGAGGCCAATCTCGCCCGGCGCGGGCTTGACCGTCGCGCATTCGCGGCCTTGAGCGCGGCAGGCGCCATGGGCGTAGCGCTGGCGGGCTGCTCCAGCAGCTTCGCGCAGACCGGCGATGCCGTGACCGAGGGCATGGTCTCGATCGCCATGGACACGGGCGTGTGCGATGCCTTCTTCGTCCATCCCGCCAAGGGTACGCATCCCGGTATCGTGCTGTGGCCCGACATCGCGGGGCTTCGCGATGCCTTCAAGGTCATGGCCCGCTCGCTCGCCTCGCAGGGCTTCGCGGTGCTGGCGGTGAACCACTATTACCGTTCCGGCCCCTCGCCGGTGATGGAGAGCTTTTCGGACTATCGCACGCCCGAGGGGCAGGCGAAGATCGCGCCGATGCGCGAACTGCTGACCCCGGCAGCGATCACGGCGGATGCGAAGCGCTATGTCGCCTTCCTTGATGCGCAGGGCGTGGTGGCGAAGGACCGCAAGATCGGCACCAGCGGCTATTGCATGGGCGGGCCGTTCACTGTGCGCACCGCAGCGGCCGTCCCGGCACGCGTTGGCGGCGCAGTCTCGCTCCACGGCGCCGGGCTGGTGACGCCCGCGCCCGACAGTCCGCACCGGCTGCTGACGCAGACCAAGGCGTCCTACCTCTTCGCCATCGCCCGCAACGACGATGCCAAGCAGCCCGACCAGAAGACGCAACTGCGCGCCGCCGCCGATGCTGCCGGGCGCCCGGCCGAGATCGAGGTCTATCCCGCGGACCACGGCTGGACCGTGCCCGACAGTCCCGCCTGGGACCCGGATGCGGCGGACAAGGCGTGGAAGCAGATGGTCGCGTTGTTCTCAAAGCTTTAAGAGGTTGTTTGAAAATTCGCGAAATGCGAATTTTGCGGCACCGGCCCTCTCCCCCACCCTGCCACCCGCAGGATAGACCGTTGGGTGGCAGGGTGGGGGAGAGGGCCGGTGCCGCCTCAAAAATGCCTCGCGGGGCATTTTTCAAACAGGCTCTGAGCGTTCTGACGCGAGGGGTACTGGAACGCCGCTGCCCCGCTTCCCATATCTGGCGAGGTAGGAGAACGAGCCAGATGACCGACAAGTTTACCCTCACCGACGAGGAATGGCGCGAGCGGCTGACGCCCGAGCAGTACCGCGTGCTGCGCCAGCAGGGGACCGAGCGTGCTTTCACCGGCAAGTACGAGAACAACGATCAGCAGGGCGTCTACCTTTGCGCCGGTTGCGGAACGCCGCTGTTCTCGTCGGGCACAAAGTACCATTCGGGCTGCGGCTGGCCGAGCTATACCGCGCCGGTCGACGGCGTCGCGGTAGAGGAACTGCGCGATACCTCGCACGGCATGATCCGCACCGAAGTGCGCTGCGCAACCTGCGAAGGGCACCTGGGGCATGTCTTCCCCGATGGTCCGGGGCCTGAGGGCCTGCGCTATTGCATCAACAGCGCTTCGCTCGATTTCGAGCCGGAAGACTGAGGAACTGACTCCGGGGCCGGGCTTCGGTTCGGTGCGGATCAATCAGCCTTAGAGGGCAGTCCGCACCGCTCTCGTGTTAAGCGCGGGTTACAAATCGCTGCGCCACGGTGTAGGGAGCCTGCGGACGCATCGGTCCGCCATTGGGATTTGCTTCTAGTCTATGGCCAACAATTCCGGCCGACGCGGCTCTTCGGAGAGCCCGTCCCCCAAGAATGCTTCCTCGAAGAAAGGTCGTCGCCCGCTCTGGCTGCGCATCGTGCGCGGTGTCGTGATGTGGGGCGTGGCGCTGTGCCTGCTCGCCGCGATCTTCCTGGGCACGGCGGTCTTCATCACCGAGCGTCAGCTTCCCGATTTCGACGCGCTCAAGAGCAGCCAGAACGGCCAGATGATCGTCGTGCGCGCGCGCGACGGCACCGAACTCGTCTCGCTCGGGCCGAGCTATGGCAAGTGGCTGTCGTTCGACGATATCCCGCCGATCATGCGCGAGGCGATGGTCTCGGTCGAGGATCGCCGCTTCTTCTCGCACCCCGGCGTGGACCCTTACGGCCTGGCGCGTGCGGTGTTCGTGGGCGTGGCCGAGGATCGCCGCTTCGCCGCGACCTCGACGATCACGCAGCAGCTCGCGCGCAACATCTTCCTGAACAACAACCGCAACTATGCCCGCAAGGCACGCGAAATGGTGCTGGCGCTGGCGCTGGAGCGCAAGTTCAGCAAGGATCAGATTCTCGAGTTGTACCTCAACAAGGTCTACTTCGGTGGCGGCGCCTACGGTATCGACGCGGCCAGCCGCAAGTTCTTCGGCCATCCCGGCACCAGCCTGTCGGTGGGCGAGGCGGCGATCATCGCAGGGCTCGTGAAGGCGCCGTCCAACTATTCGCCGACCGCCGATGTCGATGCCTCGATTCGGCGCGGCAAGGTCGTGCTGGGCACGATGGCCGATAACGGCGTGATCACGCCCGAGCAGGCGCAGGATATCGACCTCTCGCAGGTCAAGGTCGTGAAGGACCGCAACCAGAACTCGGTGCGCTACTTCACCGACTGGGCGCTGCCGCAACTCGACACGCTGCTGCCCGACAACGACGAGCCTATCGAGGTGTGGACCACGCTCGATCCCAAGCTCCAGCAGGCAGGCGCCAAGGCGGTGGAGGCCCGCGTGCCCGCAGGCGCGCAGGGCGCTCTCGTCAGTCTCGACAACGACGGCGCCGTGCTGGCGATGGTCGGCGGCACCGATTACGTGACCTCGAACTACAACCGCGCGACCAGCGCCGTGCGTCAGCCCGGTTCGTCATGGAAGCTGTTCGTCTACATGGCCGCGCTTGAAGCGGGATACACGCCGAGCGACGCGGTGGACGATGCGCCGATCACCATCGACGGCTGGAGCCCGCATAACGACGATGGCCGCTTTGCGGGCAAGATCGATATCCGCAGCGCCTTCGCCTATTCGAAGAACACCATCGCGGCCAAGCTGGGCAACGAGGTGGGCTTCGGCACGGTGGCGGCGATGGCGCGTCGCTTCGGCATCACCACCCAGATCAACACGCAGCCCGCGATGGTGCTGGGCACCTCCGAAGTGCGCGTGATCGACATGACCCGCGCCTTCGCCGAAGTCTCCGCCGGGGGCACTTCGGTCGAGCCCTATGGCATCACCAAGGTGACGACGACGAGCGGCAAGGTGCTGTATCAGCACCAGTCCACCCGTGGTCAGGTGCTGGTGCCGCCCTATGTCGCGGCGGGCATCACCGACCTGCTGCAATCCGCCGTCGCCACCGGCACGGGGCGTGCGGCCAACATCGGTCGCCCGGTCGCGGGCAAGACCGGCACTACCACCTCGAACAAGGACGGCTGGTTCCTGGGCTTCTCCAGCGGCGTCACCACCGGTGTGTGGATGGGGCGCGACGATGCCAAGCCGGTGCGCGGCCTGTGGGGCGGTACGGCGCCGGCCCGCGCATTCTCCGATTACATGAAGGTGGCGGTCGCCAATCGACCGGTCCAGCAGTTCCAGACGCAGCTCCAGCTGCCCGAATGGCAGCTCGAACCGGACGAGCAGAACCTGCAGGGCGATCCCAACGACTATTACTACACCGACGAGAACGGCAATCTCGTGCGCGGTCCGGGTAACGGGCAGGACGGCCAGCCGGGCGATGGTTCGCAGGGGCAGGGTGGGCAAGGCCAGGGCGGACAGGGCCAGCAGATGCAGTACGAGGACGGTACGGGGGCTTCGGCACCCGGTTACGGCCCGAACGGCTCGGGACAAGGCCCTTCCGCGCCGCCGACCTCAGCGGTGGGTGAAGACTTCCTCGACCGTGCGACCGGTCGTTCGGCCCCGTCGCACGGTGGCGGCGGCAGCCAGACGATGGTCGCGCCGCGCCCGGTCGGCGGACGCCCGGCATCGCCTGCCGCCACGCCCACCGCGCGGCCCACGGGCGCCGTGCGGAACGGCAGTGGCAACAGCGGCTACAACGACGGCTACTGACGCTCTCGCTGCCCTTCGGGTGAAACCGGGGGCAGCTTGAGAATGAGAGACGAAAAAAGGCCCCGCCGGAGATATCCGGCGGGGCCTTTTTTCATGCGAAGGGCAGGAGCGGGGAGGTTGCCTTCCCGCTCCTGTCGCGGATTACTTGCCGTCGCTCAGGCGGAACGGCACGAAGATCGGCTGCTGGCCGCGCGGCTTGACGCGCAGCAGGATGGCCGAGCGGCCATCGGCCTTCACGGCCTTGATCGCGTTTTCGAGATCGACCTTGGTCGCGACGTCCTGCCCGTTGGCGCTCTGCACGATGAACCCGCGCGAGAGGCCCTTCTGACCGGCATCCGAGTTGGGATCGACAGCGACCACGACGAGGCCCTTGGCGGTTTCCGAAACGCCCAGCTGACGCGCAATGTTGGCGGTTAGCGGGGTTACCGAGAAGCCGAGGGCATTCTCGATGACGCCCTTGGCCATCTGCTGCGGCGGGTTGTTGTAAGCATCGTCGCTGTTGTCGGCGCTGTCGTCGTCGCCGAAGGTCTGCTGCTGCAGGTCTTCCTCGCTCGGGCGCTTGGCGACCGTGAGGTTGAGCGTCTGCTTGCGGCCGTTGCGGATAACGTCGACCGGGATGCGGCTGCCCGGCGCCGTGTTGGCGACGAGGAACGACAGCGACTGGTCGGGGGTGACGTCCTTGCCGTTGACGGCGGTGACGACGTCGCCTGCCTGCATGCCGCCCTTCGCTGCCGGGCCATCGGGCTCGACGCTCTGGATGAATTCGCCCTTGTTGTGGGGCAGGCCCAGCGAATCGGCCATGTCCTCGCTGATCGGCTGGATGCGCACGCCCAGATAGCCGCGCTCGATCGCCTCGCCCTTGATGAGCTTCTGGACGATCGGGGCTGCGGTTTCCGCCGGGATGGCAAAGCCGATGCCGACGCTGCCGCCGGTGGGCGAGAAGATCGCGTTGTTGATGCCGATGACATTGCCCTGCATGTCGAACATCGGGCCGCCCGAGTTGCCCCGGTTGATCGCCGCGTCGGTCTGCAGATAGCGGTCGTAGGCGGTGTTCTGGCCGGTATTGCGATAGACCGCCGAGACGATCCCCGCCGTTACCGTGCCGCCCAGCCCGAAGGGGTTGCCGATGGCGATGATCCAGTCACCCACGCGCGCCTTCGAACTGTCGCCGAACTTGACGAACGGGAAGGGCTTGGTGCCGGTGATCTTGAGCACGGCAAGGTCCGATGCGGCGTCCTTGCCGATCAGCTTGGCCGGGTACTCGGTGCCGTCGGGCATGGTGACGGTGATCGATTCGACCTGTCCCTTGCCGTCGGCGGTGATGACGTGGTTGTTCGTCACGATGTAGCCATCGGATGAGATGATGAAGCCCGAGCCGAGCGACTGCGCCTCACGCGTCTGCGGGGCGCTGTTGCCACCGCCGTTGCCGCCACCGAACAGCCCCTCGAACGGGGTGCCCGCGAACGGGTTGGAGCCGTCGCCCCCGCCGCTGGAGACCTGGATCTTCTGGCGGGTGGAGATGTTGACCACGGCCGGCGCAAGCTGCGCGGTGAGGTCGGCGAAGCTGGCAGGCGCACCGGCACGCGGGACCACGTGGGCCATCTGGCTCTGCTCGTTCTGGGCGACTTGCGCACCGGCTGGGTAGCCGGTCACGAGCGTGGCGGTGGCGCCTCCCAGCAGGAGAGCGGTGGTCAATCCGTAAGCGTATCGCACTGGCTTCACGTCCTTTGATTCCTCCGTAGCGGCGGCAACCGCGCACCGTGTTCCGTTGGACAACGGTTGTGACGGTATCGGCTTAACCGGTATTGAATGGCGCGGTTCCGCTGAAATTTCGTGGCAAGGGACCATTTTCATCCGGGCATGGCAACCCGGATGAAGGGTCAGGGCTGCTGAAAGTGCTTCAGATAGGCGCTGTCGGGCGAAAGCAGGATGGTGGCAGAACTGTCATCCTGCGCGAAGGCATAGTCGTAGCTCTGCATCGCACGATAGAAATCATAGAACTGCGGGTCCTGACCGAAGGCCTTGGCGTAGATGGCGCTGGCCTGCGCCTCGGCATCGGCGCGGATGATCTGCGCGTCCTTCTGGCCCTCGGCGGTGATCGTCTTGGCCTCTTCCTGCCGTGCTGCGCTCATGCGGTCGAACGCACTCTGGAGCGCACCGTCGGGAAGATCGGCGCGCTTGATGCGCACGTCCACCACTTGCGCGCCGTACTGGCGTGCCTCGCGGTCGAGCCCGGCGCGGATGTTTTCCATCGCCTGCCCGCGCTCTGCCGTGAGCAGCGACTGGAACGTGCGGTTGCCCAGTTCCTGGCGCAGCACCGAGGTGAGGATCGGTTCAAGCTGGTCCGCCACCCGCTCGGTGGTGCCTGCGGTCAGCACCATCTTGACCGGATCGACCACGCGAAACCGCGCATAGGCATCGACGTTCAGCCGCTGCTGATCGGTCGAAAGCACCTGCTGCTGCTCCATGTCGACCGAGAGCAGCCGCTTGTCGATCCGCTCTACGTGGTCGACCAGCGGGATGCGCAGGGCGAGGCCGAAACTGCTCTGGCCCAGCGCTTCTCCGGGCCGGTAGGGGTTGATCACGGCAACGGCGTGGCCATTGCGCACGATGACCGCCTGCTGGTTTTCGGGCACCTCGATCACGCTGGACATCGCGGCGATGACCACGATGGCGCCGCCGAGCAGCCAGCCCCAGTGTCGCGAGAGTCCGGTGGGGAAGGAAGCGGCGGTCACTGGGCATCTCCCGAGGAAGCGGCGGGGGCATCAGCCGGGGGCGCCGGCTTCTTCGGGGCAGGCAGCGGCAGGTAGGGCACGGCGCCATGGCCGTCCTTGCCCTCGTCGATCACCGCGCCGTTCTTGCGCAGCACGCGCTCCATGGTTTCGTACCACATGCGCCGCTTGGTCACTTCCGGGGCGAGCTTGTACTCGGCATATTCCTTGTTGAAGGCTTCTGCGGCGCCCTGTGCGCCTGCCAGCAACTGCTGCGACCAGGCGCGCGCGTTCGAGCGGTCGCGCTCGGCACCCTGCTGTGCCACCGTGACCTGCTGGAAGGCATCGACAACCTTGGCCGGCGGATCGGCCTTCTTGATTTCCACGCCCTGGATCAGCACGCCTGCGTGATAGCTGTCGAGCACCCGCTGCATGCGATCGCGCACGCTGTCCTCGACCTGGCCGCGTCCGGCGCCGGTCAGCAGGGAATCGAGGCCTATCTGCGCGATCGAGGCGCGCATCGAGGCTTCGGCCACTTCGCGAACGGTGTCCTGCGGGTCGGCGATCTGGAACGAATAATCGCGCAGGTTCTTGATGTTCCAGCGCACCAGATAGGTAAGGTCCACAAGGTTCTTGTCGCTGGTGAGCATCAGCATCTCGGATTCGCCCTCGGGGATCGAATCGATCTTGATGCTGGTGACGTCGGTCACGGCAACCTGTTCGACCGGCCAGGGGAGCGTCAGCGAGACGCCGGGGCCGAGCGTGCGCGAATAGCGCCCGAACTGGGTGACGATGCCCTCTTCCTTCTGGCCCACCACATGAATGCTGGAGGCGGCCGCCACGGCGATCACTGCGGCGCCGATGGCCCAGGGGATCCAGCGCGCAGCGAGTTCGGGGCGCATGGGAAACTGCGGCAGCGAAGGGCCGCGATTGCCGCCGCCGGGCGCGGACGGGCGCTGCGCGTTGCGGTTGCCGCTGTCGCGGCCACGGAAGATATCGTCGAGGCCGGGGCCTTTGCGCGACGGCGTGCCGGTGGGCAGCCAGGGGTTGCGCGGCCCGCGTTGTTCCGGGGCCTTGGACGGAGGAGGGCTGCGATCCTCGGGCGCCCCGCTGTCTGGCGCCTCATCCGCGCCGACTTCGGGGTCGGCGCTGTCGCCGGGCTCTTGCGCGTGATCGTCGCCGTCGTTTCGCGATCCGTCACCGCCGTTGTCCGAGGAACCTCCCCAGGGACTGCGCCGTCCGGTCATCGCAAGAACACCGCGCGCCATCGCTCCACCTAATCCTGTCATCCGGTCTCTATAGGAACCGTTGGGGCACAAAAACAGAGGCTCTCTTGTCCTTTTTGATCCACTGGGCCACGGCAGCCGCAAGGATGCGCATGTCCGGCGGTTCGGATCGCTGCCGATATGCGCTTGCGAGGCAAGGCGCGCTGGAGGTGTTGTGGCAGGCGAACGGGACGAAAACACGGAAGTTTTGCTGAAGGCGAAACTGCCTGCGGAGGCTGCCGCACGCCTGCAATCGCTGCGTGCGGTCGATGGCGTGGTGACGCTGGTGCTCGATGGCGAGGGGCTGGACGAGCGAGCCGCCGTCCGTCTCGAACAGGCCACGCGTGCGGCACTGGCGCAGGTTCCCGGCGTGACCGAACTGCGGGTCGCCATGATGGGCGAGCGTCGCCCGCAACCCACAGGGCCGCGCATCATCGCGGTCGCCTCGGGCAAGGGCGGGGTCGGCAAGTCCACCGTCTCGGCCAATCTGGCGGTGGCGCTGGCGCGTCGGGGCCTGCGTGTCGGACTGGTCGATGCCGATATTCAGGGGCCGTCGCAGGCGCGGCTGCTGGGGGCCGAGAACGAGCGTCCGGTCGCGCACGACAAGCGGCTGGTTCCCGTGGCGAGCCGCTGGGGCGTGCCGATGCTGTCGATGGCGCAACTGGCGGGCGCGGGCGAGGCGATCGCCTGGCGCGGCTCGATGGTGGCAGGCGCGATGGTCAAGATGCTGGAAGCGCACTGGGATCATGCCGAAGTGCTGATCGTGGACCTGCCGCCCGGCACCGGCGATATCCAGCTGACGCTGGCCAAGCAGTTCCCGCCCTCCGGCATCGTGATCGTCTCGACCCCGCAGGATCTCGCGCTGATCGACGCTGCGCGCGCCACCGGGCTGTTCCGTAAGCTGGGCGTGCCGATCGTCGGCCTGATCGAGAACATGGCGGGCTATGCCTGCCCGCACTGCGGCGAGGTGAGCGATCCGTTCGGCTGCGGCGGGGCGGAAGCCTCGGCGGCCGAACAGGGGCTCGATTTCCTGGGACGCATCCCGCTCGACATCGCGATCCGGCGCCAGAGCGACGAAGGCGTTCCGGTGGCGGCGGGCGACGGTGCGCAGGCCGAGGCTTTCGCCGCGCTGGCGGCCCGCGTGGCGGACTGGCTGGAGACGCAAAGTCCAGATGTACAGGCTCCTGACACGTCCGAAGGCGCCCGCTGATGGCGCCGACCCGGCGCGGCGTGCTGATCGGGGCGCTCGCCGGGGGCGGGCTGGCGCTGGGCTTCGTGCTGCGCCCGCGCCGCTTTCCATTGCCCCTGAAGGCCGGGCCGGATCAGTTCGCCTTCGATGCCTGGCTCAAGATCGATACGCAGGGCGTCGTCACCGTGGCGGTGCCGCAGGTCGAGATGGGGCAGGGGATCACCACGGTCCTGCCGCAGATCGTCGCGGCGGAACTGGGGGCGGACTGGCGGCAGATCGCGGTCGAGCCCGCGCCGCCCAGCGCGCTCTATGCCAACACCGTGCTGGCGGCGGAATGGGCGCCGCTGTGGATGCCGACCGGCCCGCGTATCGCCGATGCGCTGGCGGGCGATCCGGTGGACCTGCTGACGCGCCGCTGGGCACAGGACAATCGCTTCGATGTGACGGCGGACGGCACCGCGCTCGCGGCCTACGAGGCGCCCGCACGCGCTGCCGGAGCTATCGCGCGCAGCCTGTTGACGCAGGCTGCGGCGGCGCGCTGGGGCGTCACGCCCGAAGAGTGCGCGGTCGCCGGTGGCCTTGTGACCTATGGCGACAAGGCGCTCTCGTTCGGATTGCTGGCCGAAGCGGCAGCGGGGCTGACGCCACCCTCGCCACCGCCGCTGCAGAGCGATCCCGAGGCCGAAAGCCCCGAGGAATTTCCGCCCGGCGCCCCCTTGCGCCATCCGCGCCTCGATCTGCCCGCCAAAGTCGATGGCTCGTGGACGTTCGCGGGCGATATCCGCCTGCCCGACATGCTGTTCGCCGCGATCCGCCACGGACCGCTGGGGGTGGCGCAGATCGCTGGCCTCGATGAACAGGCGGGCAAGGGCCTGAAGGGCTTCGTCCGTTTCGTCGAAGGGGCAGACTGGGTGGCGGCGGTCGCCCGTGACTGGTGGACCGCCGAGCAGGCGCTCCAGCGTGCCGCACCGCATTTCAGGGTTTCGCACGCCGCCGATGGCGATGCGATCGACCTCGCGCTCGATGCCGCGATGACGCGCGGCGATCCGCACCGCATCCACCTTCAGGGCGATGCGGAAGCGGTGTCGGGCGGCCTGCCGGTCCAGCTGCGCTACGAGGTCGCCCCGGCGCTCCACGCCACCATCGAGACCGCCAGCGCCACTGCGCGGCTGGACGAGGATGGGCGGCTGGAGCTGTGGATCGGCACGCAGGCGCCCGAGGCTGCGCGCCGTGCTGCGGCGAAGGCGGCGGGCGTGGGAGCAGGCGATGTCGTGCTCTATCCCATGCCTATCGGCGGCAGTTTCGACCGGCGGCTGGAATTTGCGCAAGGGGCCGAAGTCGCGACTATCGCCAAAGCCGTCGGCAAGCCGGTGCAGCTTACATGGTCGCGGCGACAGGAGCATGTCGCGGGCCTGCCGCGCACGCCTGCGGTGGCGGTCATGGCTGCACGGCCCGATGGCGATGGCCAGATCACCGCCTGGCGCGCCCGCATCGCCGTGCCCGCCACCGCGCGCGAATTCGGCGAGCGGCTGTTCGGGGCGCAATCTCCCGCCGATGCCGCGCGCGCGGTGCAGGGCGTTGCCGATCCGCTGGCGCTGTCCGGCGCAGTGCCGGGCTACGACATCGCCAACCTCGCCGTCGATCACGTGCCCGCCGCGCTCGACCTGCCGACCGGACGGATGCGCGGCAATGCCCATGGCTACACCGCCTTTTTCAACGAGTGCTTCGTCGATGAACTCGCCCACCGTGCCGGGTGCGAGCCGCTGAGCTATCGCATGGCGATGCTGGGCGGCGATCCGCGCATGGCCGAGTGCCTCCAGCGCGTCTCCTCGCTGGCGAACTGGGACGGCGGCAGCGACAACAGCGGACAGGGCATCGCCTGCCATCGTATCGGCGATGCGCGCATCGGGGAGGGCCGGATCGCCCTTGTCGCCCGTGTCCGCCGCGACGAGGGCGGCGTGCGCGTCGATGCGCTGAGCGCGGTGGTCGATATCGGGCGGATCGTGAATATCGACATTGCGCGCCAGCAGATCGAGGGCGGCCTGATCTTCGGCCTGGGCCTCGCGCTCGGCAGTGCGGGCAGCTGGACGCAAGGGTGGCCGGATGCCGACAGGCTCTCGGCGCTCGCGGTGCCTGCGCTGAAGGACTGTCCGCAGATCGATGTGGGCTTTGTCACCAGCACGCAGCCGCCTGCCGATCCGGGCGAACTGGGCGTCGCGGTCGCCGCCCCTGCCATTGCCAATGCCCTGTTCTCCGCAACCGGGCTGCGTCTGCGGCGTTTGCCGCTCTTTGCCGAGGATGCCTGAGCGTGCCGAACCCTACTCTCCCTGCCGATCATCCGCCGCTCAAGGCGCCGCGCGTGGGCGTTCTGCTGGTCAATCTGGGCACGCCCGATGCGCCGACGCCGCAGGCGGTGCGCCGCTATCTGGCCGAGTTCCTTTCCGATCCGCGCGTGATCGAGATCCCGGCTGTCGTCTGGAAGCCGATCCTGCACGGGGTGATCCTGCGCACCCGACCGGCCAAGTCGGCGCATGCCTATGCGCAAGTGTGGACGGACAAGGGCTCGCCGCTCGCCGCGATCACGGCGGCGCAGGCAGAGGCCTTGCAGGCGCGGTTGGGGGCGGAGGTGATGGTCGACTGGGCGATGCGCTACGGCAATCCCTCGATCCCCTCGCGGATGGAGGCGATGCGCAGCGCGGGCTGTGAGCGTATCCTGATCGCGCCGCTCTATCCGCAATATTGCGCGGCGACGACCGCCTCGGTGATGGACGCAGTGGGCACGGCGCTCGGTTCCATGCGCTGGCAGCCCGCCCTGCGCACGCTGCCATCGTACTATGACGCCCCGGCCCACATCGACGCGCTGGCAACCGATCTGGGCGCGCAGCTGGCAGCGCTTCCCGAATTGCCCGAGGCACTGCTGCTCTCGTTCCACGGCATGCCCGAGCGGACGCTGAAGCTGGGCGATCCCTATCACTGCCATTGCCTCAAGACGGCCCGCCTGCTGCAGGAGCGCCTGTCCGCGCGCTTTCCCGCGCTGGAGATCCGTCATGCGTTCCAGTCGCGATTTGGCCGGGCCAGATGGCTGGAGCCTTCGACAGAGGCGGTGCTGGCCGAGATGGCCCACGGCGGCACGCGGCGACTCGCGATTGCGGCACCCGGTTTTTCCGCCGATTGCGTCGAAACGCTGGAAGAACTGGCGATCCGGGGAAGGGAAGTCTTCCTCGAATCCGGGGGTGAAAGTTTTGTAACCCTTTCCTGCCTCAATGCTTCCGAGGCGGGTATGGACATGTTGCAGGCTCTTGTTCGCAATGAACTTTCCGGGTGGCTCTGACCCGCTCCGAACGTGCCTTACAGACTACTACGTAGTTTCTTGACTTGATCGCTTTTTGTTCCGATCCTGTTCTTGTTGGCAGGGGAGTCGAAGGCGATGTATTCAGGGCAGCGTGAATTCGATCAGGATTTTTCGGCAAGCAGCGCGGCAGACTTTGCCTACGGTCGATCCGGAGGTGGGGGCGGGGGCGGTGGCTCCGGCAGCGGTGCGTTGCGGGATGACGTGTCGGTGGCGATCTTCGCGGATCGCGCTGCACTGCGCGCCACATTGCGGGACGATCTGGGCGCCGCTGGCCTTGCGGTACGCCGCGTGGGGTCGCTGGACGATCTGCTTCGCGCGGACTGTGCGCTCAGCGATGTGGTTCTGGTGGACTGTCCCGCCATCGCCGCGCGCAATCTGGCGGCGTTGTGTGAGTTGGACATGCGGGCAGCACAGGCCAGGACGCAGCTGATCGTATCCACCAATGCCGCAGCGCTTGACGATGTATTCGCCTGTTTCGACCAGTCGTGTGCGCAGATTCTCGTCGATCCCGATCGCGCTGAGCGGGTTCTCGCGCTGGGGCGGGTGCTGGCGGCCATCCCGAAGGCGGGCGTGCGCGAACTGTCGGAAGATGACAGGCTGATGATCCTGCGCCTGACGGAGCAGGTGGGGATGATCGCCGGACGCATCGAAAATCTGGCGCCGGGGGGCGCGGGGGACGCCCGTGATCCTGCCCGGACGGCTCCGGTGGCACCACCTCCCGGTCAATCGGGGGACGACGGCCTGCAGGCGCGGCAGCCAGCCTTGCCCGAAGCGCGGGTGGTGCGCCGTGTCATCCGGCAGCGACAGCTGCGCGGGCGCTTCATAGACGCCGCCCTGTTCGCCGATCCCGCCTGGGACATGCTGCTCGACCTTACGGCAGCGCGTGCCGAGGGTGGGCGGGTTTCCGTCACGTCGCTGTGCATCGCCGCGGCCGTCCCGCCGACGACGGCCCTGCGATGGATCGGCCAGATGGTCGAGGCGGGGCTGTTCGTGCGAACGTGTGACGATGCGGACCGTCGCCGGGCCTTCATCGAGTTGAGCGACAGCTGTGCAGAGGCAATGGCCCGTTATTTTGTCGAGATCGCCTGATCCGGTTTTTCGGCCTCTCGATGCGCTATGTAGGCAGGCCGGGTGTGAGGCTGGCTTTATTTCGAGATACCAAGGGCTCGATGATTACCCACTCCCGATCCGTCAGTGCATAGCGTCGCCGTGCCATCTAACCCTCCGATATGCAGGGCTCTGAGTCAGGATAGCCGTCAAACCTCAAGCGATTTTATGAGTTTATGCCCTAGGACGTAGACTCATTATCCAGCGCACCAGATGCGAGCGCATATGAGCTTGACGGCGGCGAGGTAGTTTTCGGGACACTTGTCGTAGCGGGTGGCGATGCCTCGGAAGTGTTTGATGTGATTGAAGAAGCGTTCGACGAGATTGCGCTGGCGATAGACCCAGCCCGAGAAGGCGAAGCGCTGCTTGCGGTTGGATCGTGCCGGGATGTTGGCCCAAACATTCTTGCGGGCGGCAGCCTCCCGGATGGCGTTGCTGTCGTAGCCTTTGTCGCCGAGTAGTGTCGCGCCTTCGAGTACAGTCTCAAGCAGGGCTTCGGCTTCCTGGCTGTCGTGAACCTGGCCTCCGGTCAGGCGCAGGGCGACGGGACGACCATCAGCGTCAACGAGGGCATGGATTTTGCTCGTGAGACCGCCTCGGGAACGTCCCATGCCGCGATCTCCAGTTCCCCTTTTTTACCCGTCGCACCGTGCTGGTGGACGCGGACGCAACTGGAATCGATCATCACGATCTCACTCGCGAAAGCGGCGGAGACCGCAACGAGCAGCCGGTCCCACACCCCGGCTTTGCGCCAACGGACGAACCGGTTGCAGCAGGTCGTGGAAGGTCCATAGCGTTCGGGTATCTCCACCCATGGCGAGCCGGTACGGAAACGCCAAAGGATGCCGTTCAAAACCCGTCGGTCATCAACTCGGGGAACGCCACGCGGCTTGTTGGGCAGCAAGGGCTCGATAATCGCCCATTCTCCATCCGTCAGTTCGTAGCGCCGCCGTGCCATCAAGCCTCCATTGCAATGGAAAGCCTGAATCACGTGAGACGGAAAACTTCAAGCCAGCTTGGAAATTTACGCCTTAGAGCGGATTTCGACCGGTATGAATCGGTAGGGATTCCCTACGATAGCGTTTTGTGATTCATAATCCGTGCTGGTGAAGGAGGCTGGCATGGATGGGTCATCCGCTTTCGATGGATTTGCGCTCGCGGCTTTTGGCAGCGATCGATAACGGATTGAGTTGCCGGGCGGCGGCGGCGCGATTTGGTGTTGCCCCCTCGACGGCGATCCGCTGGCATGCACTTCGGCGCGACACGGGCGCCTTTGCCGCCAAACCGCAAGGCGGTGATGTGCGTTCGCGCCGGATCGAGGAACGAGCGGCGGAAGTCCTCGCTGTCTGGGAGGCGCGGAAGGACATTTCGCTGGAAGAACTACGGGTGGATCTGGCCGCAGCCGGACTGATCGTCTCGGTAGCGGGACTTCATCGGTTTTTTGTACGTCGGGGCATGACGCGCAAAAAAAGACTGGCCATGCAATCGAGCAGGACCGTCCCGACGTCCTGAAGCAGCGGCATGATTGGTTCGAGGGGCAGGTCGACCTCGAACCAGGACGCCTGGTCTTCATCGATGAAACCTGGACCGCCACCAACATGACCCGCAGCCATGGCCGCTGTGCCAAAGGCGAGCGACTGCGGATGGGTTTCCCTCACGGGCACCGCAAGACCACTACGCTGGTCGCGGCTCTGCGCATGACGGGCATGGTCGCACCGATGGTACTGGACGGTCCCATCAACGGCGATTGGTTCGAGGCCTACGTGGCCCAGGTTCTCGTACCTGAACTGCGGCCAGGTGACATCGTCATAATGGACAATCTGTCGAGCCATAAGCGTCCGGCTGTCCGGGATCGGATCGAAGCAGCAGGTGCGACACTGCGCTTCCTTCCGCCCTACAGCCCGGACTTCAATCCGATCGAGAAGGCTTTCTCCCGCCTCAAGGCCCTCCTAAGGAAAATCGGGGAGCGAACAGTCAGCGGTCTGTGGAGCCTCATCGGAAAGCTCGTCGACATCTTCCAACCCGCCGAATGCGCCAATTACTTCAGCTCTTGCGGATATGATCCAGACTGATCGAAATCCGCTCTAAAAGTTCTGCGGCAGACCTTTGGAGATATCCCGCAGGCAGGACCGTGGTGGAGTGAATTTTCTACAGCTTGTGCGAACTTACTGGATTGGGCTTCTGCAGGAATTTTTCATGCTGAGGCTGTTGTAATGATGGTGTTTTGGACTTTGCCTTTTGCAATGTTGCTGGGCATAGACCAAAGGAATGACGGTTCTACGGGGCTGCGTAAATTTGTGCGCATTTGCGCTGCTGCTTGGTTGCCCCTTGTTCCTTGCATCGTTTGGGCAGTGATTTACCCTGGATTGTTGCGTCGGGCGCCAGATAGCTATGTGCTGTTGATGGTTGTTCCACTTGCAATCGGATTAACGCGAATTGCGATCTCAGCCAAAGGCATATTCAATCATCGCCATATAACGATACGCGACAGTGTTGACGCCGATGCCCTTTTGGCGGGGCATGAAGGTGGCGCGACTTGTACCCACGGATGACCGCTTATGGCATGGGTGCATACAACGCGGTTATATCTCCACCTGTCCTGCGCGTGTTCATCGGGCGGTATTTGCTCAGCCACGGCAGCAGACGCGCATCGTGGAAGCGGGCGAAGTAAGGTTCCATCCAGCTAAGCGCCGATGCAGTCTCGGACGGTTCCTGTTCAAAGCCGGTCAGCGATTGGAAAACGGATTTGTCCGCAAGGGCGCGAAGATTGAGGTCGATCAGTTTCTTGAGGCGCCCATCGTTGTAGGCGTATGCGGAAATACCATTGGTTTCTCCCGCTTCCGCCAGCATGATGAGGGGCTGCATGGCAAACATGTGGTAGCTGGCGGCCCGATTGCGACGTGCGAGCTCGAGGGGGAGAGTCCCGTCATCGCGGATCTGATCCACTCCAGTTCGGAAACAGTCCATGCCCCATTCCAGCAAGGAACGATCTCCTGTTGCAATCCCGGCTGCGGCTACGCTCCAACCCGCCCAGTAGAGGTGGTTGTTCTTGCGGCTATTGAGATCTGGATCACGGGAAAAGTCAGATTTTGCGGCAATCGCCAGTTTGTGAAGCCAATCAACAACTCGCGCCTGCTTTTCGGGGTCGAGGTGTGCATGCGAAATCTTGAGGAAGGTGGTGGCAAACGTGCCCAGTTCCCACTTCCTGACGGATTCACCCTGCCGATTGATTTTTCCCAAAAGAGCGTTACCGCGTGCCCATTCATCGAGCCACTCCAGCGCGCAAGAGGCGTCAAAATCCGCTGTGGATTTTGCTTCGACATAATGATCCGCGCGCTTGGTGACCGCATTGGCAAAGCTGGTGACCGGAGCGGTGTCCGCCAGATACTGCGCGTCTGCCTCTGCGTTTATTACAGTACTGTTTGTCTTGTTGTGTTCCCCATACTTGCTGACAGTTTCCATGTCTCGCACCGCAGGAGGGATGGGGCTGCACGGCTTGCCTGCCTTCTGGCGAGGAAGCTCTAAAGGGCTGGCCAAGGCAGGATAGAGGTTTCCAGGCCTCCAGTCTTGGGCTTGGGCTGGTAGGAAGAAACCGAATTGGATCGTGCTTAGCGCAATTAACGTCCGATTTCGCACTATAAATCCTCCAATATTCTAATTTTATTTATAACAATGGAGATTATGAAAATGATGCTCCACAAGCTATCGGCTAATAGTCGATATCGGATTTGGTTCGGCTTGGGCGTTCCTGTAACGGCCTGTCTCGCTGCAGCGATCGGCCCGGTGGTTTGGCAGGCAGTGTCCGGCAGTAACGAATCCGTGAAACAAGTTGTTTCTGTGCTATCCCCTCTGCAAGCTGCCAATGCCCAGCCGCTGGGTGAGCCGAGCATCTCAACCGATTGGGCTGCACCTGCCAAAAATCGCCTTGTGATGTGCGATGCGGCGCGCGATCCTAAATCTTACAAATTTCCCGGCGTGCAGGTTGTTGAGGAGGAAAATGGCTGGCTGTTCCGGCGTATGGAACTGTCCGCACAGTTTGGTTTTTCGGATGAACGGATTCATGACCTTGTCCGGGAACTCAACGGGCGATTGGCGCGCAACGGTACACGGTTGATCATTCTGTTGACGCCACCTCGTATGGTATTGGCAAAAAAACACCTTGCATTTCTTCCTGATGGGCAGAGCAGGGCTGAGCAAGTTGAGAAACGATATAGGGTTATGCTCGCCCAATTAAGGGCCGATGGCGCGCTTGTTCCCGATATTCTCGGTGAGGCTGACCGCAGCGGGACTTCCCGTGATCAACTTACGGATCCAGGCGATATCCATTGGACGCCAGTTGGTGCCCTGATGGCAGCGAGGGCGATCGCGCGCATCGTAAGAGCAGATCCTCGCGTGCAGCAAGTAAGTCCCGTCTCCTATCATTTTTCACGCAGCGGCTCTCCCGTCATTCTCGAAGGGCTGACCCGGTCGGTGAACGACATTTGCGGTTCACATATCCCTTATCCGCAGGTGCGAAGCTATGATGTGCCACAGCGAGTGGGGGCAGGGCAGTCGCTGCTAAGCAAGGACAACACGTTATCCTTGGTGGTTTTGGGAACGAGTTTTTCTGCGCTGGACCATCGGTATAATTTTTCTGGCTTTCTGGGGCAGGCAACAGGGCTGGACGTGACCAATCTGTCGGTAATTGGCGGCGGGGTGGACGAAGCTTTGGGTCAGTACCTGTCTTCCGGCGCGCTGGAGAAAGACAAGCCCGCTTACATAATCTGGGAGTTTACGCCTACAGATTTGCCGCGTGATACGAGTATTGCGGTTTTGCGCGGATTGACAGGTCGCGCCTGCTCGAACGGCCTAAGCTCAAATGTTTCTTTTGATCCTGGGGAAAGTACGGCGTTCGGCGGGGGGCAACTTCAGAAGGTGTCGGCCGGCGCAGCGACGATATCGCTTAGTAGCGACAACGCCGCACTCAAGAAGTTCACCATTCGCACCCGCGGGTTCGACGGCAGCGCGCAAAGCTTTGACTTCGACTTTGAGCGGTCAGCCAGTCCGCCACGTGATTTCAAGCTCAGATTGCCTACGTTGTCAGGCGTTGAAGCGATTACCATTCAGCCCGCAACGATGATTGCGGGTAAAATCAAGGCCAGTTTATGTAATTCTACTACCTGAGGGGGCATCTTTCATATGCGTTACCATTTTTGGCCCGCCGCAAGCTTTGCGGCGCTCAGCGTGGTGCCTGTTGCTCACGTGCATGCACAAGCGGTCGCAAGTCTGTGTGTCGTACCAAAGGCTGCCAATGTGGCTGGTCGTGTCGGGAACCGGGCGGTCGTGACTTCCAAAGATCCGCTGCAACGTCGCTTGCAAGCGGCCGATGCCTTACGGGCGCAGGGGCAGGATGGTGCAGCGGAGGCGGCCTATCGTGCATTGGCGCGTGTGCCTGAGGAGCGGAGGCAAGTGGCTCGCCGAGCGCGCCTCAGGCTTGCGCAGTACGCGCTAGCGCGTTCGGATTATGACGAGGCTGACGTCCTGGTTCGTTCCAGCATGGCGCCCGGAAGCAGTAAGGCAATTCGTCAGCAGACCTCGTATATTTTGCGCCGTACAGAATATGAACGAAGTCGAAATGCTGCATCGGCAGCGATGAAGGCTGTAGACGATAGGCGCAGAAAAGGGGCGCCGCTTACAACTCTTTTGGCAGACTATTCTCGGCTGGTTGAATTACCCTGTCCTTACCCACCCGACTTTCGGGTACGTGCGCATGAACGCCTTTCCGAAGTGAGGGCGGCATCGGGGGATTACCCTATTGCTCATCGAGAGCTTGATCTCGCGGAGCAGGCCATCCCGGCTGGCCTTTCCGATGGAGGGGCGGGGCTGAAGCAAAGATTGTTTCAGGATCGTGCTAACCTGAGGGTGGATGAACTTGTTGCACGCGCAGACAGTTTGGCCGTGACTGATCCTGTGCCAGCAAAGGCGCTCTATGCAGATTTTCTGGCGTCTCCGGGCATACCGGCTCCTTCGCCGAACAAGCTGATGCGGGTGCATCTCAAGCTTGCGGACCTGGAGGCGGACACCGGAAACTTCGCTGCAGCGCGAGCCCAGGTGGACGGGGCCTCACGCTTGCTTGCATCTGATGACGAGCAGGGGCGTCAAGGGCTGGCTCAGCAGCGAATAGATATAGATGCTCTGGAAATGTATGCCGGTTCGGATGCAGCGCGATCAAGTGACTCTACAGCGCAGCGTGCTTTCCTGAGCCGTATTCTGGCTATGGCCCCCCACCATCGCCTTCGCTAGTTCTTCGTGTCCATTTACGATTGGCCGATAGTCTCGCAAGGGATCATCAATTTGCCGAGGCGCGTCGTGAGCTTGATATGGCGGCAAAGGTGTTCTCATCCGATCCGGTGGCTAAAGCACGGATATCGACGGCAAGAGAAGGTATTGGGCAGCGCGAAGTCGATGTGCGGGCAGGCGATCGCCTCGATGCTCTGCGTATTTCCAGAGGATCGTCGCCTCATTCTGCTATCGCAGGTATGCGCGATTTGCAGCATACGAGCCCGCCTGTCTCGCCGAAAGTCCAGGATAATGTGCGGTTGACATTGGCCGATACGCTCCGGCGCGAGGGCTATTATGACGATGCGCGATCGCTTCTTGCCTCACCGGCCGCCGCGCTGGACGACGATGGTATCACTCACCGTACGGCAAACCTTCAGGCGCAGTTGGATGCTGATACGCCTGCGCAGACGCTGCATGGTCGTATCTCGATGGGCACTTACTACGACACCAACGCCCCAACTCTTGTTAGTGAATTACGGACGGACCAGAATGACACTGGATATCCGATTGATCGGAAATTCGACGATGGTGTTCTCGAATTGCGGGGGCATCTGACGCACACGGCACGATTGAACAGCAATTACGACTATTGGCGAACCGATCTTGATGCGACGCGTACAGTCCAGTTTGATCTCACCAATCTTGATAGGACCATGGCAGGCGTCGCTACAGGGCCCGTGTTCAATCTGCCGGATCAGCGCCTGCTGTTGTCGGTGGCAGGTCGGTTCAACTGGGAGCAGCGAGGTGGCAATTTTCTACGCGACTATTACGGGCTCGATGTGGGTGTAGAGCGCAAATTTTCCGATACCGTGACCGGGCAAGTGGATCTGAGCGCGCTACACAATAATGACACGCGAACTGGCCTGGATGGGGATTACTATGACATCGCCGTAGGAGCCGCGATTGGGGTTGGTGGCCATTCGCGGGTTATCCCGAGGTCGGCTTCCAAATCCGCAATCTGGATGACAACGCGTATGATTCGAAACGGTATTCCATTCGCTTAGGGTACGATGGCCGATGGGGAGTGCCGGATTTCGAATACGGGTTTGCCATAAGGCCGCGGATGCAGTGGATCGAGTACGACGAACCGCGTGAAACCGGCGATCGTCATGATACCAAGTTCGATGTTACCGCGCAGGCGTTTGCCAGGTTCAATCAGAAGTATCGAGTGACGCTGGAGTACCGTCATATCAATACCAATTCGAACCTGGCCGGAAGCGACAGGCTGCCGGATGATCGGGTTGGAGTGTCCCTTACGTATGAGTTTTGACGCGTTGGCAGTGCTATGCAGCCTTCAGAGATGAGACTAGAGAGATCGGCATGACTGAAATCGAAGCAATAGCACCTACCGTCGCCGCGATCATGGAGCAGAGCGGCGTGGCATTTGGAACCAGCGGTGCACGCGGTCTTGTCTCAGCGATGACAGACCGGGTTTGCTATGCCTACACGCAAGGTTTTCTGTCTTATTTGACGGAAATCGGCGAGTTCACGGCGGGAGACAGTGTCGCTCTCGCCGGCGATTTACGCCCCTCCACGCCCCGTATTCTGGCGGCCTGTGCAGCCGCGATTGTTGACGCTGGCGGCGTGCCGGTATTCTGTGGCTTTGTGCCGACGCCGGCCATGGCGCTTTATGCCCTGGATCAGCGGATCGCATCTTTGATGGTGACGGGCAGCCATATTCCGGCGGACCGCAACGGCATCAAGTTCTATCGACCTATCGGTGAAGTGTTGAAGTCCGATGAGGGCGGTATGAAGCGGCAGTCGGTCAATTTTCCGGCGGGGCGGTTCGATCACGATGGCATGCTGTCGCTTCCGTCTGACTTGCCTGAGCCCGTCGATGTGCTCGAAGCTTATGTGGCGCGTTATCGTGAGTTCTTCGGTGAGGACGCGTTAAAAGGGCGCCGGATTGGTGTCTATCAGCATTCTGCGGTGGGGCGTGACATGCTCGTCCGGATTTTTGAAGAACTGGGCGCGCGGGTTACGCCGCTTGGCCGTGCGGAAACGTTCGTGCCTGTCGATACCGAGGCGGTTCGTCCTGAGGATAAGGTGCTGGCTGCACAGTGGTCTGAAGCGCAGGGGTTCGATGCCATTGCTTCTACCGATGGCGATTCCGACCGCCCGCTGCTTGCCGACGAGAACGGCATATGGTTGCGCGGTGATGTGCTGGGCATCTTGTGTGCGCTGCAATTGAAGGCTGAAACGGTGGTTACGCCTGTGTCCAGTAACACGGCGCTGGAGCGTTCAGGGCAATTCGTCAGATGTGAGCGGACGAAGATTGGATCACCTTATGTGATCGCGGAAATGCAGAATGCAGGGAATGTCGGGGCGGGAATGGTATGCGGTTATGAAGCCAATGGAGGCTTCCTGCTGCAGACAGCAGTTCGAGCCGGAAGGAAGGTGCTGACTGCTCTGCCGACGCGTGATGCGGTTTTGCCGATAGTTGCTGCTCTAGTAGCAGCAAAAGGCGCTCCACTGAGCGAACTGGTGGGAACACTTCCCCTTCGTGTGACGTATTCGGACCGGATCGAGAACGTGCCGCCATCAAGAAGTCAGGCCTTGTTTTCCCGGCTTCTGGATGGGGTGAGCGATTTGGAAAGGTTGTCGGCGATTGATGGTGTCTTCTCTGATTTCGCAGGGTGCGCGACAGAGATCGACTTGACCGATGGGCTGCGCATCTCATTCGCATCGGGGGGCATTATACATTTGCGGGCATCGGGTAACGCGCCGGAGCTTCGCTGTTATACCGAGGCTGATACGGAAAAAGAGGCCATCCGGTTGAACGGATTGACGCTTGAGGTGCTGCATACCTTGTTGGGATGACGCCGATCCTGTTGTGGCTACAGAAATGGCCTTGACTGGAAATGCATGCCAAACCGCTGAGGTGTTGACATACTCCACCTTAGGAATGCCCAACAGTCTCGTGTTCAGAGTGTCAAATTGGACACCATAATACATACTGCGGACGGTGAGAAATCCCACCGTCCGCAGCCGGATGGTAATCGATCAGAGCATATAGAAGTCCGAAGCAGTCAGGTGCTGACCGGGCTGGACCGTGGCGAACAGGACGGCGTTGTGGCTGCCGTTGCCGTCATCATCATAGTAGACCTTGCCTTGAGCCTGGTCGTAGATGATCCGATCGGAAGCATCATGTGCCGCTGTGCCCGCATAGAAGGCGTCAGCCTGAAGCGCGCCTGCAGGCCCGGCCTTGGCGAAGATTGCCGTAGACAGGTAGAACTTGTCCTTGTCCAAACTGGAAAAGTCCGTGAGGGTATCTACGTTATTCTTTCCATCGAGTGCCGTATCGAAAATGAAGCGATCACGCCCTGCACCGCCGGTCAGGGTATCGTTGCCGGCGCCGCCGCGCAGATTGTCCGAGCCGTCACCGCCATCGAGTGCATCGTTGCCGCCTTCGCCATATAGTTGGTCGTCACCTGCGCCGCCGCTTATGATGTTGGCTGCATCGTTTCCTTTGAGGGAGTTGTTCAAGGCATTGCCGGATACGTCGATTGCCTTGTCGCCACGAAGATCGGCATCCTCGACATTGTCGAACAGGTGAAACGATACGGTGCTGACCACCTGATCGCGTCCGGCGTTGACCTGTTCGATCACCTGAGCGTTAACGTCAGTGATGTAGTAACGATCATCGCCACCGAAGCCTTCCAGAATATCCGCGCCGCCGCGTCCCAGCATGGCATCGTCGTGGGAAGTGCCGAGCAGGTGTTCGGCGTCGGTTGTTCCGTAGATGCTGATGGTGCCGGTCGCGGCCATATCGGTCTGAGTGGTCAAGCTCGCGAGTTGCGAGCTGGAGACCTGGTTGTCATTGAGCACCAGACCGTTCAGGCCGCTACCGGCGGTGTGGCCGAAATCCAGACCATAGTAAGATACTACGCCGTCGCCGGTCCCCTGGGTTTCGTTGACGCCGAGGTAGACCCCGGCCTTGAAATAGAGTGTGTCACTTTGCCAGACTTTGTTGACGTCGATGCTAGATGTGTAAAGCGTGCCATCGGCATAGACGCCCACAGTCATGTGGTCGCCCTTGGCGGTGATAACATAGGAAAACTTTTCACCTATTGATACCGAAGGACGGTTCCCATCTGCATCGGTGAAATCATAACGCAGTTCGGTGTTCTTGGCGCCGGCAAGATCATTTTTATAATAGACCGTGCCATTGTCCCAGTAGAGGCGGATCAGTTCATCCGATGCACCATGGATTTGGGCTACGACCATTTTACCGGCCTGTCCGTTCTTCAGTGTAGGTGCCCCGTCGACCGAGAGCGTCCCCGTCATGGTGCCGCCCTGCTTGAGGGTCCATGCGGCGCGATCTGAACCGGTGCTTTCACGCAGTTCGGAGCGGGCGTACTTTGTACCCTTCGAAACGGCACCATCTACAGAAGCAGTGAAGGTCATGGCTCCATCGGAGGCCGAATAGAACCACTTTGACTGGTAGCCTGCGAGGCTCTTGAGTTCGCTGGCGGTGCCGGAGGTGCCACCGGCGTTGTCGATTGGCAAGGTGATGTACCATTTGCTCAGGTGGAAGAGATCACTGTTAGTCGTCATTTTGCGTCCCCGTATTCGTTTGCAGGCCCGCAGAATGAAGGGAACTTGCTTTCGCCAAGCTGTTTTTATCGTTGGGTGTTTATCCCTATCCCAGGTGATCTTCCATTTTGGAGCAAGATCGGGTCGTAGGTCCGATTGCTGATGCGGGACGGCACAGCTCTTGTGTCGGAGGCTATGTGTGTGATTCGATCCGGTTTTGACGGCGTGGAGCACAGCATGATCCGGTGGATGGCGTGGGTCGGATTTCTCGTGGAGTGGCTAGGGAGGCGCCAGTAAGGTGCATCCAAAACCGATGCGATCGCGAAGTTCATTCGGAGTGTTGTGGGGAATTACGCTGTGCCGTGGACAGGCAGAGGCGTCTCTATCTTCTAGATCCCGGCAGATAAAGGCTGTCCCCCAACATTGAGAGCAGCTGTCGGTTGGGTGTGTTTCCAGGTGTCCGCATGCCGTACAGATTGCAAAGACGTGAGGTGGCCGTTTGGGGTAAGCCGGTGGTTCGTGAGCATAGGCATCGAAATCGGAAGTTGGCGGGTTCTTCATCAGTCGGTGATCTCCTGGAGACGATAAACTGGAGGTGGCAAGTTTATCCTGCCCCTACGTTGCAGATTTCCGGTTTGCTCTTTCGTGTCGAGCATTGAAATCAATCGATGGCGCGAAAGGCAATAGAGCGATGCTCGCGGCTTCGCCGTGGCCATGATCCTGGCTGCTATGTGTAGTCGCGCAGGACGACATATACCTTTCCGAAGATCAACGCGGTTTGATCATTGCTCAAGATATGGTGCAGGCTGTCTGTTCGCTAGAGGAAGTCAACCCACTATCGCTCCGAAACCAACGTTGAAGTGCTTCGCTGCTAGGAGAACATTGTTAGGATCGCAAAGGAGAGTGGTTGGGCGTTTGGTTTGTTGAATTTTCTCTTCTGAACAGAGTGAGGTCACAATAAGTGACGATCAGAAGAGAGTGGCCAATATCCAGCTGTTCGCATCAATTTCTGCATTATGATGGAGAATAAAGATGATGGTATGTTCTAGTAGTGGGGCGTTAGGGGCGGGCGTTGGAAGCGTCGCTTTTCCATGGAAAAATGCTTTGCTGTCGGTCCTTCTGCTTGGAGCGGCGGCGTGTGGAGGTGGCACTAAATCGACGGAGGCGACATCAATTGATGATCAGGCTGTCGGGATGCCTTCGGCCGGTACGGATGACCAAGTTGCCGCACTCGATAAACTGGCACGGGATGCGGTTGCGAATGGCGATGCTCCGGCTGCTATATCGTCATCAGAGCGATGAGGTGCGGTGGCGGATTGAATCGCCTCGGGATTGTTGGAGGTCTCAGGTGTTTGGTCCCATCGTTTACGGCACACACGAATAGAGGCAGCTGCTGTCAATCAGCAAATGCTTCAAAGCTACCAGAAATGAGGGATTTTTTCAGTCTCTGGCGAACTTCGCCAGTTTGAAGTTTGCCTCTGAGAGGCAAAAATGGAGGCCGAGCCGGAATCGAATTGGCGATATAAGCGTCTAATATAATGATGTTTTCTTTTGATGGAAATTTCTCGTCCATCAACGGAACCATCAAGTTTTATTTTTATCCGGGTTCTATTCCCAAAGCCGGAATCGAACTCTTTTTTGGGCTGATTCGCGAATCGCCCTTTCCTTTATCGGCTCAATTCAAATGGTCGTTAATGTCTTCCGCTGAGCAATTTAAGTTGCGATGAGGTGGGCTCGGCGCCACCAGCGGCCCGGACCATGCTGAAGACGGCAGGTCCGGGCTCACTGAGATCACTTGAAGCGAATGCCCACGCCGGCCATCAGGCGCTGGCGAGACGTGTCGCCGTGATAGTTCGAGTAAACGTACTGGACGTTCATATAGACCGGCGCCGGCCCCTGCGTAACGGTGTACTCGACGCCGCCGCCAACCTGGTAACCATCGGCATTGTAGTGATCGTACACGAGCTGGTCGCCAGTCGGACCGTCGATGCGGCGACGCTGCTCACCATTCACGTAGCCTGCCTTACCGAATACGAGCAGTTGGGGGGTGACGAGATAGCCGGCACGCACCGCAGCGCCCCATTCCTGAAACGCTTTGTGGCAAATGCTGTTGCCATCGTTCAGACCCTTGCAATTTTCATTGCCGTTGCCCGGATTCCAGTAACTGCCCTCTGCACCGATCACGACACGCTCGCCAATGGTGCCGTCGAACCCGACGGTGCCGCCATAACCAAACTTGTCATTGTGATCGCCTTCCGACTGGAAGCGATCGCCGCCGACGTTGCCTTCGATGCGGATGCCGCGGAACGACGTCCCGTTCGAGCTTACTGCCTCGCTGCTCGTCGATGCGTCGTCCTGCGCCATTGCAGGCTGAGCCGCAAAGCCAGCCACGATTGTCGCCGCCAGCGCGAGAGTTTGAATTTTCATGATATGTCTCCTGCTTTTTTGTCGGCAGGACAAGCGGCGAGACCCTAAGCCGGTTTCAGAGAAATCAACCGATTCCCAAGATCCGGATCATCTGTTGCAGTTATGCAACTTCTTCTGTTGCCTCGTCCAACTAGCGCACAGGCTCACCGCGTACCTTGTTAAAAGCGAGCGCGGATGAGGTTATTGGCTGAGAAATCCTTGTCATAGCGTTCGGAGAGGCGCGGGTAACCGCTTGCCTGGGATTGAAAAGGCTTCGCTGCTCGCAAAACTAAGGCAAAGCGAAAAGCGCTGCTTTGCGCTTACTCAGTTGAAATGTTTGCCCAGACGCCTCGCTGCGGAAGCCTCGCGTTTGGCTTGGTTGTCCCTTCGTGGTCGCCAAGGCAGTGTTATGCCTTCGGTAAGGGCCTCGATTAGCGCTCCATACCAGAACCTATGGGAAACTGACATACCAAGGGTATCGGGTTTGGCGCCGACGTGATCCAAGATCGCAAAGGCTTGGAGTTTGTCGATGGCCTGCGGCGTTCTTGGCGGCAGGGAGCCGAAGCGACGCAGGCCGGGGTGGCTGGGCTAGAGAGACCTGACGGTCGGCTCCTTGGCGCGTCAAATCGGCCCTCGAGCCATCGACAAGGGCGCGTATTCGACTGACAGGAGTATTGCCTGACCCCGTCAACGCTGCCGTGGGATCAGCCGCTCGGGTTAGGTCTATCGCCTTTAGTCCGGGCGTCCCGGGCCCTTGCGGCCCCGGCCGCGCTCTACCGCCGCTTGCGCTTCGGCCGAGCCCCCTCTCGGGTCTCGTCGGCACAGCCGCAACGATCGCGTGACGCTGGGGGCACGCCTGCGGTGCAGGTGCGCCACGCGGTCGCCGCGTGAGGGCACGCGGCGGCGTTGTGCCTGGCGGCTCCAGGTGACGGGGGCGTCGCTACCCGATAGCCCCGCCTCGCCGGGGCGCAACCCGGCCGCTTGGGCGGACCGGGTCTTCCACTGCGTTGCAGCCTTGCAGGTGCGCCCCGCCTTGGCCGGCGGGGCTGTCCGGTTCGCTCCTGCCGCCCCCCGCCACCCTGGCGCCGGGCCATGGCGGTTGAGGAAGGAGCGAGAGACACTATGGCCAAGGACGAACGCCACAGCCTCTATGGCGAGGTTACCAACCGGATCATCGCGCAGCTGGAAGAGGGGCGGGTGCCATGGGTACAGCCATGGGATGCCGACAGATGCCCGGTGACGATGCCTGCCAATGCCGTGACCGGCAGATTGTATTCCGGCATCAACGTGCTGCTGTTGTGGTGCGAAGGGATCGAGCGCGGGTTCACATCGCAGCGCTGGCTGACCTACAGGCAGGCCGCAGCGGCAGGGGGTAATGTCCGGCGCGGCGAGACCGGGACAGTGGTATGCTATGCCGACCGCTTTACGCCCCGTGAAGAAGCCGAGAAGGCTCGCAGCGAGGATCGTGACGCAAGGACGATCGCCTTTCTCAAGCGCTTCGTGGTGTTCAACTTCGACCAGTGCGAGGGGCTGCCCGAGACGCTGGCGGATCGCGCTGCACCAACCGATCCCGTGATCGCGATTGCCGAGGTGGATCGCCTGATTGCCAATTCGGGTGCGGACTTCCGGATCGGTGGGCCATCGGCCTTCTATTCCCCACTCGAGGACTATGTGCAGGTGCCCCCGCAGGCCGCTTTCCCCGAGCCGATCAACTGGTTCCGGACGGTCCTGCACGAGATGGGGCATTATGCCGGAGGGAAGGGGCGGCTGGAGCGTGACCAGAGCGGTGCATTCGGTTCGGCCTCGTACGCCAAAGAGGAAATGATCGCCGAGCTGACATCGGCCTTTGCCTGCGCCTCGCTCGGCATCGAGCCGACGGTACGGCATGCCGACTATATCGGATCATGGCTCGAGGTGCTGCGGGCCGACGAGAAGGCGATCTTCCGGGCGGCGAGCGCCGCCAGCAAGGGCGCCGATTATCTGCTGGCCTTTGCGACAGGAGGCCAGTGATGCGCGCGGCAATCATCCTGCACCATCGGGTGCGCGAATGGGGCCAGCGCTGGCGGTTCCGCCGGATCACCAATCCCCAGTTGCGCCGCATGCTGTGCGCCGTGCACGCCTTGCCCGCCCGCGAGCAGCAAGTCTTCCGGCTGGCCTGTTACGAAGACCTCTCCAACGAGCAGGTCGCAGCCCGCATGGGGCTGAGCACCGAGGAGGTGGTGCAGCACCTGTCGCTGGCCTTGCGGCTGGTTGCGGATTCCTACGAGCGGCAGCAGCAGGGGCGATGGTAGCCAAGGAGCAGTAGGGAGCGGGAGCCGCCCGGCCCGCCGGGCGGCTCCCGCCTTCGTTGGCAGGGGCAGGTTTATCCGGGCACGTGATCAGCGGCACGATAGCCGACGGGGTTGCGCTGCCATTCGCTGATGGCGCTCTCGCGCCATCCGGCGCAGCGCTGGGCAATGCGCACCTGCCTTGGGAAAGTGCCTTCCTGGATCTTGCGATAGAGGGTCGCACGCGACAGCCCGGTACGGTCGAGCACGACATGGAGGCGCAGGTAACGGTCGGGAAGCGGGGTACTCATGGGCGTAGTCCTTCATCGAAGGTGAGGGGGACTGGCCGGCCACGAGTAGAATTGGGGCAATTCGATACGAGCGCAAGACCTGCGACCAGCGCCCGCCAATGGGGCAGGCGCACGGTGGCGAACCCTGTACGACCATGGCGAACCTTGTCGCACTGTAGCGCAGGCAAAAATATTTTTCCGATGTGCGCACACGGATCGCGCTGGAGGCGCAAATTCTGCTCCATTTGAGGGACGAGGCAGTGCCATTTGCCTGATCCGGGACGCTTCGCGCTTGCGCCGTGAAGTGCAAATGCGCAGAGTCGCTGGAAAGGCCTGTCATGAAAACCGATCTCGATCATCTTCCCGCGAACAAGCAACGCGAACTCGAGCGCGTGGTGCAGCTCGTCTTCGAGGAATTCGAGGACGCCTTCGCGCTCTCGACCCACGAGTGGAAGAAGAAGGGGCGCATCGCCAAGATCGTTCTCTACGGCAGCTATGCGCGCGGCGGTTGGGTCGATGAACCGCATACTGCCAAGGGCTACCAGTCGGACTACGATCTGCTAATCATCGTCAGCGACAAGCGGCTGACCGATCGCGTCAAGTACTGGTCGAAAGTCGATGACCGGCTGATGCGCGAATACGGGATGGCCGGGACGATCCGCACGCCGGTCAACTTCATCGTTCACACCCTGCAGGAAGTGAATGATGGCCTCGCCCATGGTCGCTATTTCTTCATGGACATCGCCCGCGACGGGATCGTGCTCTACCAGAGCGAGAACAGCGAGCTTGCCCAGCCCCAGCCCAAGACCCCGCAGGCCGCGCTCGACATGGCGCGGGAGTATTTTGAAGAGTGGATGCCAGCTGCGAGCGGGATGCTCGAGACAGCAAAGTTTAGTCAATCGCAAGGCCGGTTGCGTGATGCTGCATTTCTAATGCATCAAGCCGCAGAGCGTCTCTATCACTGCGTGCTGCTGGTGAGCACTTTCTACACGCCCCACGTGCACAATCTGGCGTTCCTGCGCACACATGCCGAGCGCCTCGATCCGCGGCTTGTCCACGTCTGGCCGCGCGACAACCGCTGGCAGCGCGGAACCTTCGAGAAGCTCAAGGAAGCCTACGTCAAGGCGCGCTATTCGAAGCACTACAAGATCACTGCCGAGGAACTGACCTGGCTGGGTGAGCAGGTCGAGGAACTGGGCCGCGTGGTGCACGCGATCTGTGCAGAGCGGATCGCCGATCTCGAAGCACTCGCAGGCGAGCGCGCGGTCGGCCACAGCGCCTCCTGATCGCATCCGCAGGCCCGGCCCGGAGCCTGCCCGTCATTCCCTGTCTTCGGCAAAGGCGCGCGCGCCCCGCCGCCGCCACAAGGCGAGCGCCGTCTCGCGCTCTGCGGTGCGCAAGCGCGCTGCCGCTTCGACAAGAATGCCAAGGATCACCGCCCGATCATCACCGGTCAGATCGACCAGCCCGGCCTTGGCGACAAGCCCGCCAAGTTCGATCAACTGGCGCGTGCGCTCGCGCCGCTTCACCTGCCAGGCCCGGGTGTCATGCCGGGCCTTCGCTGCGAGCAGACGATGGCGCGCTGCCCGGCTGCGCCGCAGCGCCGCGCTCGTCGCCGCCAGCGCCGCCGCCAGGGCCTTCGGATGGACGGCCGCTCGTCCCGGCGCGCTCACCAGAAAAGAAGGCGGCGCCGCGCTTGCGCCATGCCTCCCGTCGTGCAGGCTCGGTGGTGCTCACCATGGCGAGCAGGGCGCCGGCCAGTTCCTCGATCGAGAGCGCATCGGCGCCGGTCGCGGTGACGAGCTCGCCCAGCTGCTGGACCTTGCGGTGCTTGAGCTGCCGGGCCTTGTCGTCGAGCGCCTTGAGCTCGGCATCGTAATCACGCGGTTTGCGCATGAGGGATGTCCTTCTTCTGGAGGGAAGCGGACAGTCCAGCTATCGGGAGTCTCACAGGCCAGCAAGACGCTGGAACGCCCTGAAACAGCGTGATCCCGAACGCGAGCAAATCGTGTGAGGGCGCGCTTATACGTCGTGCCGACGTGCTGCTGGAGGCGTAAATGGATCGCCGCCATGGCGATCTATCACTTCTCGGCCAAAGTCATTTCCCGCGCCACCGGATCCTCGGCGGTGGCGGCCGCAGCCTATCGCTCGGCCTCGCGCCTTCGCGACGAGCGGCTCGATCGCGATCATGACTTCTCCAACAAGAGTGGCGTCGTGCACAGCGAAGTGCTGTTGCCCGAGAACGCTCCTGAAGCCTGGCACGATCGCGAACGGCTGTGGAACGACGTCGAGGCCGCCGAGAAGCGCAAGGACGCGCAGCTCGCGCGCGAAGTCGAGTTCGCCATCCCGCAGGAGATGACGCAGGCCGACGGCATTGCCCTGGCGCGCGACTTCGTCACTCGCGAGTTCGTCGCGCGCGGCATGGTCGCCGATCTCAATGTCCATTGGGACATCGGCGCCGATGGCAGCCCCAGGCCCCATGCCCATGTGATGCTGGGCTTGCGGGAGGCCACCGAAGAAGGCTTGGGCGCCAAGGTGCGCGACTGGAACCGCACTGATCTGCTCACCCACTGGCGCGAGGCCTGGGCCGGGCATGTGAATGCGCGGCTTGCCGAACTCGATATCGCGGCGCGCATCGATCATCGCTCGCTCGAAGCGCAGGGGATCGATCTGGAACCCCAGCACAAGATCGGCCCCGCCGCCGGTCGCATGGCCGGCGAAGGCCTGGGGAGCGAGCGGCTCGAGGAACACCATGCCATCGCCAGGGCCAACGGCGAGAAAATCCTCGCGCAACCCACGATCGCGCTCGAGGCGATCACCCACAGTCAGGCGACCTTCACCACGCGGGATCTGGCAAAGTTCGTCCACCGCCACAGCGAGGGCAAGGACCAGTTCGATCAGGTCATGGCCGTCATCAAGGCCTCGCCTGAACTGGTCGCCCTTGGCAAGGACGGACGCGGCGAGCAGCGCTTCACGTCACGCGCCATGCTTGAGACCGAGCAGCGGCTGACCAAGGCCACCGTACATCTCGATGCCGCGCGCCGCCACGGCTTGCCCGAGCGCGTAGTTGAACGGGCGATAACCCGCGCCGAAACGCGCGGGCTTGCCCTCTCGCCCGAGCAGCGCGGCGCCCTCGAGCATGTGACCGGCGCCAGGGGTCTTGCGAGTGTCATCGGCTATGCCGGGACCGGCAAGAGCGCGATGCTGGGCGTCGCCCGGGACGCCTGGGAGCAGGGGGGCTACGAGGTGCGCGGCATTGCCTTGTCGGGCATTGCTGCCGAGAGCCTCGAGAGTGGCTCGGGGATTGCCAGTCGCACCATCGTCGGGCTCGAGCACCAGTGGGGCCAGGGGCGCGAACTGCTGAGCGACAAGTCTGTCCTCGTCATCGACGAGGCCGGGATGATCGGCACCCGCCAGATGGAGCGGGTGCTGGCCGAAGCCGAGCGCCGGCGCGCTAAGGTCGTGCTTGTCGGCGATCCCCAGCAGCTCCAGGCGATCGAGGCGGGCGCGGCCTTCCGTGCCATCGCCGAGCGCCACGGCGCGATCGAGATCACCCAGGTCCGCCGCCAGGTCGAGGACTGGCAGCGCGAGGCGACGCGTCAGCTTGCCACTGGGCGCACCGGTGAGGCGCTCGCCGCTTACGAGGAAGCAGGCCATGTCCATGCCGCGCCCTCGCGCGAGATCGCCCGTCAGAAACTCATCGATCACTGGGACAGCGATCGGCAGGCCAGTCCGGATACAAGCCGGATCATTCTGACCCATACGAATGATGAAGTGCAGGCGCTGAATGGAGAGGCCCGGGCCCGTCTTCGCGAGGCCGGCGATCTGGGCGAGGATGTGGCCGTGCAGGTGGAGCGCGGCACGCGCGACTTTGCCACGGGAGACCGGGTGATGTTCCTGAAGAACGAGCGCAGTCTGGGGGTGAAGAATGGAACGCTCGGCACTGTGCGCAGTGTCAATGCATTGGCCATGGGCGTGACCCTCGACGATGGCACCTCGGTGGCCTTCGACCTCAAGGACTATGACCGGCTCGATCACGGCTATGCCGCCACCCTTCACAAGGCACAGGGCATGACCGTTGACCGGGTCCATGTCCTGGCAACGCCAGGTCTCGATCGTCACGGTGCCTATGTGGCTCTCACCCGGCACCGCGACGGGGTCGAGCTGCACTATGGGCAGGATGACTTTGCCGATCACACCAGGCTAGCACGCGCGCTCAGCCGGGATCGCGGCAAGGACATGGCGACGGATTACGGCAAGACGCCAGAGGAGGGGACGCACGTTCGGCAGGTCGAGCCGGCGGGCCGTACATCGCGCAGCCGCTTCGATGGGCTACGGCTGCCCAGTGGTCCGCTCATCGATCCGGGCAAGGCAGGTCCCGTCCATGCGCCGCCGGCCAAGCGAGAGCCGCCAGCCAAGCGAGAACCGGAGGCCAGGACGCCGGACACCGGGCCCCCGCGCAAGGGGCGCTTCGATGGTCTGGAGCTGAAGCTCCCCGATCATGTGCGGCGCACACTGGAGCCAGAGCCCAATCCGGCCTCGGCATCTGCCCCGCAACTCTCGGCAGGGGCGCAGGCCGAGGCGCGCGCCGAGCGGTTGCGTGAAGAGCGAACCGATGCCTTGAAGCGCCATGCCCGGGCCGTCGCTGCCGTCTTCGAGGCCCGCGAGGCCGGGCAGCGGGCAAGCCCGGAGCAATGGTCCGAACTCGATGCCTCGCGTACCCAATTCGAGGCGCTGCGCCCCTACGGCGCACACGATGCCGAGAAGGCCTATGTAAAGGAGCCCGAGCTGGCTCATGAAGCGGCGCAGGGGCGGATCAACCGGGCGGTGCGCGCGCTGCAGCTGGAGACGCAATTGCGCACCGATCCCGAGCTGCGTGCCGACCGGTTCGTTGCCAACTGGACGGCGCTCAGGACGAAGAGCGAGCAGCAATATGTGGCAGGCCATATGAGCGCCCGCCGGGAAACCCGGGCCGTGATGGCAGACCTTGCCCACAACCTCCATCGCGATCCTCAGCTGGAATCGGTGCTGGCCCAACGCAAGCAGCAGCTCGGTATCGTGTTCACCACAGGGCGCTCGTTGGGCGATGACCTTGCGAGCAGCCTGGGGCTGGGACGGGGCAGGGGGCTTGGATTGTAGGGGCGCCGACGTGCTGCAATCTGCAAGTCGTGGCGCAACGAGAGCCACCTGCTTCCTCGCGATGCCGACAAATCTGACGCACCCCGAGACGGAATCGTGCAGCGCGCAATTCTCAGGATCTGTCCGGACATCCCAGCCTCTGGCGCTGTGGTGCGCGGCAGGCATAGCCTTGCACCCATGACCTCATCCCCAGACCCCGGCGCCGACATCGCCCCTGATTCCGCCGCGAGCCCCGCAGAAGCCTTCGAGGCTCTGCGCCATGAACTCAGCCTTCTGCACAATGCCGTGGCAGGTCTCACTGCCGCGCGCGAGAAGATCCCGGATTACCGCGCGGATTTCGATGAGCTCAAGGAGGCGATCGAAGACAGTTGCGATCGGCTTGCAGCGATCGAGCAGAGTCCCTCGCTCAAGCTGACGCCTGCGGTCCTCACGAAGGAAATCGTGACGGCTGCCAAAGCGGCGCGTGCCGAGGATGAGCGCTTGCTGGAGACGGCGCGTGTCTCGATCCATAACGCGGTGGGCGCCATAAATTCCATCGTCCAGCGTGGGCAAGCTGCCGATCGTCAGCATCTGCGCCTCGTTCAAGCCGGTATCGCAGGACTGCTGGCAGGGATCGTTCTGTGGTCTTTCCTGCCCGGCGCCGTCGCGCGCTCGCTGCCCGCTTCATGGCATGTGCCCGAATGGATGGCGGCGCGTACCTTGGGGAGGACGATGCCGGGGGTGCTGCCGGCACTGTCGCCAACATCTGTGCCGGTGTTGCCCGATAAGGCTGGCGAGGCCCGCAGTACGCATCGGAAAGCCAAGACGAGGGATTGAGCGGCTAGCAGCGTGTGGGATTGATTGATGCTCGAACGCGTCGCGGCCCATCCACGCCGCGTGCTGGCTCGCTGCTCTTCTCGGAACCATGACTTCAGAAACGTCGGTGACGATCCGTATTATGGCAAGGGCTGGGACCTTCGCGACGGTCGGCTTCTGAACAACAATTTTAGGATAGCTGACGTTCCCGGCTTCCGGCACCGGTGTCGGCTCGCGCCAACATAGCCGACGTCCATGTCGCTTCAGTCCGAGTTCGAAACCGGACATCATTCCGAGCGGCACGATTTGACGGCTCCTGGGCCGGGAAGAGACCGTCCGATCATAGCTGACGAAATGAGGAAAGCTGCCATTTTAGCCATCAGCTTGCTAAAGCAGCTTTGACCAAATGGCCGCCGTCAATAGTCTGAAGGCAGGCCGGCAGCGTTCCAAGAATCAAACTCTTTGATGACGATCGCAAAGTCGCGCTTTTCCTTCGGGCCGCCTTTGTGGACGATCCCGACGACCTCATCATTGGAGTTGATCACCGGACCGCCAGACATGCCCTGAATGAACTTGAAGTTCACTTCGAGAAGATTGATCAAACTCTTCACAGTCGTGGAGCTGACCGTTCCTTCGCGGAAATTGACCTTGTCAGCTGGACTGAAGTCGGGATAGCCGATCGCGACAATGGGATCGCCGGTCACGGCGGCGGTCGTACTCTTGCTCAGCTCGTAAAAATCGGTTGCAGGAATTGTATGCGTCAGGATCGCAAGGTCGCGGTGCTTTGAATAGTGCGCTACCGAGACCTTGAACTTATTCGAGGGCCGCGATGGGTGATGAACGATCGCGTCCTTAATCCCAGCAACGCAATGCGCCGCTGTAACTAATCCGACACCCGCGAGAAAGAACACGCTGCCCTGCGCGTATTTGTCCATGTCGTTGAGGTGATGCTCAATCACCCAAACAGACCTGTCCAGTCGTTCGTGACGGGTCGGTTGTACTTTGATGGCCTGCTTCGGGAAGGCGGTGTTGAACCGGAGAGCGAGTGCGCGATAGACCGGATCAGCAAGACCTTTCACATTCCCAAGCCACGCAATCTTTCCTTTAAGATGGGAACTGATGTCAGCCTTCCCACCAAAGTCGGCGGCATAGCGAGCTTGAGCCGCAACTGCGTCTTTCTCCACTGCGTAAAGTGCCGCGCGAATATTGCGGACGAAGCGCCGGTCAACGTTCAGTCCCTCGTTGACCTTTAGCCCTGTCACTACGCGCCGTGAGTGCCGGTCTGCGTAGTGAATTTTCTCAGGGTTGAGCGCGAAACCGTTGCTGGCAAAGGCCGCCTGCAGCGCAGCTGACAGAAGCTCGGGGTCAACGCGGCCTGTTGTGGGCAATGTACCGTCGAACAGCGCGGTGAGCGGACGCAAGCTCGACAGGCTGATATCATCCGCATAGCGCGTGTAGATACACTTTGCGTCCTTCGCAAGTTTGAGCAACGCCCGGTCGAGCCGAAAGCATACCATGTTGGAGAGAACCGGGCTGGCGGGACCGCCTTGCGGCAGATGGCCGCTGTAACAGCAGATGCGTGCGACCGTTTCCGCCGCATCGCGCGGGACACCAATTGCATGGAGAATCCCGAATACTCTTTGCTCAGTTATCGAACCGAAAAAGTCTCTGATGTCGAGATTGAGGATAAAGCGCTGCTTCAGATGCGAAGTCGCGTTCGACTTCACCGATTTGCCTTGAACGTAGCCGTGGACCGGATTGCGAACCGGGTACAGCTGGTCGAGCAGATTAGCGATCCGGCGCTGAAGGAATTTGAGGCGCCGGTCGGGAGCGTTGATAAGCCTCGGCTTGCCGCTTTTCTTGGCAACATCGAAGCAATGGTACATTTTCTCCCTGTGATACCAAATCTTCTTCATCTCTGCTGGTGAGACGCCGAGATAGGAAAGAAGCGCTGTGTTGCTCGAAAGCTCTGAGGGTATCGGTACATGGATTGGAGTAGGGATGCCGAAGCCTAGCCAGCCATTAGTCACGAGGTCTCCCTTCCAATCACGCCACGGTTAATCATCGATCGTCATGGCGCGCACGACATGTCTAGACATTTGCTCTTACGCCGCAGTTGCTACAGCGCGTATGCGAGGGGAGACCTCGTTTGGATCGAATACCAAAGAACCCATCTCCTTGATAGTGCGCTGATTAGAGTTACTAAGATTTTGAACACACTGTCCCAATGAACCGCCCCGGGATTGCCGGAGGCCCTAACTCCTGAGAGGAAGGGTCTACGATGAGCAAGACGACGAACAAGTTTGCCCCTGAGGTTCGGCAGCGGGCGATCCGGATGGTTCTGGATCACGAGGGAGATTATCCTTCTCGCTGGGCTGCGATCACATCGGTTGCTGAGAAGATCGGGTGTTCCGGACACACGCTGCTGGAATGGGTGAAGAAAGCGGAGGTGGACAGCGGCAAGCGCGGTGGTGTGCCGACGGAGACCGCCGAGAAGCTCAAGGCGTTGGAGCGTGAAGTCCGCGAACTGCGGCAGGCTAACGAGATACTGCGCAAGGCGTCGGCATATTTTGCCCAGGCGGAGCTCGACCGCCCGTTCAAACGATGATCGCCTTTATCGACGAACATCGCGATGCCTATGGGGTCGAGCCGATCTGCCGGGTTCTGCCGATCGCCCCATCCACCTATCACGAGCGCCTTGCCAAGCGGCGAGACCCGGCTTTGCAATCTGCTCGTGCCCGGAAGGATGAAGAGCTGAAGCCCGAAGTTCTGCGGGTCTTTGCCGAGAACTTCGGCGTCTACGGTGTACGCAAAGTGTGGCGGCAGATGAAGCGCGAGGGCTTCGATGTTGCACGCTGCACTGTACAGCGGTTGATGCGAGATCTTGGTCTGCAAGGGGTGATCCGCGGCAAGCCGGTTCGCACCACGATCGCGAACAAGGCGGCGCCATGCCCGCTCGATCAGGTCAACCGCCAGTTCCATGCTCCAGCGCCAAACATGCTATGGGTTTCCGACTTCACCTATGTCGCGACCTGGGCGGGGTTCGTCTACGTTGCCTTCGTGATCGACGTCTACGCTCGCTATATCGTGGGCTGGCGTGTCAGCCGGACAGCGCACGCCAGCTTCGTGCTGGATGCGCTGGAGCAGGCTATCCACGACCGACAGCCCGTTCATCGCGGCGGCCTGGTCCATCACAGCGACCGCGGATCGCAATATGTGTCCATCAAGTACACCGAACGTCTCGCGGAAGCCGGCATCGAGCCATCCGTCGGCAGCGTTGGTGACAGCTACGACAACGCTTTGGCCGAGACGATCAACGGTCTTTACAAGGCCGAGGTGATCCACCGTCGAGGCCCTTGGCGCTCATTCGAAGCCGTCGAATACGCCACGCTGGAATGGGTCGACTGGTTCAACAACAGGCGCCTGCTGGAACCGATCGGAAACATTCCGCCCGTCGAAGCCGAGCAACGTTACTACGCTATGCTGGACGAGGTCCCGCTGGCTGCCTAATTTAAGAAAACTGGCCTCCGGCAATCCCGGGGCGTGTGTGGATGCCTCCCAGATTGCAAGGTGATTTCTGACTTTGCTCGGCAGAGCGCTTCATCGGTCGTGTGTCAGGCCTCTGGTGTGGCTTGCTGACGCCACGGGCCGTTATGCAGTTCGAACGATCCGGGCCACATCGGTTCAGCGAGCTTGGTTTGCTCTCGCCCCGGGACTGGTTAGCCGTATCGTGAACATTGAAGTCCTTGCCGCATAGTATCAGTCGATCTCCTTGTCGGGGCCGAGGCCCCGAGCGCTATGGCAGTTACACCATCACGCCAAACGGTAGTCTTCCTCGCGGGTCATCATCGCCCAGATTGTCCGTGCCATTTTGTTCGCCAGTGCTACGGCGACCACCATTCTGGGCCGTCGAGCCATCATGCGGCCCAGCCAGTTGTCGGGAGAACGCCTTTGCGCACGATCCATCGTATCCTGCTCATCGCACCGACGACGAGAAGTTTGCGAATGTCGCTTTGACCCATTTTGCTCATGGACCCGAGGCGGGATTTTCCGCCCGTTGATCGCTGCTTGGGCACGAGGCCGAGCCATGCTGCGAAGTTTCTGCCGCTGGCGAAAGTCCGCAGATCTGGTGCAAACGCCATGATCGCACCAGCGGTCACCGGGCCAACGCCCGGCACCGTGCAAAGGCGGCGAAGCTCGACGCTGACCGCCATTGCTTCCCGTAGTCTGAGTGAAAGCTCGTCAATCTTCGCGGACAGGGTGTCGATGTGCTCGAGGTAGAGTCTTGCGATCTCCCGTATACCGGGAGGCACGTCGACATCATCATCGTCCATGGCTGCGCGGATTTCCTTCAGATGAGGAACTCCTTGAGGGAATACCAGGCCGAACTCGGCCAAGTGTCCTCGTAGCGCATTGATAGTCTGCGTCCGCTGGCTCACAAAACACTGATGGGTACGATAGGCCACAGCTCTCGCTTGATGCTCCGCGCTTTTGACCGCAACGAAATGCAGGTTCGGGCGCACAGCAGCTTCGGCAATGGCCGCCGCGTCTGCAGCATCGTTCTTCTGCCTCTTCACGAAAGGCTTCACGTAGATTGGCGGGATCAGCCGAACCTCATGACCTTCCGCGCCAGCAAATCGGCCCCAAAAATGGCTCGTCGCGCAGGCTTCCATAGCGACTATACAGCGAGGCTGCGCCTTGAGCAGCGCCTCCAGTTTGGACCGTGAGATCGTCCGATTATATAGAACCGACCCTGCTCGATCAGTCGCGCAGACTTGGAAGCTGCGCTTCGCCAGGTCGATCGACAGCATGTGTGCATTCGCCATATGCTCCTCCTTCGGGCACCGCCACGGCGCCATTGAGCATCATACGATGCCCGATGAAGGGAGGCATCCACCGCATCAGTTCACAAACATGCTCCCGCGGCACTTGTCGGTGCAATTGGAGGCTGACGAACCGAGCCCGCAATCGCGCAAGGAGTGGCTTGCAAACTTCTCAGCGCCGTCGATAATCTAATGGCTGCCTTGATCGGAGCGAGCGCGCGTATAGTTTCGAGCCATGTCGCCACTCAGTGCCTCGCTCCAGATTTTCCACGGTGATCGCGTCACCAATCCGGCCGAGATTGCCTGCGCGCGCCAGCTGAAGCGCGATCTGGAAGCGGACGGTGTCGAAGCCGTTCTGCTGGCCAATGTCACGCTTGGTCCTAGGCGTCGCCAGATTGACCTGATTGTCGCGACCGCGACCACCGCGGTCGTGGTCGAGATCAAGGCCTATCTACATCCCGTCTATGGCGGCGTGAATGGGCCCTGGTCGGTCGAGCAGGACAATGGCAGCAGACGCGAGCTTGGTAGCACCAATCCCTACCAGCAGGCACTGGAAAACCGCTTCACGGTAACAGACAGTTTGCGTGGACAGGACGGACGGGACGCGAAGGATGCCGTCGCGGGTATGCTGTGTCTCTATCCTGGGGCTCCGGCCGGATCGAACATACCCGCAGGCGATTTCAAACTGGCGATCGGAGGCTATGCCGAGCTCGTCGCATTGCTCAAGGTCCCTCGCACGAACGCGCTCTCCCTTGACCAGTGGCGAGCCTTTGCACTGGCGCAGGGCCTCGCTGACCAAAGCATGCAGCCGCCTAGCGCGGCCGACCAGATCGTCGCCCAGTATCTGACAGCCCATGCCGATCTTGGGCGGACCACGCTCGGCCCCTACGTTGAACCTCAGTTCGATGGGAAGGACAGCACTGCGGAGCTGGCTCGTCGCATCGCCGAGGGAGAGCAGTTGCAGATCGTCGGTCCGTCTGGGAGCGGGAAGACCGAGCTCCTGAAACACCTCGCTACCGCATGCGCCGCACGCGGCAACATCCCCCTTCTGATCCGGGGGCGCGACTTCGGTCGAGGCATCGGCCCGCTGCTGCGCGCAGATGCGGCGCGTTATTCGCGCGAGAAGATCCCCGCGTTGTTTCGCGCTGCCGTCGAGGCCGGTGCTGAAATCGTCCTCCATGTCGACGCGGTCAACGAATGCCCCGCTGACAAGCGTGCCGAGCTGGTCGCTGCCTTGCAGGCAGCGCGCATCAACTATGGCGCGCGTATCGTGATCACGGGGCAAGAGGAAATCGGCCTGCCGACGAGCCTCGCGGGCGCGACGATCACACTCAATCAGCCCGAGCCGACACAAGCCCACCGCATCGTGGAGGCGCATCTGGGCCGCGCGCTTACACCGCCTGAGATCGCCGCGCTCGAAGTCGTTGCGACCGCGCACGATGCGGCGATCCTCGCCGCAGTGCTCGATCGAGCCAGCGTCATCGATGGCCGCTATTCGCTCTACTACGCCTTCAGCCGGGCCAGGCTCGATTCCGCGCCGGCTGCACAAGACCATCGGCGGCTCTCCGAACTGGCGACGGCGATGCGGATCGGGTTCGTTGCCGCAATGCCCAAGTCGGCGGCGGAACGGATCGTCGGAACCGACGGTTCGACGATCGACGCGGCATGCGCGGCGGGCCTGCTGTGGAGCGACGCGGGCGGCATCGGCTTTCGCCACGATTTGATCGCCGACTTCTACGCCGCCGATGCGATTCTGCACCGTGCAGGAACGCCCGCGGGCCTTCATGCGCTCGCGTGCCAGCCGATTCATGCGGAGCTGCGCGAGTTCATCCTGGGCGGGTGCGCAACGACGCAGGAGATCGAAACCCTGCTGGCCAATGCACCGGACTCCCGGCTGCTCGAAAGCGCGCTGTCGGGCCGTGCCGGCGCGAAGGCGCGGAGCTTCGTCCTCAGTCGGATGAGCGATCTGATCGCGCAGCTTAAACGGCGCTACAGCACTATCGACCTGGCGCTACCCGACGGGGTGACGAGCGCCCGCGAACTGTCGTCGCTCGTGCCCGGCTTCACGGATGGGGTCGAGGACGATCCGATCGACGACCTATACCTCAATCTCATTCCGGCGGCGCTCGGTGACGGACTGCTTGCAGACTTGCTCGATGCTTTTGCCGCAGTGGATCGAAGGCTGCTCGCCGAAGCGGAACGGCTCCGGGAGCGGCACCCCGACGTGCGTCTCGCCTGGCGTGCTGCAGCATGCGGCACCGTCTACGGCATGCACCATTTCAGCGGGGCGCGGCATCTCCAGACTCTTCTTCAAGCGATCCAGAATTCCTGGTCCACCCGCGGCGAGCATGCCACCGCGCTCGACATCGCATCCCACCTCGACGCCTTCGAATCCTTCAGCGTAGGGCAACTCTTCCTGCTGGTCTCTGCGCTCCGCTGTGCCCGCGGCGAGCCCATGCCGGCGCGCTTTCCCGAGCTCCTCCGGCGGGTCTGGCGCACGCAGGTCTATCACCTGCGCCTCATCATCTGCGACTTCATCCGCTTCCGCGGCGGCGAGCTCGGCGAGGACGATCGCCTGGCGGTGCGCGACGAACTCAACAGCTATCTGACCGACGACAATCTGTTTCTGAACAGTTCGGTGTTCGACGCCCTTGTCGGAGTTGACGGGATCGAGCACGATTTCACTATTGAATCGGCGGTCGAGGAATACGAGGCGATGCTCGCCATGCCGGATTCGCCGGAGGCCTGCTCGCTAGCGGTGAGCGCGGTGACCCGGACCTATGACCACCCGTTCTGCGAAATCTACTGGGAGGCCTTTTACGACGTCTTGCCGGTGGAGAAGCGGCAAGCCTTGCTGCTCCGCGGATTGCGCGACCGCCAGGGCGATCCGTGGTTCATCAGCGACATCTTGCGGGCTCTGCATCGCGATCCCACACCGGAAGCGGCAACCGAGCTCCAGCAGCTCGCGCGCGGACCGCGCCTCGATGGCCATTCGCACCAGTGCGCGGTTGTCGCCTATGCCGAGGCGATCAGCTTGCTCGCCAAGCTGGATCTTCCGCTCGAGGCGTCAGAGAGCGTTCCCGACGATCCGGCGATGCGCGCCTGGCACGAAGCCGCGCCGCTCCTTCACGCTCTTGGCGGCGGGGCCACGAACGTCTCGACCGATACCTTCTTTGCATGCGGCGTCGCCGAAGCGTTTGACGTCATTCAGCGCGTGAAACGCGAGGCGCGCATTTTCGATTTCGACAGTCGTCTCGACGTTGCCTTCGAGCGCCTGTGGCCGGACATGGTGAGAGATCTCGCCCGGGCGGTGCTGGCCCGCGATTATGTCGGGAAGTCCGCATTTGCCGCATTCCAGTTCGGTCGATCGCTCGAGGACGAGCACATCGATGCCGCGCTCCAGTTTCTGGCCCAGGTCGGCCGGCCAACCGATCTCGCGCTCGTCCAAGGCTGGCTCGAACATCCACGCCATGGCGAGCAGGCACTGGCAACGGCGCGTGCGCTCGAACGGAGCGAAACCGGCCAACCGGCGGCGCGATGAAGCATCGTCTCGTCATTTGGCATGATCACTTGCCATTGCTTTTTCGTGATCGAGCCGTTTGGGAGTGGCTGTCATGTCGGAGCACTATCGCGACGCACTTGTCGAGCAGATCGTTCAGTCGCAGCCCTCGCTGGGTGCGCTGGTGCGCGATCTGTCCTCGGACTTGACGGCGGGCTCGTGGGATCTCGTCTCATTCAGCTTTCAACGCGGGTTCGAGGCGTTGTGGGATGCCGCGCGCAAGGATCACTCGGGTTTGCTTGAAAGGCCGTTGCTCGCGCTCTGGCGGCAAAGCGTCGAGCTGGCAATCAAGGCCGCCATTATCGAACTCGCCAGCGCGATTGCGGGCAGTCCGGGTCACGATCTCCGAAAGCTGTTCAAGCAACTGCTCGATCTTCGTTCGCAGGAAGGCTGTTGCGACGACGATGACCTGACCCGTGAAGTGGTGGCCATGATAGCCCATATCCAATCCTTCGATCCCTCGGCCGATCGCTTTCGCTATCCTGCCGATCGCGGCGGCGCACGCTATGTCGGGCTTTCGGTCGATCTCGATGCGCTGTTCCAGGCGCATTGGATCATCACGACCTGGTGCGAAGGCGCTGTTCTGGAATTGCGCGGGGACATGTGATGGTCGGGCTCGCGCCCTATACCGGCCTGCAACACCAATAAGCATTCAGTGCGCTATTCCGTCTCTCCCACTGCTCGACGTCTGCTTTCGAGCGTGGCTGCCATCGGACATGGCCGCGACGAAGGACAGCTATACGCAAACTGCGCCCTAAGACCTGCCGTTCCGGAGTGTCCAACCAAGGCGACATGATGACCGCCCTGAGTGCAGCTATGCAATGTCCGCACCTGGGTACGAAAAATTGGCCCCTGAACGACAATGATGGGTCGCTGGGAGCCTATCCAGCCATGGCAGCAGAAATAGCCTGATCAAGCATAGTCTGTCCAAACGGTTTGCCCAATCGAACGATCCGCTGCTGCGAGCCTGCCGGTACGTCACCATATCCGCTGGCAAGGATGATAGGGATGTCCGCCCGTATCTCCGTGACATGGTCGGCCAATTGGGTTCCCGTCATCTGTGGCATCGCCTGATCTGTGATGACCAGATCGATGTCCGGATATTGCCGGACAAGGGCAAGAGCCTCCTCGCCGGAATTTGCTTCCAGAACCTCATGCCCCAAATCCTCCAGCAAGGCGGAGGTGTTCATGAGGATCAGGAAGTCGTCGTCCACGACAAGGATTTTCAGCTTGCCAGCGAAGGATACCTTGCTTTCGCGTTGGGGTGCCGCCGGCGCGGCGTCCGGCTCGGCTGCAGGCAGCCACAAGGTTGCGGTGGTGCCGCGCCCGATAATGCTATCCAGTGTAAAGCCGCCGTCCAGTTGCTTGGCCAGCCCATGGATCATGGAGAGGCCAAGGCCAGTGCCCTTGCCTACACCTTTCGTCGTGAAAAAGGGCTCGGTTGCGCGGGCGAGGGTCGCTTCATCCATACCGCTGCCGGTGTCGATGACCGAAAGACCGATATAGGTGCCCTCCAAGAGGCCGTCAGACGGAATGTCCTTCTCTTCACGGCACTCGGCAACCACCTTGATGGTGCCGCCCTCTGGCATGGCGTCGCGGGCATTGACGGTCAGGTTTAGTAACGCCAGTTCGAGCTGGTTGCCGTCCGCCAGAACGGCCGGAAGATGGTCCGGGAATTGCAGGTCGAGAGACCAGGCCGGGCCCAAAGTGCGCTCGATCAGTTCGCGCACGTCATTGACCAGCACCGGCACGTCGATACGCTCCGATGCGAGGTCCTGACGGCGGGCGAATGCCAGCATGCGCTGCGTTAGGGCGGCGCCCCGCTCGGCGCCCTGCTGGGCATTCTCGATCAGCTTCTGCGTCTGCGGATCGGCCGGGATGCGCTTCTGGAGGAGCGTGAGGCTGCTGGTGATCGCCATCAGGAGGTTGTTGAAGTCGTGCGCGATGCCGCCGGTGAGTTGGCCGACAGCCTCCATCTTCTGCGCCTGTCGCAGCGCGTCCTCGGCCTGCTGGCGGTTGGCGACTTCCTGCTCGACGCGGCTTTCCAGCGTATCGTTCAATTCGCGCAGCTTGGCCTCGTTCTCTTTGGCCGCGGTGACATCATAGATGACGCCGATCAGGCGATAACCGGCGCCTTCGCGCACAATCTCGCCGCGCCGCGCTATCCAGCGCATCGCACCATCGTCGTTTCGCCGGATGCAGAACTCCGCGTCGAGGCCATCGGGAATGGCGCCCTCGCGGTGGCTGGGGATGAGGAGGGCATTTTCCCCCTGCAACACGCCGTTGATCGTCTGTACGGGCAGGACGGGGGCAGGGTGGAGGCCCAGCAAGCGGCAGAATTCATCGGAAACCGCCGCCGTTGCATAGCCGTCGACATATTCGAAAGTGCCGACACCGCCTGCGCTCTGGGCGACACGAAGGCGCTCCTCTGTCCGCTTGCGTTCGGTAACGTCGACCAGGATGCCGGTGAACCGCACCGGCTGATCATTCTGGTCGAGATGGCCTTGCCCCCGCGCGTGCATCCACAACGGGACGCCGACGGGATCGACGACGCGAAACTCCTTGGAAAAGAGTTCCGCGCCTGACAGGATGCCCGCCACTGCGATGCGGATACGGGCGCGGTCCTCCGGATGAATAGCGGTGAAAAAGGTGCTGGTCGGGAGGTCGTTCGCCGTCTGCGGATCAAGTCCGAAGAGTTCCGCGAAGTGCGCATCGACCGACAATCGGTCGGCCGCAATGTCCCAATCCCAGGTTCCACTAGCGCCCGCCGCCGCGAGGATGGAACCGATTTGTTCTGGCTTGATCACGATCAGATGCCGTCCTCGCCGACCACACGCGCGATGAATTCGCCCAGCAGTTCCTTCAACATTGCCAGCGACGGCAGGTCCATGATCATCGCGATATAGCCACGGATGTCCCGGCTGCGCACCGCAAAGTCGATATAGAGGAAGAGAACGAGCCCGTCCGTCTTACCGTCCTCGCTAACCTCGAACAGGCTGGCCCCGGATCCGCGCAGAACCTCCGGAATGGTCATGGTGAGCGAGCGACGGAGCATGTTCGCCATCGTCGCGAGGCAGCTGTTTAGTATGACATTGCCGGTTTCGGCCAACGCCTCCTGCTCCATGTCGACGACATCCTGCGCGGACAATTCGCCGCCGGTCACCGCCCGCACCAGTTCCAGACTGTTCGTCTCGGGAAGATCAGCAGTGCACGGCCGGAAAACGGGCCGGAAAAATCCTGACGCACGGCAACGAGATCGGTCACTTCCCGTTCGCTGATGAGCCGCGCGGCTCGCTTCTGGCTCACCACTTCGATGGACGGCACCGACAGGAACACCTGGTCGCCGATCATCTTGCGCAGGCTGGATGCTGCGCGGCTGACGCCGATGTTCACGATTTCGGTCAGTGCGTCGCGTTCAAGCTCGGCGAGGACAATACTTTCAGGAATCACCTGCGCTGCGACCTGAGACGGAGTGCGGCCCCCGAGAGGAAGGGTTCCAAAGCGTCAGGCGTCACAGGCTTGGCGACGAAAGCGGCGCCGATTTCTCTCGCGCGCGCTATGATCTCGTCCTGGATATTGGCGGTGATGATGGCGATGGGCATATCTGGTCGCAGAACGTGCAACTCGGCCGCAAGTTCAAGCCCGTCCTTCTCCGGCATGTTGAAATCGATGAGCGCGACGTCGGCGGGCTGTTCGGCGATGAGTTCCAGCGCCTGACTGGCGCTGCCCGCTTCGATCTTCTGCCAGTCCGGCTGCAGTTCCGCGAGGGCCTTTCCCGCGACGATCCTCGCCAGCTTGCTGTCATCGACAATCAAAACGGTAACGGACATCGGGCACTCCGGAAACAGGGGATATCACAGCATTCTTGGTCATGGTTGCTAAGGCGTTTTGGTCGCCATGTCGCTATCCGAAACCATCGGCCCAAAAATATTTCGCGAGAGAGAGGGGGGCTCCGGTGCGCCCCGAATGGTGGGACGAAGCGCGAGAAGGACCTGTGCGACGGCCATGTGCAGCTTTTGAACGGCGGTGGCATCGACGACGGCTTCCGGCGCATCCTGCAAGGCCAGGAGCAGCGTTTCCGCATCCTCGACGCCGCAGCGCCCCTCCAGAAGTATGGCGTCGTCGGTCTTGCGCACGGTCATGTCGCCAGCTCCGGCAGGTCAAGAACGAGAAGGACGCTGCCATCGCCCATGAGGGCGGAGCCGATGACACCTCGGGCAGAGGACAGCATGCCCGTCGGCGGGCGCACGATCGTATTGATGCGTTCGGCGAAATCATCGACCCGCAGCGCCACCGGCTCACCGCCGCTCTGCGTCACCACTAGCTTGGCATGCGGCCCTTCCGCGTGGTGGGCATCCAGCAGGGTCGCGAGGTCGAGAACGGGCACGGTCCGGTCCCGCAGGACGCAGGCGATACCCCGGCCGACGGGGAACAGCGCGGAACGGTCGATGCGGACCGTCTCGACCACCTGATCGAGGGCGACGCCATATCTCTCTCCGCCGACCTCCACGACCAGCAATCGCGTCGTGAGCGCATTGGCCGGCAGGCGCATGCGGAAAATGGTACCCTGGCCGGCGGTGCTGTCGATCTCGATGGAGCCGCGCAACCTGTCGATGGCCGCCTGCACGGCATCCATGCCGACGCCTCGTCCGGATACTTCCGTGACAGCGCCAGCAGTCGAAAAGCCGGGAGCGAAGATGAGGCGTAGCGCGGCCGCGTCGGTCAGGTTATCTGCAGTGTCCTGCGTCAGGAGATCGCGCGAAACGGCGACCTGCCGAATATGGGCGGGATCAATGCCTGCCCCATCGTCGCTCAGCGTGGCGACTACCGTGTCTCCTTCACGAGTGAAGCCAAGAGCGATCCTGCCCTCCTGCGGCTTTCCCGTCGCGCGGCGAACCTCGACGGCTTCTATGCCATGATCGATGGCATTGCGGATCATATGGAGGAGCGGTTCGAAGAGGCCGTCGGCAATTTGCTTGTCGACCTCGATCCCTTCCCCGGCAATGGCGAGCGCCACGCTCTTGCCCAGGCTTTGCGCAATCTCGCGTGAGAGCCGTGGTAGGCGCTGGAGAGCGGGTTCGAGAGGGACCAGACGCACGGCGGTCAGATTGCGATGGAGGGAACCCGTCGCCCGCTCGATGTTCGCCTGGACGGTGCGGATGCGTGCCGCAAGGGCACGATCGACGCTCTGCGCGTCCTCGGCCAGCGGGGCGAGTGCGTTGATCGCGACGACAAGGTCGCCCAGCCCGTCAGCCATCGCATCTACCCGTGCGGATTCGACCCGCAGCACGCTCGTATCGACGCGAGCTGCGCGCGCGACGTCGGGCCGGTTATCGGACGCCAGCTCGGCGAATTGCACCTGATCGGGTTGCAGTCGGAAGGCAGCGCAAACGCTGTCCAGAGAGGCCGAACTGAGGCCCTCCAGGATGCTGAAGCAGGAGAATGGCTCAATGGCCGCGGGGTCGGGCCATGCCCCGTCGCGGGGAGTATGGCAAGTGTGAGGAGGTCCGGAACTGCTTCCGCCACCGCCAGCGGGTCTTCGCCACGAAAGAAGCAGTCTGCATCCGGCGTGTAGCAAAACGCGACGACGGGCCCTGCCGCACCGGCGATGATCGAGGTCTCTCTTTCCGACAGGCGGGTGACCCATTTCTGGTTGCCTGCTATCGGGTCATGGGAAGGAGGCTCGGCAGCGCGTGCTATCAGGCGGGTAATCGCCTGTTCGCTCCTTGCCAGGGCATCCTCGCTCAACCGGCCGTCCCGCTCCATGTCGTCGATCCAGCGGTCAACCTCATCAAGGCTGGCGACAAGCGCGGCGGTCTCTGCCGCTTCGAGAGCGCAGGTGCCTTTGCGGACCCGGTCCAGAAGATCCTCGGCGGCATGCAACAACCGCTCGGCAGGGCCGAGGTCGAACACCACCACGGACCCTTTGAGCGTATGGATCGCCCGAAAAGCGCTGTCGATGGCGGCGACGTCGGTGGGATCGCGCGACAGGGCGGCAAAATCCTTGCTCGCCTGCGCGACGAGTTCGCGCCCCTCGATCAGAAATTGTTCAAGCAGTTCGTCCATTACGGCTTTTGATAGACGATTGCGTCCGGAAGGCGAGAGAGGGTGAAGCGATCGGAGATGCGCCCCATGGACTCGCTATGGCCGAGGCAAATGGTCCCGCCGGGGTTGAGGGCATCGAAGAGATTGTTCGCTGCAATCAACCGAGAGCTGTCGTCAAAATAGATCAGCAGGTTGCGGCACAGGATCACATCGAACAGGCCCAGCCCGCTCAGGCTGCTCGCGTCGATGATGTTGGCGGCGACAAAGCGCACCGATTCCCGCAAATCCTGAATGATGCGGCGGCGATGGCCATGTTCCGGTTCGAAATAGCTTTCGCGCACAATGTCGGGCAGCCGGGCGAGCGCCCGCTCCGCGAAATGGCCCTCCTGCGCTTTGGCAATGGCACCTGTATCTATGTCGGACCCGACGATTTCAACATTATAGGCATCCACCAGCGGCCAGTTTTCCAGCAGCCAGAGCGCGATCGAATAGGCCTCCTCGCCCGTCGAGCAGGGCATGGACCAGATGCGGACAAGATCGCCCGCCCGCTTGGTCTGGACCAGGTCGGGGAGAATGTCGCGGGAAAGCGCCGCGAGTTGATGCTCTTCGCGATAGAAATAGGTCTCATTAATCGTGAAGGCGTTGATGAGCGCCTCGCGCTCAGCGAGGTGCGCGCCGACATAGCCGAGATAGGCCTTCGCCGTGGTGACGTTGGTGCGCTTCATCCGCTCGGTGATGCGGCGCTCGATATAATAACGCTTGTTCTCGCCGAAGATCATGCCCGTCCAGCGGTAGAGCAGGGTGCAGACCGTCGCCAGTTCCTCTGCCGATAGGGCGATCGGTATGTTCGCGGCAGAGGGGACACCGCTCACGCCGGCAAAAGAGCCGTGAGTGCATCGGCAATGCGGTCGAGAGGCTGGACGATGCTGGCACCGTCTGCCTGCACCAAGGCGCCCGGCATGCCCCAGACAACGGCCGTATTCTCGGCCTCGGCGATGGTGAGCCCGCCTGCCTGCTTCAACCGTGTCATCGCTGCCGCTCCATCTGTGCCCATGCCAGTCATCAACACCCCGATCAGCCTGTCGGGCGCAATCAGGCGCATCGCACTGTCAACGAGCCGGTCCACGCTGGGATGCCAGAAATAATCGCTGCTGCTGGGAGCAGGGAGCGCGATGAGATGCCCATTGCGCCGGGAGAGGATGAGATCGGCGTCCCCCTTTCCGATATAGGCATGGCCGGGCAGCAGCGGCGTGGTGCCCGTGATCTCCTGTACTCTCAGCGCACACATACGGTCGAGGCGGCGCGCAAGCGGTCCGGTAAAGCTGGCGGGCATGTGCTGGGCGATCAGGATCGGCCAAGGGAAATCCGCGGCCAACCCGTCGAGCACGGTGTCGAGCGCAGGGGGGCCTCCCGTCGAGCAGCCGATGACAATTACGCCCGTTTCTCCATCCACGCGGGACAGGGGCGGCAGGGGCATGGCACCATCCGGCATCAAGCGGACAGGGCGCGATTTGCGGCTGGCGAGCGTGCCGCTGGCGCGGGCACGGACGCGCTCCTGAAGGCGGGTTGTGCGGGAAATGCGCGCTTTCGCGGCGGCGCGCACCTTGTCGACCAGATCGTCGGCGATGGCGTCGATTTCGAGCGATACGGCGCCCTTGGGCTTGGCGATAAAATCGACTGCACCCAGCGCCATTGCCTCCAGCGTTTCCTCGGCGCCGTCTGTGGTGAGCGAGGAGACCATGACGACGGGGCAGGGGCGTAGCACCATGATCCGGTCGAGGCAGGCCAGCCCGTCCATGCCGGGCATGTTGATGTCGAGCGTGATGACGTCCGGCGCGACGTCGGACAGCATCTCCAGCGCCTCTGCGCCACTTCGCGCGACGGCGAGTTCGAAGTCGCCCGCCGCCGTGAAGATTTCTGTCAGCAGACGCCGCATCAGCGCCGAATCGTCAATGATCAGCAATCGGGTCACGGCGCTTTGGTCACGCTCTTCTTTCCCAGCCTGGTCAGCAAATCCTGCTCGGCCCGGTCTAGCAGTTCACACGCACTGACGATCAGGACGAGGCTGTCCCGGCCGCCAAGCGTCGCGACACGGTCGAAAACCCGCGTCCCCTCCGTCCCCAGATCGGGGGCTTCGTGTAGCGCGCTTTCGGCCACCTGGGCGATTTCGGAGACGGCGTCGACGATGAAGCCGGCAGTCAGCGAACCGATGCGCACCACGATCACACGGGGTTTGGCGCTACCTACGGCGGTGCCGCTGAACCGCCGCGCCTGGTCGATCACCGGGATGACCTGACCGCGCACGTTCATGACTCCCTGCACGAAGTCGGGCGCCTTGGGCAGAGGCGTGAGGCGCGGCGGCAAGGGGAGGACCTCCTCGACCGCATCGAGGGGCAAGCCGAAGCTGTCGTCGCCGATGCGGAACAGAAGAAACCGCTCGCTTCGTTCGCTGGCCGCGCCGCCTGTCATGTCGCCTTGTTCCTTGCCATCGCCCTGTAGCAGCCTTGCCATGATGTCCCCCGCAGCAGTTGATCCGTGGCGAGGACGGACAACAGGCCCCTGCCTTCTCCGAGCCGGCAGATCGCCTGAATACGCGCTTCCGCACCGCCCCGGTTCAGCACTTGCGGAACGGGATCGATGTCGGTCTCGGCGACGCGCACAACGGACTGCATCGCATCGACCAGCAGACCGACGCGATGCGTGCCAATCCTGACGATGAGAATGCGGGCATGATGGTCTGCGGACCGGATGGGCAGTGCCAGCAGGGCCGCGAGCGACAGCAACGGCAGGACGGTGCCTTGCATCGGCATTGTGCCGACCACGACATCGTCCGCATTTGGCATCCGGGCAATGTCGTCTGGCACGCGTAGGATCTTGTCTACGTTGGACAAGGGGAGCGCAAAGGCCTGATCGCTGATCGTGAAGGCGACGAGCGGCACGGTATCTTGCCGGGCAGCACGGCTAGCCAACGCGATGACGCGCCCGCCGGACTGGTGCTGACGTTTCTCCGGCACGGCTCGTGAGACCAGTTCGGCAACGTCGAGCAGGGAGACATCATCGAACGCGCGCTGGTCCACAAGTTGCGCAACGCTCGTTACGGCCAACCCGATGAGGCCGTCGACATCGACGACGATCAAGCGCCGGGTTCCGCTCTCTTCCTGACCGACCAGCCGTCCAACGGAAATCACCGGAATGACCGTGCCGCGCATGTTCGCGACGCCCAGCAGCGCACGCGGCGCATGCGGCACGCGCGAAATCCGCGGCATCGACAGGATATCCCGCACCTGCACGGCGGGCAGGCCCAGACGCCGCTCGCCGACGGTGAACGTCAGCAGCTGCATGGCGGGAAGGGGGGCGGAGGCCAAACTCAGTTCTCTTGTGCGGCAAGGACGGTGGCGATGGACGCGATTTCCTCGATCGCCGCCGCCAGCGCCTCGGCGCCCTGCGCCTGCTGGCGTGCGGCTGCGCTTGCTTCCCGGACGGCCGCCGCAGCCAGATCGGCCGCTTCGGCGATCTGACTGGTGCCGCTCTGCACCTCCCGAACGGACCGCAGCATGGCATCGGCGCTCGCCACGATCGCGCCGTTGGATGCTTGCGCATCCTCCAGTTCCGCCGTTACCAGCGCAAAGCGTTCCACCATGGCGCGGTTGCGGGCTATTTCGGCCTCAGCGGCTCCGACGACCTGATCGAGATCGCGGCGGACGGAAACCATTTGATCCTGTATCGTGCGGACGATGTCCTTGGTCCGTTCTGCGCTATCGGCGGCATCGCGAGACAGCTTGCGGATATCTCCCGCGACCGTTGCAAATCCCGACCCTGCGTCCCCGGCACGGGTCGCCTCGACCGCGCCGCTAACGGCTAGCATATTCGTCTGGATGGAAATCAGGGCGAGGCTGTCGGCGATCTTTTCGATCTTTCGCGTAGTGTCGTTCAGGCCTGCCAACAGGCCCTGCACGCCGTTGACCTCTTGCAGCGCGGTGCCGACGCCATCAACCAGCCGCTCCATCATCGCCCGGCCTTCCGTCACCGATCGCACGATCGCGGTGATCCGGCCGTTAGCGGCTTCAGCTCGCTCTTGGGCAATGCGAGCGGATTTTTCGATTTGGCTCATCGCGGCATTGGCCTGAAGCGTGGTTGATGCCTGAACCTGAGTGCCACGACTGATCTGTTCGAGCGCCACGAGGATTTGTCCGGACGCGCCGGACAGTTCCTGCACCGTCGCTGACAGTTCTTCCGCTGCCGCTGCCACCTGTTCGACCACGACCTCGCCGGCATTGCTCTGCAACTGCTCGGTCAAGTCGCCAAGCGCCTCCGCCGTTTGCTGGCTTTCCTCCAGCGAAGATCCCTGCTGCTCTATAGCCTGCTGGGCTTCTGCGGCCGCGGCAGACTGCTCCTCCGCGGCGCTCGCCACCTGCTCCGCGCCGCGCTCCGCCTCGCGGGTCGCACTTTCCGCTTCCACTGCGGTCTGGAGGATGTCCTGCATATTCATGCCCAGCGACGCCAGATCATCGCGCGCAACCTTCAGGCGCGCGACGACGTCATGACCAAGGCTGGCCTCGCTCGTAGCCTGCGTCGAGGCGGCGCGAATCTTTGCCGCGATACGCTGAACCTCGCTACCGATGCTGGCGGAGAGGCGCCGAATGTCGCTCGCGCCCGCTTCGGAATTCTCGGCCAGCGTGCGTACCTCGTCCGCGACGACCGAAAAGCCCGCACCGCTGTCGCCCGCGCGCGCGGCTTCGATGGCGGCGTTGAGAGCGAGCAGGCTGGTCTGGTCCGACACGTCTGCGACATAGGCCCCGATCTCGTCGATGTTCCCGGCGGCTTCTTCCAATGTGGACATCAGATCGACGGTCGTCAGCTGCCGCTGCGCGCTCAGCTCGATGGCGGCAACCGATCCTTCGATCTGCGTGCAGATCTCGGCAAAGCTGCTCTGCACCGCCTCGGTCTGACGACGGGATTGTTCGGCGCGGCTCCGCGCGTCGCGGAAATTCGTGCCGAGCGCGGCAATCAGGCCGAGCGATTCCTGGGCTGCACCCGCCGCCTCCTCGGCCCCGCTCGAAATCTGGTCCATCGTGCGCTGCAACTCGGCTGCTGCCGCCGAGGCTTCGCCCAGGCCGCTAGCAAGTTCCTGCGTGGCTTGGTCGATGCGCTCTGTCGGCGAGGCCGATCTCCGCTTTGCAGCCGGCCGGCGAGTAGCGCTGACTTTTGCTGATGGTGTCCCCTTTGCAAGATCCGAGGTCGGACCGTTTGCACGAGAACTTAGGGTCGATTTCTTTACCAGCGCCATAAGCTCTCTCGTTGTCCATGCAGGAGGCTGTGGCTTACGACACGGAAGCCCGTGCTACCAGAGCTCGATTTAGATGGTCACCATTGAAGCTGCCTTGAGACAAAGCGTCAGCGATTTTGAGCACAAGCGATTGCGGACCATCCGCACCTGGAGCGCTGCAAACGGGTGCTGAGCGTCTCATAAGGGTCGAATTTTACGGCTGCCGTTACCGTGCAAATTCAATCAGATGTAAGTCAAAGTGCAAATTCATGATAGACGAAGTTCAAATTTATTTTCCATGCCGAACATTGATTTTCTAAAAATCTTTCCCATATTCCGAGCATCGAGGGAATCTGATTATAAGCCCCCTTGGCTGAGAGACCATCGCGCTCCCGCTTATGACAGGAGCATCCGCATGGATCTCAACATCCTATATTCCGCACATCAGATATCGCTTATACGAGCAGGAAACGCCTCATCGCGCCTCTGCAGAACAAGACATCTTGCTGCCGCAGGCGCTACTGCTAACCGAATTCGCAACCATCAGCTTTCTATAGGTGCTGGCGCGGCTGACGGATGGCGTGCAAGCATGGAGAACCTCGACGAAGGTTTTGACCGCGCTGCAGGACTTGTCACATGAGCCGCCTTTTGAACATCGATCTGCCGGAGGCAGAAGTCGAGAAGGCATGTGCGGCACATAATGTAGCCATTAGCGCGATAGAGCCGTTGCCTTCCGGCGGTACACATCTGGTATGCATCCTTCCGGAAGGTGCTGATACCATGCGGCAGGTGTTCGAAAAAAAACTGATTGCCGGAATTGTGAGGCGTTTTCCGTTTTACCGCGCACGCGGGCCATGGTGATGACATTGAGAATCGGCGTTCACACAAGTGGCCGATGTGACGGGTCAATGCCGAGCCGGCGAAAACATTCAGATCATGAACCCTATCCGTTTAGATTTCATTCAACGCTCTAAATACAGCCGGCGGGCGAAAAAGAGTGTTTAGGAAAAAGGCTTTGGTATATTTCTTATTCCGCATACGAACGGCAAATTTACCACTTTACCGGGAACTTTCAGGCAGTTTTGCTATTACCTCATGAGGCTCAAACGGAGCCTGCGAGACCTGGCCGATGAAATCGGGACGGCAAGCCAGGCTGTCTACTGTGCCCCGCAGAAAGCCGTCATTCTATGCTTCCCCAGCGTACCGTCCTCGTTGTCGAGGATGAACCTTTGATTCTGCTCGGGGCCTCAGACATGTTGGAAAGCGCCGGCTTCCAAGTGAGAGAGGCCGGAAACGCTGACCAGGCCATGCATATTCTCGAAGTCGATAGAGCGATCGACATCCTTTTTACCGACGTCGATATGCCTGGATCAATGAACGGCATGGGATTGGCGTTTGAGGTAAGTAAGCGGTGGCCCCGCATATGTATCGCCATCACGTCCGGGCGTTGGCCCGCGGCCCGAGAGGAAATTCCAGCGGGCGCCGTGTTCCTTGACAAGCCCTACCTCGCAAGCTCGCTCGTCAAAGCGCTGCAAGGCCTTACCGGTTAGCGGGGAGCGAGAACATGGCCTGGGTCAGGGGTGTTTGAGGAAATGCAATGTTAGATGATGTCGTGCTTGGTCAGGCGACCGTACCGAATGGCGTAGAATTGACACTGGTCCGGCATGGCTCCGATTTCACCATATTGCTCGACGACAATGGACTGATGAGCACTCAGGCCAATGCCTCCGAAGAGGCCTTGGCAGTTCTCACATGCCAACAGCTCACCGAGCGTGCCAAGCCGCAATTGCTTATTGGCGGATATGGCATGGGATTTACGCTTCGTGCTGCTCTGGCGGTGCTGGGCAACGGGGCAAGCATTACGCTTGCCGAAATCGTCCCTGAAATTTTGAGATGGGCCAGAGGGCCTATGAAAGCCATTACGAATGGATGTCTCGATGATCGGCGCGTGCACATCGTGGATGAAGATGTGGCGCTGCTGATAGCTTCGGCTCGAAACGCATACGATGCCATTTTGCTGGATGTCGATAATGGGCCCGAAGGCCTTACGCGACGCCAGAACGATAGCCTCTATTCGATAGCCGGTCTGGAGCGTGCAATGTCAGCACTGAGATCAGGGGGCATTCTTGCCATTTGGTCGGCCTTTCCCGAAGCCGCGTTCACCAGGCGTCTTCGGGAGGTGGGCTATGAGGTGACAAGGTTGGTGGTCAGGGCGCAAGCGGGCAATAGAGGGGTTCGCCATCTTATCTGGTTCGCCCGCAAGCCGTGATACCCTTAGCAGGTTTCACAGTGCTTGGTCGTAGGCCGAAAGGGGATCAGTCCACCATGTCCGCGACCAGACGGCAAAGATGAGCCCTGCTGAGAAAGCCTGGCATTCGCTGGCCAGGCGCGGGGGAAACGGCACCTTCGGCCTGTGCGTGGAACGGGGAATTGAGGCGGCGCGGTTGTGCGCCGGAGGTATTGCTTTGCATGTTATCCTATGTGCGGCCTTGCGCCGCGTTCTATCTTCTGAAACCGCTGCCCCGTTTTGGAGGCCCTCCGGCCTGCCCAAGCCCTCTTTCGCGGAATATGATCCGGCCCTTGGAAAGATCGTAAGGCGTCATTTCGACATGCACGCGATCCCCAACCACTGAGCGGATACGAAACTTTCGCATTTTCCCCGCGGTGTAGGCAATGATCTTGTGCTCATTGTCGAGCAAAACTGCAAAGCGCCCATCGGGGAGAATTTCCTCGATAAACCCTTCCATCGTCAGCAATTCTTCCTTCGCCAATCCATGTGTCCCGAAAACGAGCGGGCCTGCCGTCATGCATGCGCAAAAACGGCGATCATGAGAGTCAGGCTGATGCTGGAAAAAATACCCGCACAAGGCAGGTGCGCATTCGCAAAAACGAGGCAGCGAGAGCTATATATATCGAAAATATAATTTTTCAATGCAAATCACAATTTATATTATTATGTTCGATTTTTCGATTGCTCTCGCTGCTCGATAAAATTTCGTGTATAAGAATTTTATTGCCGGTCATTTTTGCATGCCGGCGACTGAGAGACACAATGCGCTCCCGCAGGAAGGAGAGCCCATATGGACCTCAATCAACTACTTTATCATCACCAGATGGCACTTATCGAATACGCGGCTCGGGGCGATGACGATCGCCAACGCGGATCGCGTTTCGATATGGTTCGCCATTACGAAACGCGTATCGCGCGTTTGCGGCATGACATGGGAGTGCCCTCCTATCCCCTATGGTTATGAGTTCGCCTCTGCCAAACGTTGCGGCTTGCTCCGAAGCAGAAAGGCCGGTGTTCCCGCATATGGGCGGCGATGGCCTCGTGTATCGAGAGAAAGTCAGATTTATAAACGGCGAAGCGAAATAGCTGATCTCGCATTGGCACTTCTTGGTGGCCACGTCGCCGCGCGCGATTTCCTTTCCGGTATTGGACCCGATCGAAGCCGCAGCATGCTTGAATTCGGATGCGCTTGCGCAAGTGGCCAGGCCCAGATCGTGCATCTTTTCTGGAAGATCGCAGCACACCGGATGCGCGCCTATCAATAGGAAACTCAAAATGGACAGCGAAGAAAAGCCCGGCAGGCCTTTCCGGTCAAAAGTGCGGTGGTCGGACAAGCCCAGGTTAGCGCCGGATGCTGCCAGCCGTCAGGGACAGGTAACCAAGCTTGCGCTCGATACATTGGGCAATCGGGATGTGGCCATCGCCTATCTCAATACGGCATGTGGGAAACTTGGCGGCCGCCCGCTCGATCTGGCTATCGAATCGGCCGAAGGCCTAGGGCGCGTGGAGCGCTCGCTTGCAGCCTTGAAGCCGGTATGCTGATCCGGGCGGGATACGATATAGGATTTACGTGTGAGCAGCGGGTGCCGACTCTTGCGCATCTTAGCGTACATCCTTCGCGCCATAAGGACCTGCGAACGCCGCAGCGCCTGTTTACCACACCGGACGTACCGATTTACGACTATGTCGACGGGTTCGGCAACATTTGCACGCGCTTCACCATTCCGGAAGGTGGCATTACGATCTCGTGCGGGTTCGTCATCGAAGATGCCTTCGAACCCGATGCGTTTGCGCCGGATGCCTTGCAGTCTTCCATCGAAGATCTACCTGATGATGTCCTGATCTATCTTCTTGGCAGCCGCTATTGTGAAACGGATCATCTGGTCGAGATCGCATGGGGCCTGTTCGGAAATGCACCTGCAGGCTGGCCTCTGGTCCAGGCGATCGTAGACTATGTGCATGAGCATATCCGCTTCGATTATCTGGAGGCAAGGGCGACCAAGAGCGCTTGGGACGTGTTTCAGGAGCGCAACGGCGTCTGCCGTGATTTTGCGCATCTGGCGATCACGTTGTGCAGGTGCATGAATGTGCCAGCACGATACTGCACCGGCTATCTTGGGGACATGGACTTGCCCGCGCCGGTGGGCGACATGGATTTTTCGGCTTGGTTCGAAGTGTGGCTGGGCGGGAGATGGTATGTGTTCGACGCCAGACATAATCGTCCAAGACGTGGACGTATACTGATGGCGCAGGGCCGCGATGCTGCCGATGCGACCCTGACGATGGGCTTCGGCACCGCCACCCTCTCACGATTTGAGGTTTACACCGACGAAGACCAGCTGAAGCTTGCATCATCCTGAGGTTTGAATGACTTCAGCCTCTTCAGCGTTCTCGCCCTCAGGGAAAAAGCAGGATCTGACTTGCTCGCTCACCCGGACGGGACGTCGCGACAGGGCATCAATGCAGCACCAGCGCGACTGTATTTCCGCGATCACCTCACTCCCGCGTCGGATCGTCGTGTCATAAAACGCGCTTTCCCGGCGCACGCGCTCGAGGACAACATTGGCTGTTAGCCGGTCGAACAAAAATGCAGGTTTTCGGTAAGTGATCTCGTGCTTGAGGGCGATCCATAGATAGGCACCCACTGCTGCAGGGGAGGCGACCCGGTGCCAATGCTCGATAATCGCGGCTTGCACCCATTTCAAATACGTCGAGTTGTTGACATGCCCCATAAAGTCAATGTCATGGGCATCGATCGTGAGCGAGCAGTCGTGCATCTGAGCGGAATTCATAATTCCATATACCACATAAATGATGGAAGCCGCATTTAATCGGTAAAAGGCATCGAATATCTATATCTATTTTTTGCGGTTGCGCCTACAAGAGCTTTGCTGAAACGTCGCCTGCGACGGATATTGAGCCGCAATGGCTCCTCTTTGTCCCTTACTAGCCTCACGAAGCCGGGATGTGCTGTTGTTGGCGCATGCCCGTCATACTACATTGGGCAAAGGATACCCATATGATCACCGGCACCGTAAAGTTCTTCAACGCTGACAAGGGGTTTGGCTTTATTGCTCCTGAAACCGGAGGCGATGACGCTTTCGTTCATATCAGCGCGGTGGAGCGCGCAGGCATGCGCACGCTGAACAAGGATCAGCGCCTATCCTACGATTTGGAAACCGACCAGCGTGGGAAGACCTCGGCTGTTAATCTCCAGTCGGCCTGAACGACCGAACCGGCGGGTCTTTTGCGAGGCCCGCCATTCCCAAATATAGTATCGGGAGCGAGCTTAATGTCGTCATTGACATTTTACCGTGAGCAAGCCGAGCTTCAGGAAATCGCTGCCGGCGCAGCCAGCTTGCCGGAGGTACGCGCTCGCTGCCTGCGTGCTTCGTATGCCTGGAGTGAGCTTGCCGAACGCGCACAAAACACAGAAGATGCGAGAACTAAAGCAGCACAGGACAAGATGCTGACAGTCACTCCCTCGTTGTGAGACTAATTTTTTTAGAAAATCTTAGATTGCTGGTCGTGTGCTGCGGGGTGGCTGGAACACTGGATGTATCCGCAACGGGGCGTGTGCCGTCAGCCCGGATTGCGCCCATTGTCGCCGGACAAGGGTTCAGTTCCGTTTCCCGGAGCGGTCATTCGTTCAGGATAGACTGGCATATCTGAAACGAGAAAAGCGGCCAGTCGGCTGACGCCAACTTAGCGGACGTGAAGTGCCACAGCGAAGAGGTGGGCAAGCTGCCGCTTCCCATCCCAGTCTGGCGGCGGATCACCGGAGCCATCCCAAGGAGCGGTTTGCCCCCAATCCTTTCGATAATCCCTCAAGCGAACCAACACTTCATCTGGTGAGCTTGCGTGGGCATCGTCCAAGCTTGGCTCCCAAAGGCATGCTTCGCAGATGAAAATCGGCAAGCCTTCGTCTTCTGTGTACCGTGGGATTTGAAGCTCGTTATCAAACCCACAGGCGGTGCAGAGCAGCCGACCGTTCTCATCCCATATGTTAAATTGTGTGAGTCCTGGCATTTAGCTATTCTAGCGTTTTACAATGCGGCGTCCACCAACGCTGATAGACCGCCAGTCCGCTTGCCACCCTGCTCGTTGCTCCGGATCGGCATTTGCATCGTCTGGCGGCGTAAAGGTGCCGGACGACTTCGAGGCAGCGCAGATTCGCAGCAGCAGCGGTTACGATGGGTGGATAAGCGTCAGGCAGGTATTAGCTGCGATTCTCATTAAGCGGACGTTAGCAGCCTACCAAGCTCTCCAGTTCATCTTTGCGAGCCACGGATCAATAGCGAGTTCGCCATCGTCATTATCGCTCCCGGGAACCATCATGATCCGTTTACCCGACGGGTGAGTAAGAAAAACTGGATTGTAGGAGCCTCCCTCGTGGCTATCCCAATATCGGTGGGTCTGCACGAGCAGGTAGCCTCTGTAGGGGCCGGTCCGCATCACACGCAAAGCCCAACCCGTACTAATTGACTTTATAACGTTCAGCTTAAGGTCGAATTGGTGAACGTAGCCCGAGTTCGGAGAGACGTCTGAAGTATTGAAATATACATAACCACCGTCCAATGAGAACAACGGATGCGAGAGATTGGCAAGGTTGCGACTGTAATCAGCGTTCCACCTCGATATAAGGAGGCGTCGCTGAGCATTATCCCTTGTTCTGTACAGAACAAGGGCCTGTGCGCCCGAACCATTCTCGTCACCTTTGCCATTCGGGATGACAGAAGCCGTATAAAGACCATCGGGTGATTTTGCTGTGTCCTGCGCATGTGCATTCGTTGCTAGCAGCACGGCAAGCGCGCCAAATGCCATCTTTCGCTTCACGCTGTTGCCTCCTTCAGCCGAAGTCAGCAATTGTCTCTGCCCCCGGTGTCCGCTTTCAAGATGTATCGATTTGGCCACGAACGGCAAGACGGGGCGTCTGCCGTCAGGCAGTTATAGTCACGCTCCCGCCCGGAAAGATGACAGGCAGCTATCCGCCTCGTCCGCCCCGTAAGCCGTCAGTCCAAAATCGGCCAATCTTCGGCGTCCAGAATTGGAAAGCGGATGAGGTGGATGGCTCCCGCTTACGGCATCTAAGTGCCAATTCAAGCTGCTCATATGGCTTGGCGGACACACTGCAGGCCCTGTGTTGCTCCCTGCTTACGGGTCAGTCAGGGTCACGGTCCTTTCATGCCATCAAATGATCTGCGCCGATGGCGTGCCATAGTAGCTCGACACGCGATCGGCATACGCCTGATTGAATTCGGGTGCGTTGTTTGCCCAACTGGGACCACCTTCCAGAACACGCCGATCGATAGTGACCACGTAGTCATCCGCCGGCGCGTCGTAGGCCAGCACACTGAAGGGCACGGGATAGAAGCTTTTGTTGAAGCCCAGAAAGCCGCCCAGGCTCAACACGGCAAAGTCCGACTGGCCCGAACGCTTGTCGACCATGAAGGATTTGATGTGGCCAAGGTTGTCGCCATCGCGCGACCGCACCTTCAATCCGGAAGTGTCCGCTTCAACGAGGGTCGGAGTTGCTGTGGCTGCATCCGCCATTTATCGTTCCTTTGCCGTTGCCGGTTAATCTTACATCCTCCTGCAGGATGATTGTCCCGATCAAACGCTTGGTGCTTCGCCACGTTCCGCGCTCATGCGACACGCTCAACCGCTAGGCGGCCAGACATCAGTTCAGCCTGCCCCCTGTTTGGGCTGCACTGAACGACGGCATCTGTTCTGACTTCGGCCGGAATTTCGGGAACCATGATTATGCCTGCCCGCTATGTCAGTGAGAGGAGATTTTCATGGCTACAAATCCAGAAATGCCGCCGCCCGACACCATCAATCCGCAATCGCCGATTGAGATGCCGCCAGACATGCCGCCTGCCGAGACCCCGTTCCAGGAGCCTCCGGAGATCGTGCCCGAAGTTCCTGATATCGATGAACCTGATGAGGGGCCGTCAGAGATGCCAGCGCCGGATCAGGATAGCCGGTAAGCAGCAGGCAGGCGCGGTCCGGTTGGTTTCGGGCGCGGAGTGGGGCTCGCCGGTGCTCCGCTACGGCCGGAAGTCTTCACAGTGCAACTTGCGGCAAATGGTCGGAGTGGTGCTAAACCCGATCTGCACTTGTACATTTGGCGCTTGTGGCCTGCAAAATGCGCACGGAAACGGTCAATGCCCGCACCACGAAAATTCCTCCGGCATGGTTTCGGCTGCTTGCGTCAAGCTTTCGTATTTGTTGCGCAAGCTGAGGTAATTGTCAGTGCAACCCTTCATGAGCCGCTATGGCCGAATTTGGGTCGCAGTACCGTGGCGCCGTCGCGCAGTTGATCGATGTGGTCCGACCAATGCTGCATCATGCGAACACGCTCGTCCCAGTATTGGCCGCGCGCATAGGCGCGGCGGATGGAATTGCCATCAGCGTGAGCGAGCTGGCGTTCGATCGCATCGGGATTCCAGCAGCCCATTTCGTTGAGCAGCGTCGCGGCCAGCGCCCGAAATCCGTGGCCGGTCATTTCGTCCTTGCCGTAGCCGAGGCGCCGGAGCGCGGCATTGATCGTGTTGTCCGACATCGGTCGGTCCACCGAGCGTAGGGAGGGGAAAAGAAAAGGGCTGTAGCCCGCATCGTGTTCGATCTCGCCAAGTATGGCGACGACCTGCCGGGTGAGGGGGACGGCGTGGGGGCGGCGCATCTTCATCTTGTGACCTGGGATCGTCCAGACGCGCTTGTGCAGGTCAAACTCGCTCCATTCCGCCCAGCGCAGTTCGCCGGGCCGCACGAAAACATGCGCCAGCAAACGCAGCGCCGTTCGCGTAAGCGGATTGCCGTCATATTCATCGATAGTCCGCAGCAAAGCCCCGGCTTCGATCGGCGTGGTGATTGCGGCCCGATGAGTCGTTCGAGGGGTGACAAGGGCGCCGCGAAGATCCGAGGCGATATCGCGCTCGGCTCTCGCCGTGGCAATCGCATATCGAAAGACCTGGCTGGACGCGGTCCGTGCCCGATTGGCGGTGTCGTAGCGTTTCGTGGCCTCGATCTTCTTCAAGGCCAGAAGCAACTCATGCGCCGATATTTCGCGGATGGGGCGCTTTCCGATCGCGGGATAGAGCTTCGCGAGCAGCCAGCGCGCCTTCTTGAGCGTCATGGCTGCGGCACCTTCGGCGGCTATCTTTTCAAGCCACTCGTTCGCCACCGCTTCGAAAGTGTGCGCCGCTGCGAGCATCTTCTCGATCTTTTCAAGCTTGGCATGCTCGACGGGATCGACCCCCTTGGCGAGAAGCCGCCGCGCATCGAGCAGTCGTTCTCGCGCCTCTCCCAGCAGCAGCTCTGGCCAACGCCCGAAGGTTATGGTTCTCTGTTTGCCTAGAAAGCGGTAATTCATTCGCCAGACGCGTAAGCCGCTGGGTTCGATCTGGAGGTAGAGCCCATCGCGGTCGCTGAGCTTGTAGGCCTTGTCTTTTGGCTTAGCACGCGACACCCAAGCTGCGGTGAGCCCGGACTTCTGCCGCTTTCCTTCCAACATGATGGTATCTCCCCATCGCTATGGCGGGGCGTACCATCAAATCTTCCATGATTGGGGTGAGATTTGGTGAAATGGCCCGAACCTGTCGGAGACATTTTACCACGTAAAAATGGCGAAAAACAGCGACTTATGCGATGCTCTCAGACCCTCTGAGAAGCAAAAATGGAGGCCCGAGCCGGAATCGAACCGGCGTGCACGGATTTGCAATCCGCTGCGTCACCACTCCGCCATCGGGCCGATCGCGTGGGAATGGCGCCACTAGCGGCTTCCGGCACAGGGCGCAATCCTGTTTCTGGCTTTATGCAGCACAAGTGTGAATCAGAGGGTGCGGCGCCGTGCGGTATTCAGGCAACCTGTTGGCAGGTAGAGGGTTTGGACAAGGGCTGAGCCTTCGCTTATGTTGTTGCCTGTCTGCGGGAATACCCGGCGCATGAAAGGAGCCTGCCGTCATGACCCTGATCCTTGGTGCGGTGATCGCGGGCGGTCTGTCGACCCGGTTCGGAAGCGACAAGGCGCTGGCGGTCTATGATGGCCACACCCTTCTTTCACGCGCGGTGGATACGCTGGCCGGGTGGTGCGAATATGTGGTGGTGGTCGGGCGTGAGACAGCGCCTGCGCCGACGTTGCCCGATTGGCCGCATGCGGGCATGGGGCCGCTTGGTGGATTGGCCGCCGCCCTGCGGCTGGCGCAGGATGAAGGCTATGGGGCGGTGCTCAGCAGCAGCGTCGATGCGCTGGGCATGCCGGAGGATCTGTTGGCGCGCCTTTCTCCCGGCCCTGCCTGCCTTGCCGCGAATCCGGTGATCGGTCTGTGGCCGGTGGAAACGTTGCCGGTGCTGGAAGAGATCCTGCATGGCGAAGGCACGCATTCGATGATGCGCTTCGCCGAGGCGGTTGGCGCTCGGATGGAGCGCCTTGCGCAGGCGCCCGCCAACATCAATACGCCCGCTGACCTCGCCCGCCTGCCCGACGCGGGCTGACAGACCGTTTGAAAAATGCCCGCGACGGCATTCTTGGGGTGACGCCGCAAAATTCGCTTTTCGCGAATTTTCAAACGGGCTCTGAGCGCCGGGCGGATGGCCCCGGTCAGAGGGCGTGCCGTTCCATCCCAGCGGATTGCGAGGCGAGAGGGCGGTATGCCGCAGGGCCTTCGCGCGCATCGAGAGCGAGCAGATAGCCGCCTTCGGGTGCAGTCGCGATGATGCTGGCCAGCCCCGCGTAGCCCAGCTTGCGGCGCAGGCGGGACATGTGGACGGCGATGCTGTTGGTCTCTGGCACGAAGCCCATGCGCCAGACGTCCTGAATCAGCGCCTGCTTGCTGACGACACTGCGCGGCTCGTCGGCCAGGCGCCAGAGCAGCGAGAATTCACGCGGATTGAGATCGAGCGAGCGCCCATCGGCAAAGGCTTCGCGATCGACGAGATCGAGATGCAGCGGGCCGACATTGCGGAAGCGCGGCACCCACGTTCCCAGGCAATCGATACGCTCTGCCCGCGCGCCGATTTCCTCCAGCGATGTGCCGGATTTCAGCGCTTCGCCATATCCCATGCGCAGGATGGCGGCGCAGTCGGCAGTGTCCGGCAAGCCGACGACGGCGATCCGGCGTCGCTGCGGCCTGGGGACAGACAGCAGCAGCGTGCCGAGAAAGCCTGCATCCTCGCCCTTGCCGTCCTCGCCCCTGCCGTCGAGCAGCATCGGACAGGCGATCTGGGACGCGCCATGCTCGAAATCGCTGCGCTGCCGGAAGCCCCAGCCGAGTTGCCTGAGGTCATATTCCGCGCTGATTTCCCCTGGACCGACCCACGCAAAAAAGCGCTGTCGACCGGCTGCCGTATGGCTGCCCATCTGTAATCCCCCGTTGTTGTCGCTTGCCATTTTGTAAGGGGCGGCAAGCCTCAGGAACAACACGGAGAAAATTACAGATGGGGCCTGTAATCGGCAGAATTGCTCAGGTTGCGGGCGTGTTCACGCCTTTCTTCTGCAGGAAGCGGCGAATGTTGCGCGCGGCCTGACGCAGGCGCTGCTCGTTCTCGACCATGGCGATTCGCACATAGCCTTCGCCGTCCTCACCATAGCCGACGCCCGGCGCGACCGCGACTTCGGCCTCGCTGAGCAGCTGCTTGGAGAATTCCAGGCTGCCCATTTCCTTGAGCGCAGGCGGCAGCGGCGCCCAGGCGAACATTGAGGCCTTGGGGCTGGGGATGTCCCATCCCGCCCGTCCGAACGCCTCGACCATCACGTCGCGACGCTTTTGATAGAGCAGGCGGTTCTTCTCGACGATATCCTGCGGGCCGTTCAGCGCGGCGCAGGCCGCCGCCTGGATCGGCGTGAAGGCGCCGTAATCGAGATACGACTTCACGCGGGTCAGCGCTGAGATGAGGTGCGGGTTGCCCACCGCAAACCCGATGCGCCAGCCTGCCATCGAGTACGTCTTCGACAGCGACGTGAATTCGACCGCGACATCCTTGGCGCCCGGCACTTCGAGGATCGAGCGGGTCGGGTTGCCGTCGTAATACAGCTCCGAATAGGCAAGGTCGGACAGGATCCACACCTTGTTCTCCTTCGCCCAGGCGACGAGGCGCTCGTAGAAGGCGAGGTCCACCGTCTCCGCGGTCGGGTTCGACGGGTAGTTGACGATGAGGATCGAGGGACGCGGCACGGTGAAGGCCATCGCTCGGTCGAGCGAGCGCCAGTAATTCTCGTCCGGCGTCGTCGGCACCGAGCGGATGGTCGCCCCGGCGATGATGAAGCCGAACGTGTGGATCGGATAGCTGGGGTTGGGCGCCAGCACCACGTCGCCGGGCGCGGTGATCGCGGTGGCGAGGCTGGCGAGGCCTTCCTTCGAGCCCATGGTCACGACGACCTCGCGCTCGGGGTCCAGCTCGACGCCGAAGCGGTTGGCATAATAGTTCGCCTGGGCGCGGCGCAGGCCGGGGATGCCCTTGGACTGCGAATAGCCGTGCGCGTCGGGCTTCTGGGCAACCTCGCACAGCTTGTCGAGCACGTGCTGGGGAGGGGGCAGATCGGGGTTGCCCATGCCGAGGTCGATGATGTCCCGTCCCGCCTGGCGGGCCGCGTGACGCATCGCATTGACTTCGGCGATCACGTAAGGCGGCAGACGCTTGATGCGGTAGAACTCTTCGGACATGGTCTCTTTCCTGATCTTGCGCGAAAATCGGCGCGAGCCTCCCATATCAGTCTTTCGCCCGCGCGAAAGTGGCGAGTTGCTTTCCGGGGCGATCGGTGGAGGCGACGAAGCGCTCTTTTGAGGACTCGACAGCGCTGCGCTTGCTCCCCACAACGACATGGTGAGAGGAAGGAGCCGCGCCTACGCCATGCCCACCGAATCCAATGCGATGCTTGCCGATATCGTCCGTGCGCAGACCGATACGTTCCAGGCCCTGCTGGGCACGACATCGGCGGTTGCGAGCGGGGGCGATGCGAAAGCGGCTGACGAGAATGCCGTGAACTGGGCCGGTGTCGTTGGCCGGATGCAGTCGCTCTGGCAGGACTATCAGATCGAGCAGTTGCAGAAGGTCGGAGGCGGCACGTCGCCGCTGGGCGATCCGGCGAAGTGGGCCGGCACGATCGAGACGGTGCTGCGCCAGTTGCCGCTCAGCGATCCCGATGTGCACAAGCACCTGTGGGAAGAAGGCATTTCCCTCGTGAACGCGGTGCTGGGCCAGTACGGCATGGGGCCGGACGCTGCCGAGCAGGTGCCCGAACTGCCGCTGTTGCCGCTGGGCGGGGACCGCCGCTTCGGGGATGCCGCATGGAGCAGCAAGCCGTTCTTTGCCGTCATCCATCAGCTCTATCTGCTGCTCTCGCAGCGGCTGGTGGCGATGGCCGAGGCCTCCGAGGGTGTCGATGCCAGCCGCAAGGCACAGCTGGTGTTCGCCGCGCGGGCTGTCGCCGACGCGCTCAGCCCCTCGAATTTTCCGCTGACCAATCCGCTGGCGATGGCGAAGGCGGCGGAGACGCAGGGCGAAAGCCTGGTGCGCGGGTTCGAGAACCTGATCGACGATCTGCGCAAGGGGCAGATCGTGCATTCCAGCCCCGGCGCCTTCACGCTGGGCGAGAATATCGCGGTGACGCCGGGCAAGGTGATCGCCGAGACGCCGCTCTACCAGCTGATCCAGTACACGCCGACCACCGACAAGGTGCTGGCGACGCCGCTGGTGATCTTCCCGCCGTGGATCAACCGCTTCTACATCCTCGACCTCAATGCGAAGAAAAGCTTCGTGCGCTGGGCGGTGGAGCAGGGGATCACCGTGTTCATGGTCTCGTGGAAGTCCGCCGATGCATCGATGGCCGATATGGTGTGGGACGATTACATCGCGGCGCAGATCGCCGTGATCGACCTTGTGCGCGAGCGGCTGAAGGTGCCCGCCGTCCACACCGTGGGCTATTGCGTCGCGGGCACGACGCTGGCCGCCACGCTGGCGATCCTTGCGAGGAAGGGCGAGGGCGACAAGGTGGCCAGCGCCACGTTCCTGACCGCGCAAGTGGACTTCGAGGAGGCGGGCGACCTCAAGAACTTCGTCGACGATGCGCAGATCGACGCCATCGGCAAGCTGTCGACCGACGGCTATCTCGACGGGCGCTATCTGGCCGCGACGTTCAATATCCTGCGCGGCAACGACCTGATCTGGTCGCATGTCGAGCGCAACTATCTCAAGGGCGAGGATCGCCCGGCCTTCGATCTGCTGCACTGGAACGGCGACGTCACCAATCTGCCCGCGCGCTGGCATCGCGACTATCTGCGCGATCTCTATCGCGATAACCGGCTGGTGGTGCCCGATTCCCTTCAGGCCGGGGGCGTGCCTATCGACCTACGGCGGATCACGACGCCCTGCTACATTCAGGCGGGGCGCGAGGATCATATCGCCCCGCCGCGCAGCGTGTGGAAGCTGACGCGCCATCTGGCAGGGCCGTGGACGTTCCTGCTGGCGGGATCGGGGCATATCGCGGGTGTCGTCAACCCGCCGAGCGCCAACAAGTACCAGTACTGGGTGAACGGCGCCCCTGTCGATTCGCTGGAGGCTTTCGTTAGCGGCGCGAGCGAGCACCGGGGCAGCTGGTGGCCGCACTGGGCCCAATGGATTGAGGCGCTCGATGGTACGAAATTGCCTGCCAAGGGCAAGCGGCGGCCCGGCGGTCGCGGCGACAAGGCGATCGAGGATGCGCCGGGGCGCTATGTGATGACGCGCTGATCGCGCTTTTCGGGCAGATCGGTAAACCGCTGAAATTCCCCATGGCAAAGGATTGTGTCGGACGCCTCGTGGCGGCGCCGGGCGCTAGTGTTTGAAGTAATTGTGTGCCCTTTCGCACAAACGGAATTGTCTCCCGGTTATGTCTGGATTGCGTCTGAAAATTCTCCGGATTTCTGCGTAAAATACGTATGCTGCACTGCAGCATGAGGAGCTTGACTTGGTGTGCTGCTCATCCTATTTTGCGTTGCAGCAATGGAGTGCCGAGTCCCCGGCCAGTTTGCCGAGGTCATGAAAGCGCATCGCTCGATACGCGTCGGCACGCAGGCTTTTTGGGAAGGTGGCAATGGCCGGACAGGACGACGCGAAAAGCAAGACGACGCCGAAGAAGGCATCTGTAGCCACCATCAAGCCCCAGCCCAAACCCAAGCCGATTGCCAAACCCGCTGCGAAGAAGGCGCCCGTCAAGACGGCTCCGCTCAAGCAGGCGGTTTCCAAGCCGACAGCTGCGAAGCCGCAAGCCGCGCCGAAAGCCTCCAAGCCACCTATACCGGCAAAGTCGGTCACGCCGACTGTGGCCAAGGCGGCCGAAGTCGCAGCCCCGCCCAAACCGGCAGCTGCTCCGGTAGCGGTGGCCGAGCCGGTTCCTGCCGCCAAGGCGGGCGAACCGGTAAAGCTGGAGCCGGCAAAGCTCGAAGTGCCGAAGACGCCCGAAGCGCCCAAGCCTGCCCCGGCAGCCAAGGCCGCTCCGGCGCCCAAGCCGACGAAAACCGAACTCGCGGTCGCCAAGACACCGATTGCAGAGACGGCATCCAAGACCGTCACACCACCCGCAGCGTTCGCAGGACTTTTTACCAACTTCATTCTCGAGGACAGCACGATGGACATGAATGTCAATATCAAGGATGCCATGAGCGACGCCCAGACCAAGGCCAAGGCGGCCTTCGAAAAGGGCACCGAGGTTCTCGGCGAAGTCAGCGACTTCACCAAGGGCAACGTCGAGGCCGTGATCGAATCGGGCAAGATCTTCGCTGAAGGCATGCAGGGCATGGGGTCTTCGCTGGTCTCGGAAAGCCGCGCTTCGTTCGAAGCCATGACCGGTGACATCAAGGAGCTTGCCGCCGCCAAGTCGCCGACCGACTTCTTCAAGCTGCAGGGCGACATGATGCGCAAAAACTTCGACAGCGCCGTCGCTACCGGCTCGAAGAACAGCGAAGCCATGCTCAAGCTGATGAGCGATGTGATGGCGCCGATTTCGGGCCGTTTCAGCCTGGCCATGGAAAAGGTCCGCACGGCGGCCTGATGGCTGGTCCGGCCGGTCATGCGGGCGGTTTTCGCTCGCGTCCGGTCGTGCTCGTGAGATAATATTGGGCGGGGCATCTTGTCGTGAGGTGTCCCGCTACGATATTCTGGGCACCATGCGATCCATGACAGTTTCCCCCCGTCCGGCCGTCTTGCGGCCTGTGAGCGCCGATCCCGCAGGACTTGCGAGGATCGCCCTCGCGCCTCGTGCTGCCGATGATGGCGGCGATCGCGATGGCGGGACCGATGCGGGAGACGAACTGGGCGTCGCCACCAAGACCCGTGCCCGGCCCAAGAAGCCGAGCCAGTTCAAGGTCTTGATGCTGAATGACGATTACACGCCGATGGAATTCGTCGTGCTGGTGCTCAAGCGCTTCTTCCACATGGATCTGGAAGCCGCGACGCGGGTGATGCTGCACGTCCACCAGCGCGGGGTCGGCGTCTGCGGGATTTTCCCTTACGAGATCGCCGAAACCAAGGTGAATCAGGTGATGGACTTCGCGCGTCAGAACCAGCACCCGCTTCAGTGCACGCTGGAAAAGGCCTGACGCAGCCCCCACATGACGGTCGCGCGATTGTAGCGACATCGGGCGCCCGGTATTTGCGCTATTGACGGGTATCGGCGCTGTTTATCTGCCGATGTCGATGGGCTTCGGGAACGCGGAAGAAGGACAGGGGGTTGTTGAGGCCATGCTGACAGGATCGTCCACCGCCATTCCCACGGAACTGCTCGTTCTCGCCTGGGGCTGCGTGCTGCTGGTGTTCAACATCCTGCTCGCGGGTCAGTTGCGCACGCGCCAGTACGGCGTGGACTGGAACATGGGACCGCGTGACGAAACCTCCGGCCTGCCCGCATTGCCGCCGCGCACCGGGCGGGTGATCCGGGCACAGGCGAACCTTCAGGAAACCTTCCCGGTGGCCGTCGCCGCGCTGCTGGGCGTGGTGCTGGCGGGGCGGACCGGCACGGTCTCGCACATCGGCGCCTGGGTCTGGCTGGCTGCGCGCGTGGCCTATCTTCCGGTCTACTGGGCAGGGATCAAGGGGCTGCGCTCGCTCCTTTACATCGTCAGCATGGTGGGCCTGCTGATGGTCCTGTGGCCGCTGCTGTGGGGTTAAGCGTGCATCCCGAACCGATAAACGGCTTTCGCCCGGCGCGCCTTGCGGTTAAGGGGTCTGGTTCAGGCATACGCGAAAAGCATCCGTGAAATTCATCACCGCCATAGATCGATACATCCTGCGCCTCACGCTGATGCCCATGTTCGGCATCTTCCTGCTGGCGGCATCGCTGCTGATGCTCGACAAGATGCTCAAGCTGTTCGACTTCGTGGCGACGGAGGGCGGGCCGGTCGGCGTGGTCTTCAAGATGCTCGCCAACCTGATGCCCGAATATGCCAGCCTCGCGATTCCGCTGGGGCTGATGATCGGCATCCTGCTGGCCTTCCGCAAGCTGGCGACCTCCAGCGAGCTGGACGTGATGCGAGCGGTGGGCCTCAGCTATACCCGCCTGCTGCGCATGCCCTACATCATCACGCTGGTGCTGGTGGGCGTGAACCTCGCCAATGTCGGCTATCTGCAGCCGCTGGCGCGCTATTACTACGAAGAGCTGAACTACGAGCTGAAGTCCGGTGCGCTGGGCGCCTCGATCAAGGTGGGCGAGTTCACCACGCTGAAGGACCGCATCGCGCTGCGGATCGAACAGAGCCAGGACGATGGCCGCAAGCTGCTGGGCATCTTCGTGCGCGTGGCCGACGCCAAGGGTCAGGTGCTGTCGATCTCGGCCAGGCAGGGGCGCTTCCTCGCCTTCCGCGGCTCGCCCGATACCATCGTGCTGCGGCTCGACAACGGGCGGATGGTGCAGGACATTCCCGGCCATAACTCGCGCGTGCTGACCTTCACGCAGCACGATCTGCCGATCGACCTTCCGGCGGTGGAGAAGTTCCGCCAGCGCGGCGGCGCCGATCGCGAATATCTGCTGCCCGAGCTGATGCACCTTGGCTGGAACAAGGACCGCCCCAAGGCCGAGCGTATCGCCAGCCAGGCGAACTTCAACTATCGCATGGTCGAAGTGGTGATGATGCTGCTGCTGCCGCTCTTGGCGGTGGCGCTGGCGATCCCGCCCAAGCGATCGACGTCTGCGCTGGGCCTGTTCGTCTCGATCGTGATGATCGTGGCCTATCACAAGATCAACGAGTACGCGAGCGACGTGGCCTCGCTCGGCAAGATCAGCCCGGTCTTCGGACTGTGGGGGCCGTTCGCGCTGTTCGCCGCGCTGATCGTGTGGATGTACTGGCGCGTGGCCTATGTGCCCGGCGGTCAGGCGATCGGCTGGCTGGAGCGGATTGCCGCGATCGTCGGCAAGCGCATCCGCTCGCTGCTGCGCCGCCGCCGCAAGAGCGGGCCTCTCCTTCCCGTGCCTGCTGCGGACAAGACCTGATGCAGTTCGATTTCTTCCCTTCGCGCACGCTCACCCTCTATCTGGCCAAGCTGTTCGCCACGCGCATTCTGGCGGTGCTGATCATGCTGGTTCTGGTGCTGCAGGTGCTCGACCTTCTGGGCGAGAGTGGCGACATTCTGGCCTATCACGGCAACGGGCAGGCGCAGTTGATGTACTACGTCACCTTGCGCGTGCCGCAGCTGATCTCGCGCTTCCTGCCCTATTCGGTGCTGCTGGCGACGATCATCACGCTGATGACGCTGAACCAGAACAGCGAGGTGATCTCGATGCGCGCGGCGGGGCTGTCCGCGCATCAGGTGCTCGCGCCGCTGCTGCTGACCTCGCTGGTGATCTCGGGGCTGAGCTTCGTGTTCAACGAGCGGGTGGTGACGCGTTCGTTTGCCACGCTCGATGCCTGGCAGGCGGTGAAGTACGGCCCGGTGCCCAAGGACACGGGGCTGCGCACCAACGTCTACCTCGCCGACGGGCGCGACATCCTTTATGCCGCGCAGGCGTCCGGCCCCGGCAACACGATGACGCTGACCAATGTCACGTTCTACGTTCGCGATGCCAATGGCGCGATCCTGAGCGAGACCCGCGCGCCCACCGCGACATATGCCAATCCCGGCTGGCGTCTGGTCAAGCCGCGCCACTTCGACGTGGCGGACACCACCAGCACCAAGCCGATCTCGGACCTCGTGGCGCCGGGGATCACGCCTGACAAGGTGCGGATGACCTCGATCGATTCGGACGGGCAGAACATCTTCGAGCTGAGCCGTTCGATCGAGGCGATGCGCGCCGCCGGGCGCCGCACCAGCGAGCTTGAGGCGGCGTGGTGGCACAAGATTTCCGGCCCGCTGGCCGCGCTGCTGATGCCGCTGCTGGGCGCGGTCGCCGCGTTCGGACTGGCCCGTTCGGGGCAGTTGCTGATCCGTGCGGTGATCGGCATGGCGCTGGGCTTTGCCTATTTCGTGCTCGACAATGCGGCGCTGGCGATGGGCAACTTCGGCGGCTATCCGCCGCTGGTCGCGGCATGGGCGCCCTTCGTGCTGTTCCTGCTGGTCGGCGAGACGGTGCTGGTGCGGACCGAGGAATAATACCGCTTCCGCCAGTTACGAGCCCAAACGAAAAGGGGCCGCGATCGCCATGATCGCGGCCCCTTTTCGTTTGGGCTGGTGAGGCCGACAACCTTCAGCGGAAACCTCAGCGGCGGCCCATCGTGCTGGCGACGAGGCGGCTCATCAGCGGCATCAGGCCGGGGTAGTTGGCCTTGGTGTAGGTCGATCCCGGCGCAAGGTTCGCGGCCAGGCGGCGGTGCGCCTCGCCCAGCGAATGGTAGGGCAGGCTGGGCAGCAGGTGGTGCAGCGCGTGGTAACGCAGGCCGACCGGCGCCCACAGGCCTGCCATCACGCCCGGCGGCGGCACGTTCACCGAATCGAGGTACTGCTCGGTCACGCTCATCTGCTCGCCCTCGTTCTCCCACAGGTGCGCGACGAGCGTGCGGACCTGATTGAGCAGGGCGACGGCAGCGACGATGGCGACGGCGATTATCAGCGGACGCCAGCCCCAGGCAAGGCTCGCGGCGATCAGCGCGATCGACCAGACCGAGACGCCCACTTCCTGCCAGAACACCATGCGCGCGAACTCGCCCTCGGGCGCCTTGCGACGGAAGCCGGGGTTGATCGAAAGCGAGGAGGCGCGCTCCCACACCAGACGGCGCACCGGCGGGATCACCGCGCCCAGCGGCACGAGGATCGCCCCGCGTACGATCAGCGCGGCAGGCAGCAGCAGCGAGGTGAGTGCGAAGACCGGCAGCGACCACGGCTTCATCAGCGCCAGCGGCAGGTACTCCGGGTCTTCGGATGTGCCGTAGCGCACGCGCGAGTGGTGCAGCGAATGCACGCCCTCATACATGTACGAGGGGATCAGCATCGGCACGCCGACCAAGAGGTTCCAGGCAAAGCGGAAGCCGGGCAGGGCATCGCGGTGGTAGTGCGTCAGTTCGTGGATGAACAGCAGCGCGCGGTAGAGCGTCAGCACCGAGACCAGCGCGCAGGCCAGCGCCACCCACGGCGAACTGGCCAGGATCGCGCCTGCCAGCGTCGCATAGCCGACGGCGGCATTGGCCAGCATGTCGGGCCAGTAGATCGCGGGGCGTGCCTTGGCGATGTCGCGCGTCAGTTCGGCGGCGGCGCGCATCATCGCCTTGTCCTCGGGGCCATTCTTGCGAATCGCCGCACGGCCGGCACGCGCGGCCTCATCCGCGGCCACATCTCTTGCGGTCGCGGGCGCATTGGGCCTGTCGAGGATATCCTGTTCGATCATCGTACTACTTCCAAAGTGAACCTTTTTCGCGTCGCCGGCCGGGTATGTTGCTGTGCAGTGTTAACCGCGCTTGACAACATGAGGCGAGTCCACGCAGGTCGCATCCATTCTTCTTCCCTACATCGGAACAAAGGCAGGATCGTGGCCAACGCCGAACTAGTCATCGCACCCGTTTCCAGCAAGGCCGATCGTGCTGCCTTCGTGGACTTCGCCTATCGCCACAATGCGCCAGATCAAAACTGGGTCGCGAACCTGCGCATGGAGGAGATCGAGAAGTTCACGCCGGGCAAGAACCCGTTCTTCGACCATGCCCGCGTCCAGCTGTTCTTAGCACGTCGCGGCGGCAAGATCGTCGGGCGTATCTCTGCCCACATCGATGAACTGGCGCTGACCCAGCCGGTCGAGCAGGGCATGGGGCCGGGCACCGGCAACTGGGGCGCGATCGAGGCCGAGGACGAAGCCGTCGCCAAGGCGCTGATCGCCACGGCCGAGGACTGGCTGCGCAAGGAAGGCATGACCCGCGTGCTGGCGCCGATGAACCTCTCGGTCTGGGAAGAGCCGGGCATTCAGGTGAAGGGCTTCGATCATCCCCGATGGTGATGATGGCGCACCACCAGCCGGCCTATCAGGGCTGGATCGAGGGTTCGGGCTATGCCGTCGCCAAGACGCTCTACACCTATGAACTGGACATCACGAAGCAGTTCCCCCCGCTGATCCAGCGCATCGTCTCTTCGGGTGAGAAGAACGCCAAGATCCGCGTGCGCAACTGCGATCCCAAGCGCTTCGACGAGGAAGCGGCGATCCTGTGCGACATTCTCAACGATGCCTGGGCGGACAACTGGGGCTTCGTGCCCTTCACGCCCGAGGAAATCGCCCATACCGGCAAGAAGCTCAAGCCGCTCGTCCATCCCGAACTGATCCAGTTCGCCGAGTACGAGGGCGAGCCGGTGGCCTTCATGATGACGCTGCCCGATCTCAACCAGATCCAGATGCGCGTGAACGGCCGCACCGGCAAGCCGAGCATTCTGGGCTGGATCAAGCTGGCGCTGTGGCTGCGCAAGCCCAAGCCTGCCGACATGCGCGTGCCGCTGATGGGCGTGCGCAAGAAGCTGCAGTCCTCGCGCCTCGCCAGCCAGCTGGCCTTCATGATGATCGAGTACATCCGCCGCGCCGCCGTAGATAAGTTCGGCGGCAAGCGCGGCGAGATCGGCTGGGTTCTGGAAGACAACCAGGGCATGGTCGCCATCGCCGACGCCATCGACAGCCACGTAAACCGCGAATACGCGATCTACGAAAAGGCGCTGTAAGGCTTTCCCTGTTCGTCCGTCATTTCCGCACCTTTTCTTTCGTCATTCCCGCGCAGGCGGGAATCCAGTCAGCGCATTGCGTTCCGCGCTGGATCCCCGCCTTCGCGGGGATGACGAAGGAGAGGGGGGACACCAAGAAGAGACACCATGGCCCGCAAACATCGCAAGAACGGCGGCTGGGACGAGCCCGAGATCGACACCGAGGAAGAGGCGCCGCCGCCCGTCCCGTGCTGGCTGTGCGGGCGTCCTACCGGCGAGACCATCGTGTGGCATCACCCGATCCCCAAGAGCCGGGGCGGGCGCGATACCGTGCCGATGCACCCGATCTGCCAGCAGATGCTGATCACCACCTTCACCAACTCCGAACTCCAGCGCAACGGCATGGACGTCGACGGCCTGCTGCTGAACCCCGACGTGCGCAAGTTCGTCGACTGGGTGGCGAAGAAGGAGCCCGACTTCAACGCCCCGATCGCGAAGAAGAAACGCTGAGGCGCTGGGAAGGGTTCATAAACGCCGCTCAGCCTGAGCTTGTCAAAGGCGGCGCGTCAGGCCTGCCTCACAAAGTAACGCTAAGGCGTCAGATAGAGCTAGGGGGCGCCCTGACCAACCCTCACCGCGCGGCCTTCGACAGGCTCAGGCTGAGCGGGTATGGGGAAGGGCGGGATAGAGAAGGTCGAGCGGAACGGCCCCCTTAATGTTACTGCCCCCGGTCGTGCTCGGAGCAGGGGCGGCGGGTACGGTGGTTTCCGTTGTCGTCGCATCGTCGTCGCCCTGGTCCTGACCGGGGGCGTCGTCCTCGTCGGGAGCGTCGGCTTCGTCCTGTGCGTCCTGTTCGACCTGCGCGTGGCTGGCGGCGCTGCGCGTGGCCGCTTCGGGATCGAGCAGGTCGGGCTGCGAGGTGACGGTGTCGTAGGGCAGCATGTCGTCGCTGGCCGAGCGAGGCAGCAGTTCGCCGCCTGCTGCGGTGGCGTTCTTGTCATCCTTCTTGGCGCTGTTGCAGCCCGAAAGCGCAATACCGAGCACCAGTGCGCCCGAAGCGAGCCAGAGCGAGGCGCGGGCCATCAGGCGGTCTCCCCCGATTTGGCAGGTGGCGGGCAGGGGCTTTCCAGCTTGGCAAGGAACGCCTCGGCATGGGCGATCAGTGCGGCATCCCATGTGTGCATGTCGACCGCCTTGCCGAGCTTTTCGAGGCTGGTGACGCCGAATTCCTCGATGCCGCAGGGCACGATGCCGGTGAAGTGCGACAGGTCCGGGCGGATGTTCACCGAGAAGCCGTGCATCGTCACCCACTTGCGGATACGCACGCCGATCGCGCCGATCTTCGCCTCGCGTCCGTCGATGTCGTTGGTCCAGATGCCGATGCGGCCTTCGGAGCGGAAGGTGTCCACGCCGAAATTGGCCAGCGTGTCGATCACCCAGCCTTCCAGAGCATGGACGAAGCCGCGCGCGTCGCGGGCGCGGCGCTTGAGGTCGAGCAGGACGTAGCCGATGCGCTGGCCGGGGCCGTGATAGGTATAGCGCCCACCGCGCCCGGCCTCGACCACCTCGAAGCGCGGGTCGAGCAGTTCGTCCGCCGCCGCGCTGGTGCCGGCGGTGTAGACCGGGGGATGTTCCAGCAGCCAGATCAGTTCGCGCGCCTCTCCCGCCGCGATCGCGGCATTGCGTGCGGCCATCTCTTCCAGCGCCTCGCGATAGGGCACCGGCTGCGTGCTCACGCGCAGTTCGATATCGCCCGGCAGAGTGTCGGGAAGAAGACCAGGAGGGGCGACGGAGTCGGCTTGCGCGAAAACAGGACTTGTCATGCCGCGTTGCGTGGCGTCATTGGCAGCGCATAGCAAGAGGGTTTAAGGGGGCTGCCCCCGGAACCCGGCCGTTGGAGCCCATGATGAAATTCGACAGTAACCGCGCCTGGCAGGACAGCGTTGCGGCGGTACGCGCCAACCGCGAGGTGCTTTTTGCCGTGGCGGGGGTGTTTTTCCTGCTGCCCTCGCTGCTCGCAGGCGTGCTGCTGACCGGCCTGGAAACGCAGATCTACACCAATTTCGAGAACAAGACGCTGGTGAACCAACTGGTGATGGACAACATCGGCACGCTGTTCGGCGTCGGCCTCGGCAGTGTGGTGATGCAGCTGATCGGCTATTTCGCGCTGGCACGGCTGCTGGCCGACCGCGCGCGTCCCACCGTCGGCACGGTGATCGCCTCGGCGATCCGCGCGCTGCCCACGCTGATCGCGACGATGGTGATCGCGCTGGCGGCGACGATGGCGGTGCTGGTGCTGCCCGCCGCGCTGTTCGCGCCGCTGGGCGGGGCCGGTGCTGCTCTGGGTGCAGTGGTGTCGTTGTTCGGGATCGCGCTGCTGATCCATGCCGCGGTGCGCGTTTCGCTGCTGGTGCCGGTGGTGGTCAATGACGGACTGCTCAACCCGGTCCATGCCCTGCGCCGTTCGTGGCAGCTGACCCGGCGCCATGCGCTGCGCCTGTTCGGCTTCTTCTGCCTGCTGATGCTGGCCTATCTGATCATCGGCATGGTGGTGAACATGGCGCTGATCACGCCGGTCCTTCTGCTGGCGGGCGAGGGCAATCTGCCGACCCTGTGGGCGGCGCTGGTCTCCGGGTTGTTCAATGCCGTGGCGAGCGTCGTGACGGTGGCCGTGCTGGTGGCGATCCACCGCCAGCTGAGCAGCGACAGCGCTGCACCGGGCCGTCCTTTCGAGTGAACGAGGAATGCATCGGATACGAAAAAGGGGGCTTGAAGGCCCCCTTTTTTATGCGTCGCGTCTGAACGAAGGGAGGATCAGTCCTCGTCCTTCCAGCACCACCACATGAAGCACGGCGGCACGTTAATCGGCTCGATCGCGTCGTCGATGCGCTTGAAGTGCGGGGTCATGAAGGTCTTCGCCTTGGGGCGGAACTGGTAGACCAGGAACGCGCCGCCCTTGCGGATCACGCGGTACGTGGCTGCCGCGATGGCGGGTGCCACGCCCTTGGGCAGGGTGGAGAACGGCAGGCCCGACAGCACGTAATCCGCCTTTTCATGACCATGCGCGCGCACGATCTCCTCGACGTCGGCTGCCGAGCCGTTGACCGCGACGAAGCGGCTGTCGGTGATGGTGCGGCGCAGATAGTCGATGAACAGCGGGTTGGTGTCGATCACCAGCAGCATGCCGTCGCGCGGCAGGCGGTCGAGCACCGGCTGGCAGAACGTGCCGACGCCGGGGCCGTATTCGACGAAGAGCTTGGTGTTTTCCCAGTCGACCTTCTCCAGCATCCGGCGGATGGTGAAGCGCGAGGAGGGAACGATCGAGCCGACCATCACCGGGTTGCGGATGAAGCCTTCGACGAAGATTCCCCAAGGTCCCAGCGTCTGCTTGATCTTGCGCTTGATCCGCTGCTGCAGGGGCTCTCGGGCAAGCTCGGTACTGGTCATGGAAGCGCGCACTCGCTGTTCTTTGAAAACTCAGGGACGGATCGCTGGCAGATTAGCCACCGTATTGCAAGACGAAGGGCGTCGTGAATGCGGTAAATGCCCGCTGTCCGCCCCCTCTGTTCACAGGATCTCGTTTACCAGTTCCTGAGGGCGGCACAGGCGCACGCCCTTGTCGGTCTCGACCAGCGGGCGCTCGATCAGGATCGGTTCGGCTTCCATCGCGGCGAGCACGGTGGCGGCGTCCGCATCGGGCAGGCCGCGCTCCTGCGCATCGGTGCCGCGCAGGCGCAGGCCCCTTTGCGGGGTGATCCCGGCATCGCGATAGAGCTGGGCGAGCTTCTCCGCGCTCGGCGGGGTCTTGAGGTATTCGATCACCGTCACCTCGACACCGGGCGTCTCTTCGAGGATCGCCAGCGTCTTGCGCGAAGTGCCGCACTTGGGGTTGTGCCAGATCGTGGCTTTCATGGGATGTTTCCTGAGGTTTGCGATTTCGTAAGCGTGCGCAGCGCCGGGACGGCGCGCGCGGCATCGGCAGGGGTGATGCCGGGGGCAGGCGCGGCGCTGATGGTTTCGAGGCGTCGCGCGACGCGGCCTGCGCGCTGGATCGCGCGGACGAGGCGCGGATAGACGCCGCAGCGGCACAAGTTGGGCACCGCGTCGAGGATCTGCGCCTCGCTGGGGTCCGGGTTGGTTTTGAGCAGCGCAGCGGCGGTCATCACGATGCCGGGGGTGCAGAACCCGCACTGGATCGCCTGCTCGGCCACCATCGCCTGCTGCACCGGGTGCGAGCGGTCCGCCGAAAGCCCCTCGATAGTGGTGACGAAGCGCCCTTCGCATTCGGAAAGGGTAATCAGGCACGAGCGCAGCGCCGCGCCATCGACCATCACCGTGCAGGCGCCGCAGTCTCCGACGCCACAGCCGTACTTGGTGCCCGTCAGGTTCGCGCCGTCGCGCAGGGCGAACAGCAGCGGGGTCTGCGGGTCCATGTCGATCTGGACGGGGTGATCGTTGATCGTAAGGCGCGCCATCGCGCCGAGGAGTAGAGCATTTTCCAATCGGGTGGAATCACCTGATGACTCGGAAAATGCGGCAAACAAAAATACCGGAGAACCCGCCCGATGCCAGTGGGCAGCGGCGGGTTCGTTGTTTACATCGTCAGCGGCACCGGCTCACGCCCCCACCCTACCACCCGCAGGATACTACCGTTGAGTGGTAGGGTGGGGGCGTGGGCCGGTGCCGCGAAATTCGCGTTTCGCGAATTTCCAAACAGGCTCTTACATCGCCAGCTTCACGCCCACCCACACGGTGCGCGGTTCGGCCAGATCGATCGAGCCGTCCTGGTTGCGGGTCACGACGTTTGCGTTGCTCAGGTTCTCGCCGCGCACGGTCAGCGAGACCGGGCCTGCGACCGGCACCTGCAGATAGGCATCGAAGGTGGTCGCGGCGGGCAGGATGTAGGTGTTGAGGTCATCCTCGTACTGGCGGCCGATGTGGCGCACGGTGCCCGCAAGGCGCCAGCCCTTGCGCGGGGTCCACGACAGGGTGCCGCTGGCCATCAGCTTGGGCACCTGCGCGGGGCGAAGGCCGTCGATGGCTGCCTGCGTGCCGCTCGCCTCGACCTTCGAATCGGTCCATGACAGCGATCCGTTGAAGCCCACCTGGCCGAAGGTCAGCGCGGCTTCCGCCTCGATGCCCTTGGCGCGGATCGCATCGACGTTCTCGCGCTTGCGCGCATTGGTGGCGATGGTGACGTTGGCGATGGCGTCATCCAGCTTGTTGTAGAACGCCGTCACCGACAGGCGCGCCCAGGTGGCGGGTGTCACGTCGAACCCGGCTTCGTAGCCGCGCAGCTTCTCCACCTTGAGGTCCGCGTTCGCCTCGGTGGTGACGGGGTAGACCACGAAGGGGCGGTACAGCTCGTTCAGCGTGGGCATGCGCATGCCGGTATAGGCAGAGCCGCGCAGCGCGATCACCGGGGCCACATGCCACATCGCGCCACCCCGGAAGTTGCCGACCCAGCCCGAGCGGTTGGCATAGCGGTTGTCGATGTTGTCCTCGGTCGCGTCGAAGGCGTCCTGCGTGTAGTAGCCGTTGCGGATCGTCCAGCGATCGGCGCGGGCGCCTGCGGTCAGCACCAGCTGGCCCAGCGTCCAGTCATCCTGCGCATAGAGGCCAAGGTCCGACTCGTCGCCGCCCGCATGGCGGATCGCCGAGCGTTCGCCGGTGGTGGTGCTGATCGGGAATTCCAGCAGGTGGCCGCCGGTCAGGCGCAGGTCGGTGCCGAAGCGCAGGACGTGATCGTCGCCCACCGGCGGGCGGATCTCCAGCTTGCCGCCGCCTGCCAGCGTGGGCGTGGCGTGCTGGTCCAGCGTTTCCTTGTAACTGGTCGAGCTCTTGACGATGTTCGAGTAATCCTGCGCCTGCACATAGGCGAGCACGTCGAACTTCCAGTCGCCATGGCCGACGAGGCGAATCGAGCCCTGCTGGCCGGAAGACGTCGAATCGGCACCCTGGAAGCGGAAAGTGCGGTGATCCTGAAAGGCCATGACACCGGCCTGCACCTCGATGTCGTCGGTCAGCGGGGCAACCGCGCGGATCGAGCCGGAAAGGCTTTCATAGCGCGCGCGGGCGCTGGCATCGACGCGCTGGTCTTCGGGCGTGGTCCAGAAGCCCTTGCCGCGATCCCACTGCACACTGGCGACGACATAGCCGCCCGAATTGCCCAGTTTGGGCGAGACGGTGGCATCCATCTGCGTCTCGCCGCGATTGTCGACGAGCGCCTCGGCATTGAGCAGGCCCAGTTGGTCCGGCCCGGCGCTGTCCATTTCGATGGTGCCCGCGACAGCGCCTGCACCGAACGCCCCGGTGCCGCCGCCGCGCGTCACGCGGATCGTGCTGAGCCGGTCGGGCGAAAGCGTGCTGAGCGGGATATAGCCGAAGAACGGGTTCGCCACCGGCACCCCGTCCAGCAGCACCAGCGAGCGGCTGGAGGCATTGCCGCCCAGCGCGCGCAGGGTGACACCCTGGTTCGACGGGTTGGTCGCGCGACTGTCCGAACGGCGATACTGTTGGAATCCCGCCACCGAGGACAGCACGTCCTCGATCCGGCCCGAGGAACTGGAGGTGATCGTGTCGCGATCGAGCACCACGCTGTCGTAGGCCGGGGTTGCCGGGCCGTCCGCCAGCCCGCGCCCGGTCACGACGATGACCGGGGTCTTGTCCTTGTGCGACTTCGCGGTGGTCGAGTTCGCTTCCGACGCGGGATCGCTCGATTGCGCCTGCGCAGCGGCAAGGGGGGCAAGCACGCCCAGCGTCGCGATCGAGGCGAGCAGGGCAGGGCGGACGGCATGACGGGAGGAGATGATCGTGTCCTTCTTCTTTTTATCGAGTCGCGCGCGCCTATACGGCAATTAACCGTTCAGTACACGCTGCGTACAGATTCACTCCGCTTCGGCGATCCGCAGTTCGATCGGCTCGCAGCCATCGACTTCGCCCACCAGCACGTCGCCGGGCTGGACCGGACCGACGCCTGCCGGGGTGCCGGTGTAGATCAGGTCGCCCGCCTGCAGGTGATAGAGCTTCGAGAGGTCGGCGATCAGTTCGGGCAGGCTCCAGATCAGCAGGTCGAGCGTCGCGTCCTGCTTCACGGTGCCGTTCTGCGTCAGGCGGATGCGTTGGCAGGACACCTCGCCGAATTGCGCCGCAGGGGTGATCGGGCCGATCACCGCGCCGTTCTCGATGTTCTTGGCGACGTCCCAGGGGTACTGCTTGCTCTTCATGCGCGATTGCAGATCGCGGCGGGTCATGTCGAGCCCGCAGGCATAGCCGGTCACGAGGTCCATCGCGTCTTCGGGCGCGACGCGGAAGCCGCCTGCGCCCAGCGCCACGACCAGTTCCATCTCGTAATGGTAGTTCTCGGTGCCCGGCGCATAGGGGATGGTCGCCGGGGTGACGCAGACGGTCGAGGCGAACTTGGAGAACCACACCGGCGCCTCGCGATCGACGGCGGCGCCCATTTCCTTCGCGTGGTCCTCGTAGTTACGTCCGACAAGGAACACGCGGCCGACCGGGAAGCGGGTGTCCGACCCGGCGATGGGCACGGTGGGGGCGGGCGGCAGATCGAACAGCAGGTTCATGGGGTTACTCCTTGGGGGTAGAAGCAGAGAGGGGACGCGCGGCGTGCTTGCGGGCTCGCCTGGACCCGGTACAGTCAAAGGCGTGACACAGGAACAGTATCTTACGGGTCGGCTGCTGCTGGCCATGCCGGGCATGGGCGATCCGCGGTTCGCCCGTTCGGTCAACGTGATGTGCGTGCATGACGATACCGGCGCGCTGGGCGTCGGCATCGGCACTTTGCGCGAGGGCGTGCGCTTTCATGCGATCCTGAAGGAACTGGGCATCGATCCCGGCACGGCGCCCGATCGCGAAATCCACCATGGCGGTCCGGTCGAGCCGGGGCGCGGTTTCGTACTGCACTCCACCGACTGGATCGGCCACGACACCGTGCTGGTCGAGCCGGTCGGCGCGCTGTCCGCCTCGATGGATGTGCTGCGCGCGATCGCCAAGGGCACCGGGCCTGCGCGCTGGCTGATGGCGCTGGGCTATGCCGGATGGGGCGCAGGCCAGCTTGAGGGAGAGTTGCGCCAGCACGGCTGGCATGCCGCGCAGGGAAGCGCCGGGGTATTGTTCGACACGCGCGCCGAAAAGCGCTGGGAAGCCGCATGGCGCGCCGAAGGCATCGATCCCGCCCTGCTGGCGAGCGAAACCGGCCGCGCCTGATATTCTTGGGCCTGATCTCATCGTTCTGTTTCCACCCTGACGAGATCCTCGCGGCTGTCGATATCGGTGAGCACGCCGGGATCGTCGCAGGGCAGGCGGAGCACATCGGGGCGTGCGCGCAGCAGGCGGCCCGCACCTGCATCCCCTTCCAGAAGCAGCGCATCCGCCATCGCCCGCGCGGACAGCAGCACGGGATGGCCGGGACGCTCCCCGACGACCGGGAGCGCGGCATAGCGCTCGCCCAGCGCGGCGGCGAGCCGAGCGGCCATGTCCCGCGGCACCAGCGGCATGTCGCCCAGAAACACGAAGGCGCCATCCACGCCGGACCCGTCAAACTCGGCCAGCCCCGCACGCAGGGTTGTGGACAGCGCGTCGCTGGCGAGAGTGATGTGGGTGACGGGCGGGGCGCCGTCCCACTGGCCGATGGCCGCACCGGGGCGCGTGACGACTACGACGCGGGACACCGGTGCCGCGCGCGCCAGCCGGATCGCATGGTGCAGCAGCGGTTCGCCTCTGAAAAGCGCGTGCATCTTGCCGCCGCCAAAGCGCGTGGCGTGGCCTGCCGCCAGCACGATCGCACCGAAGTCATGGCGCGATCCGAGGCGGTTTCCTGCCACGCTCAGGCGCGCTCGCGGGCGGGGTTGAGCGCCTGCATGATCTCGGCCAGGATGCCGGTGGCGACCTCGAACGGGGCCTTGCCCAGCCCTGCGACGCCGGGAGACATGTGCAGCGCGGCGATCTCCTCGTCGCTGGCCCCGGCGCCGCGCAGCGCGGCGATACGGGCGGGCGCGCGCGACTTGGCGCCGATCATCCCGGTCCACGCCGCCCCGCCCTTCAGCGCGGCAAGGCAGCCGCCGAGATCGTGCTCGTCCTCGTGTGTGGCGCCGAGGTACGCGGTCCAGCGATCGACACCGAGTTCGGGAAGAGCCTGCGAAGGCTCGCCGCGCAGATAGCGCGAGACCGCGAAGGGCGGCGGCTGGTGCGGGCCGTCGGGGCGCACGAGGATCGTCTCGAACCCGGTCATCATCGCCAGCTGCGCGGCGGCCAGCGCGCCCGGATCGCCGCCCGAGACGATCAGGCGGCGCGGCGGGTCGTAACGCCGGGCAAAGTGCAGCGGATCGTCGTGTGCGCTGAGCAGGGGGGCGCCGCTTTCCGCCACGCGCACGGTCTGCACCGTGCCGTCGCTCTCCCACAGGCACGACCGGCGCTGGCGGGTGTGATCGAGCAGCGCCATCGCGGCAGGGCTGTCCGCCTCCACCCGTTCGACCACGACATGCAGCGCGCCGCCGCAGCGCAGCCGCAGGTCGATCCACGGACTGCCCATGCCATAGTGCAGGCGGCGCGGCTGGCCGTCCTCCAGCACCTGCGCGGCGTGGGTGGCGACATCGCCCTCGATGCAGTCGCCCGAGAAATAGCCGCTGGCGGTGCTGCCATCGAACAGCATCTGCGCGCCGGGGCCGCGCGGCGCACTGCCCTCGACCCGCAACAGCGTCGCCAGCGCCACCGGACGGCCTGCCGCCACGGCACGCGACAGCGCGGGGCGAATGTCATCGCTCCAGCCGAAAGTGGGCCAGTCGGCATTGTCGAGGGGCAGGGTCATCGAAAGGTCTGTCGCGCGAACCGGGTGGCAAGTAAACGCCACATCGCGTGATCGAACCTATAGTTCCCGCTGATAATGCGGGCGGGACGAATTAGTGCCCCATGATGCAGGGGGTGATGCAGGCCGTGATGGGGGCATGATGCGGGCGGAAATCACGCCTCGCCGATGCGGTCCGCGAACAGCAGGCGTCCGCCCGACAGGTGCCAGAGCGCCTCGTTGAAGTTCGCCTGGCTCATCGCGAAGCAGCCCTCGCTGCGGCCGAGCTTGCCCCACTTGGCGATCATCGATTCGTCCACGTACCATGCGGGGTGGACGACGATGGCGCGTTCGAGCGCGCGCGAATTGTCGGCATCGAGGCCCTGCAGGCGGATCGAGGTGCCGTACTTGCCCTGATACCATTCGCAGGTGAGATAGGCGCCGCGCGATGTCGCTTCCGAGCCGACCTGATTGGAGAAGCTCTGCAGCCAGCCGCTGTGCGCCGGGTCCGAACCGCGCCCGTGGGCCAGCAGGAACGAGCGCACGGTGCCGTCTTCCAGATTGGCGAAATGGAAGCGCGGCTTCCACGACGGCTGCGAGAAATCGGCGATGCCGACCAGATCGGCGCGCCATATGGAGGCCCGTACCCGGCTGACCTCGCGCTGGGCAGCGGCAAGGATGCGCTGCTGATAGGCGTCGGCGCTGGCCGGGCTGGCCGGAACCGCGCCGAGCGTGGAGCCGGAGAGCAGATCAGTCGGTGCCGCGCCGGTCAGATTTGAACCACTCAGGCCCTGCGGGTCGGCGGCAAAGGCGCGGGCGGGCAGCGTCAGGCCGAGGCCCGCCAGCAATCCACCCTTCACGATATCGCGGCGACCGAGTTTTCCGTTCATGGCTGACAGTTTACGCATGTCCGACAGTTTACCAAAATCAACCTTAACGGACCAGAACCATCCTGCCTTTCCGTTCCCCGTGCCAGCGCGCACAGGGAACGGCTTGTCGTGAAAACTTGGCTTATTTCTCCGTCGCTTCCGGTTTGCGGGCGTGGCTGCGTATCCAGTCTTCGAGGACCGGGGCAACGAGATTGCGCCAGCGCTTGCCGTTGAAGATGCCGTAATGGCCCGCACCTTCGACGAGATAGTACTTCTTCGAGTCGTCGGGCAGGTCGACCGCCAGCTTGAGCGCGGCTTTGGTCTGGCCGATGCCGGAGATATCGTCCTTTTCCCCCTCGACCGCGAGCAGCGCGGTGTCGCGGATCGCGGTGGGATCGATCCGCTCGCCGCGATGCACGAACTCGCCGTTGGGCAGCGAGTGGCGCTGGAACACATGCTCGATGGTCTGGAGATAGAACTCGGCGGTCATGTCGCAGACGCTGCGATATTCATCGTAGAACGCCTTGGTCGCCGCCGCGCTTTCATCGTCGCCTTCGACCAGATGACGGAACATGCCGTAGTGGCTCATCATGTGGTTGCCCAGATTCATCGCCATGAACCCGGCCAGCTGGAGAAAGCCTGGATAGACGCGGCGGCCCGAGCCCGGATAGGCGAGCGGGACGGTGGCGATCACGTTCTGCTCGAACCACGCCAGCGGCTGCTGCATGGCGACGTCGTTGACGCTGGTGGGCGCCTCGCGCGTGTCGATCGGGCCGCCCATCATGGTCAGCGTGGCAGGGCGCGCCGGGTGCTTCTGCTGGCCCATGATCGCGGCGGCGGCAAAGGCCGGGACCGAGGGCTGGCACACCGCCAGCATGTGCGTGCCGGGGCCGATGCACGAGAGGAAATCGATCAGGTAGTCGATATAGTCGTCCAGATCGAAGCGGCCTTCCGAGGCCGGAACCAGCTTCGCGTCGGCCCAGTCGGTGATGTAGACGACGCTGCTTTCGACCATGCGGGCCACGGTGCCGCGCAGCAGCGTGGCGTAGTGTCCGCTCATCGGCGCGACGATCATCAGGCGCGGGGCATCGGCGGGAAGGCCTGCGCGCTCGAAACGCAGCAGGTTGCAGAACGGGCGTCGCTCGACGATCGATTCGGTGACGGGGTGGCGCTTGCCCTCGATCGTCACCGCTTCGATCGCGAAGGTCGGTTTTCCGCGGGGCGCGGCGGCATGCGCGAAGACTTCGAGCGCCGATGCCATCACCGGCCCCAGGCCGAACTGGCTGATCGGAAACGCCGGGTTGGTCAGCATCTCTGCACCGACCGAGGCCCAGGCCGATGCGCCGCTGAGCAGATTTCGCTGCAATTCGTAGGCGTTATAGAGCAAGTCGCGTTCTCCCGGCCGCGCCCGCAGGTCTGGCGGCTCTTACCTGACATCTCACGGTTAACGGCCCATCGACCGATTTGCTGCCTAATTTGGACCCGAACGCGTCATTGTGCAATGCGGCAAATCCCGCTTTCGTCCCGTTTCGGGGCCAGATGGCCCCCGGCAGCCGCGCGGTGACGGCGCCGTGACGGCACGGTGACGGAAGGGCGCCGGGATAGGGCATTTCGTCCCGCAAAGCCCACCGCAAGGCCCTTTTCCTGCGGCGGGCGAGGGGGTAAGGCGCGAGACCATGCCATCTCCCCGCGATCCTGCCGTTCCTGAGCCTGCCGCCCGTGATCTTGCTGTGGGGCAGCAACCGTCCGTCGATCCTGCCTTCGCCAGCCCTGAGCCGGCCAGCGGCGAAGAGGCCACATCGGCGGCTGCCGGACGGTCGCCCAAGGGGCTGCGTCCGCTGACGATGGTCTGGCGCGAGATGTTCCGGTATCCGGGGCGGGTCGCGCTGGCGGGGGCGGCGCTGCTGGTGACGGCGCTGGCGACGCTCGCCATTCCTTACGGTTTTCGTCAGATCATCGATCAGGGCTTCGCGCGCGGCGCCGATCCCACGGCGATCGAGCGCTGGTTCGTCACGCTGGTCGCGACGATCGTGGTGCTGTCGCTGGGTACGGCGACGCGGTTCTATTCGGTCTCGTGGCTGGGCGAGCGCGTGGTCGCCGATATCCGCCGCCGCGTGCAGCGCCACCTGCTGACGCTTTCGCCCAGCTTCTTCGAGGTGAACTCCCCCAAGGAGATTTCCTCGCGCATGACGGCGGACACGACGATCATCGACCAGCTGGTGGGCACCAGCGTCTCGGTCGCGCTGCGCAATGTCATCATGGCGATAGGCGGCGTCGTCTATCTGTTCATCCTCGCGCCGCAGCTGACGGTGTGGCTGCTCGTGGCGATCCCGCTGGTCGTGGTGCCGATCGCGGTGTTCGGGCGGCGCCTTCGCGGCATGTCGCGCACCAGCCAGGATCACGTCGCACAGATCGGCGCGATGACCGGCGAGGTGCTCGACGCGCTGCCCATCGTGCAGGCCTTCACGCAGGAGCCGCGCGAGGCGGAGCGCTTTGCCGCCAGCGTCGAGGATACCTTCGAGATCGCCCGCCGCCGCTTCATGATGCGCAGCGTGATGACCGCGCTGATCATGTTCCTCGTGCTCGGCGCGATCACGCTGATCCTGTGGCGGGGCGCGGTGGGCGTGGCCGAAGGGACGATCACCGGCGGCACCATCGCGGCCTTCGTGTTCACCGCCGTGCTGGTGGCGGGCGCGTTCAATTCGCTGACCGAGGTCTATGGCGATCTGGTGCGCGGCGCGGGCGCCGCCAGCCGCCTTGCCGAACTGCTCGACGAGCGCCCGCAGATCGCGCCGCCCGCCCGGCCCATGGCGCTGCCGGTGCCCGCGCGCGGCAAAATCGCCTTCGAGCGCGTGACCTTCCGCTATCCCTCGCGCCCCGAACTCGCCGCGCTGCACGATTTCTCGCTGACGGTGGAGCCGGGCGAGACGGTGGCCATCGTAGGGCCTTCGGGGGCGGGCAAGTCCACGCTGTTCCAGCTGGCCGAGCGGTTCTACGATCCGCAGGGCGGCACCATCAAGATCGACGGCGTGCCGCTTGCCTCCGCCGATCCGGTGGATGCCCGCCGCCGCATCGCGCTGGTGCCGCAGGAGGGCGTGCTGTTCGCCGCCAGCGCGCGCGACAACCTGCGCTACGGCAACTGGGACGCCGGTGACGAGGCGATCTGGCGTGCGGCCTCTGCCGCCAATGCCGAAGGGTTCCTGCGCGAGCTGCCGCAGGGGCTCGACACGTTCCTGGGCGAGGGCGGCGCGCGGCTTTCGGGCGGGCAGCGCCAGCGCATGGCGATCGCCCGCGCCCTGCTGCGCGATGCCCCGATCCTGCTGCTGGACGAGGCGACCAGCGCGCTCGACGCCGAAAGCGAGCGGCTGGTGCAGGATGCGCTCGAAACGCTGATGGCGCATCGCACCACGCTGGTCATAGCGCACCGTCTCGCCACCATACGCAAGGCGGACCGCATCGTGGTGATGGACGGCGGGCGGATTGCCGAGCAGGGCACGCATGACGAACTGGTTCGGCTGGGCGGCCTCTATGCACGCCTTGCCGCGTTGCAATTCGACAATAGTTCGAGCGATTTGTCATATTGATCGCGAATAAGGACTGGCGTTACCGCTTTTCGTAATTATCGTGCGCGCCATCGGGGCCTGTCCGGGCCCTACCGCTTGGCGTGTTCAACGATCTTTCGAAAAGGGGTATCCATGCCCGAATTGCTTTCCACCGCTCGCGCGAAACGCGTGCTGGCCGCCGGTGTTGCTGCGGCGGCACTGTCGCTGGGCCTTGCCGCCGCGCCGGTCCTTGCGGACGATGCCGCCCCCGCTTCTGCCCCTGCGGCCTCCGCCGAGGTCAAGCCCGAGACCAACTGGGGCGCATTCGGCATCCAGACCCAGTACATCGACAAGAGCGTGAAGCCGGGCGACGATTTCGATGCCTTCGTCAATAACGGTTGGGTGGCCAGCCATCCGATCCCTGACGACAAGACCCGGATCGGCTCGTTCGATACGCTGGCGGACCTGTCGCAGGCGCGTCTTCGCGGTATCCTCGATGGCCTGACCTCCACACCGCAGGCGCCGGGCAGCGACGGCGCGCGCATTGCTGCCGCCTACAAGTCGTTCATGGACGTGGACGCGATCAACAAGGCAGGTCTGGCGCCGGTGCAGCCCTACCTCCAGCGCATCTATGCCGCCAAGACGCCGGATGATCTGGTCAAGCTGTTCGCGACGCCGGGCTATGCTTCGCCGCTGGGGATCGGCGTGGGCGCCGACTCCAAGCAGAGCGACATCTATGCGCTGGGCGTCGGCCTGTCGGGCCTCGGCCTGCCGGATCGCAGCTATTACCTGGGACAGGACGATCGCGCCAAGGCGATCCGCGCCAAGTACGTCGATTACCTGACGTTCCTGCTGGGCAAGGCGGGCTATGCGGACCCTGCCGCTTCGGCGAAGGCGGTGCTCTCGCTGGAAACGCGCATGGCGCAGAACGAGTGGGACCGTGCGGCCCGCCGTGACCCTGACCTGACCTACAACAAGCTGAGCACCGCCGAATTCGAGGCGCTGGGCGAGGGCGATCTGCTCAAGACCTTCCTCGACGCTTCGGGCGCGGGCAAGGCGAGCTATGTTCTCGTCGACGAGATGCCGCCGACGGCGGACGAGTTCAAGGCTGCGCACATCGATGCCGCCAAGGCCGCTGCCGAGTTCGGCGGCGGCGTTCCGGCGACCGCGAAGCTGATCAGCGACGTGCCGGTCTCGACCTGGCAGGCGTGGCTGGCGGCGCACTTCCTGCGCTCCTATGCCTCGGTGCTGCCGACCGACATCGACGATGCCAACTTCGACTTCTACGGCAAGGTGCTCAGCGGCGCGCAGGCCCAGCGTCCGCGCTGGAAGCGCGGCATCGCCATGGTCGAGGGTGAGGCGGGCGAACTGCTCGGCAAGCTCTATGCCGAAAAGTACTATCCGCCGGCCGAGAAGGAAGCGATGACGCAGCTTGTCGCCAACTTGCGCAAGGCGATGGGCGAAAAGCTGGCGAACCTGTCGTGGATGAGCGAGGCGACCCGCAAGGAAGCGATCGCCAAGCTGGATGCCTTCACGCCGAAGATCGGCGAGCCTGCCAAGTTCAAGGAATACGAAGGGCTCAACTTCTCGCCGACCGATCCGCTCGGCAACCTGATCGCGGCAGGCGCGTGGGAGAACACGTTCGAGATGAACCGGATCGGCCAGCCGGTCGACCGCTCGGAGTGGATGATGCTGCCCGAGACGATCAACGCCTACTACAACCCGACCTATAACGAGATCGTGTTCCCGGCGGCGATCCTGCAGCCCCCGTTCTTCAACCTGTCGGCGGACCCGGCAGTGAACTACGGCGGCATCGGCGCGGTGATCGGCCACGAGATGGGCCACGGCTTTGACGATCAGGGCGCCAAGTCCGATGGGCAGGGCAACCTGCGCGACTGGTGGAAGCCGGAGGACACCGCCAAGTTCCAGAAGATACAGGACAAGCTGGCGGCGCAGTACGACAGCTTCTGCCCGTTCGACGATGGCAAGACCTGCGTGAACGGTCGCCTGACCATGGGCGAGAACATCGGCGATCTGGGTGGCCTGAGCGTCGCTTACGAGGCCTACCACCTCTCGCTCGGCGGCAAGCCCGCGCCGGTGATCGACGGTTACACCGGCGACCAGCGCTTCTTCATGGCCTGGGCGCAGGTTTGGCGTTCGCGCGTGCGTGAGGCGCAGGCCCGCCAGTTCCTGAAGACCGACCCGCACTCGCCGCCGCACTACCGCATCAACGGCATCGTTCGTAACTTCGACGAGTGGTACAAGGCGTTCGACGTGAAGCCGGGCGAGAAGCTCTATCAGGCCCCCGCCGACCGCGTGCGGACCTGGTAACAGGCAGTATTTGAAGAGCCGGCCGGTCGTTTCGCGACCGGCCGGTTTTTTCTTCCCGATTCTCAAAGTGTCGTCTTTGGAAAAGTACCTACCGCACTAATTTTTCGATGCGGCTCGCGGTGGCTTGACTTGGGGCCTGCGTGCGGCATGACCTGCGGCCGATGACCCTGACCTTCACCGCAATTCTCCTCGGCATCGTCGAGGGCCTCACCGAGTTCCTGCCCGTCTCCTCGACCGGGCACCTCATCCTTGCCACCCGCCTGTTCGGCTACGACGCGGCGCAATGGGCGACCTTCAACATCGTCATCCAGCTGGGCGCGATCCTGGCGGTGATCGTCCAGTTCTGGCGCACCTTCTGGGCGGTCGGGGCAGGGCTGCTGAAGCTCAAGCCCGTCTCGGTGCGGTTCACCCGCAACGTGCTGATCGCTTTCCTGCCGTCTGCGGTGCTGGGGCTGCTGCTCAAGCACTATATCGAGGCGCTGCTGGATGCGCCGGTGGTGGTCGCCTGGGCGCTGATCATCGGCGGTATCGCCATTCTCGGCGTCGAGAAGGTCGCCAAGCAGGGACCGCTGACGGGCGTTGCCGAACTGCCGGTGGTCAAGTGCCTCGGCGTTGGCCTCGCCCAGTGCCTTGCCATGGTGCCCGGCGTCAGCCGCTCGGGCGCGACGATCATGGGCGCGCTGGCGATGGGCGTGGAGCGCCGCACCGCTGCCGAGTTCAGCTTCTTCCTCGCTGTCCCCACGATGATCGGCGCGACCACGCTGGAGCTGTGGGGCGCACGCCACGATCTGATGGCGGGCACCGGCGCGGTCGGCTGGGGGCTGATCGGCATCGGCTTCGTCGTCGCCTTCATTGTCGCGCTGGTGGTGATCAAGGCGTTCATGGCCTTCGTCAGCCGTTCGGGCTTCGGGCCGTTCGCCTGGTATCGCATCGTCGTCGGCGCGCTGGCGCTGTACCTGCTCGGCCACGCCTGATAGCCTCCCGGTCATGTCCAAGGGCCATGACCACAAGAAGCTGAAGCGCAAAGCCTATGAGGCGGCGCTCGAAAGTCTCGAACTGGAACTGGTGGCGATGGCGCGCTGGGCGAAAGCCTCGGGCGCGCGCATCGTCGTCCTGTTCGAGGGGCGCGATACCGCGGGCAAGGGCGGCGCGATCAAGGCCGTCGGCGGTCAGCTCAATCCCCGCCAGTGCCGCACCGTCGCGCTCTCTGCGCCCAGCGAGCGCGAGCAGGGGCAGTGGTATTTCCAGCGCTATGTCGAGCATCTGCCCACGGCGGGCGAGATCGTGCTGTTCGACCGCAGCTGGTACAACCGCGCCGGTGTCGAGCGCGTCATGGGCTATGCCACCGAATCGCAGGTCGAGGCGTTCCTGCATCAGGTGCCCAAATTCGAGAAGATGCTGGTCGAGGATGGCATCCTGCTGTTCAAGTACTGGCTCGGCTGCGATCAGGAAAAACAGGAAGAGCGCCTGCACGAGCGGCTGGAAGATCCGCTCAAGCGCTGGAAGCTCTCGCCGGTCGATCTTGCCGCGCGCGAGAAGTACGAGGCCTATACGCAGGCGCGCGATGCGATGCTGAAAGCCACGCATACAAAGCAGGCGCCGTGGACGCTGGTGGACTTCAACGACCAGCGCCTTGGCCGACTCACCCTGATTCGCGATCTGCTCGATCGGCTGCCGGAAACGCATGTGGAGCCGCCCGCGCTGGACATGCCGCCACTCGATGCCCCGCCTAGCCACGAGGAATATACGGTTCTGCCCCCGCTCAAGCCGTTTCCATGCGGTTGAAGCGGCGCTGCGGGTTGACTTTCCAGCCTCCATCGCGCAATGGGCCGGACCTTCAAGGGCGGCGCGTCGCGGCGCCCGATGTGTTTCATTCGGACAGGACGCCGGCCAACAGACCGGGCAGGCGGCTATAGAGAGTACAGGATAGCGCCATGGCGAAGCCCGCAACCGTCAAGATCCGTCTGGTGTCGACCGCCGACACCGGCTTTTTCTACGTCACCAAGAAGAACCCCCGGAACACCACCGAGAAGTTCAGCTTCAAGAAGTACGATCCCGTCGTGCGCAAGCACGTCGAGTTCAAGGAAGCGAAGATCAAGTAAGGTTCACGGTCGGTTCAAGGCCCTGAACCAAAAGGGATGCCATGAACCGATATCGTAAGACCTTTCGATCCTGTGTTGGCGCGGCCGTTCTGGCCGCGCTTTCCGTTCCTGCCGTCTCGATTTCGAGCCCGGCTCTGGCGGCTGATTCGTCCGCTGCGCAAATGCAGCAGGTCGTGGCCGCGCTTCGCGGCATCACCACGATGACCGCAGACTTCGCCCAGTCTGACCGCAACGGCAGTGTCGTGACCGGCAAGCTCACGCTCCAGCGACCGGGGCGCATCCGCTTCCAGTACGAGCCTTCGGTGCACATGCTGATCGTGGGCGACGGCAAGGCGCTGACGCTCATCGACTATGACGTCAATCAGGTCTCGCGCTGGCCGATCGGCAACAGCCCGCTGGGCGCGATCCTCGATCCCAAGCGCGATGTCTCGAAGCTGGGGGTGATTCGCCCGACCGGCAATCCCAACGTCATCAGCGTGGAAGTGCGCGATTCGTCGCATCCCGAATATGGCGTGATCACGCTGATCTTCACCAAGGACGCCTCGGCGCCCGGCGGACTGGAACTGAGCTACTGGGTCGCGCTCGACGCGCAGAACCAGCGCACCACGATTCGCCTGACCAACCAGCGCTATGGCGTCGCGATTCCGTCCAATGCCTTCAAGTGGAACGACCCGCGCGTGAAGGCGGGGCATCGCTGATCGCGGGCGGTTTGTCGCGCCCGGTTCGGGATAAACGACAAATCGCGACACGATTAAGCGTCTCGTTCACCCAAGAGACAGGCGGTCCATCCTAAAAGGGCTTTGTCAGAACGGTCCGAGGCGGGTTTCCCCCCTGTTGCCCGCGCCTCCTTTAAGGGCCGTTTTGATATAGCGTGACGAACGCTTGAACGAACCCTCGACCCCTGCCCCCGGGTCGAGGGTTTTTTCGTGGGCGATTTCGACGCTGCGTCCTTGGCGCGGGGGCATCAGGCATCTGGTTCGTCGCATTTTCCGAGCCATCAGGTGTTTCCACCTGATTGGAAAACGCTCTAAGGCAGCGCGCATGAAGATCGCCACCTGGAACATCAATTCCGTCCGCCTGCGCCTCGATCAGGTCGAGCGTTTCCTGACCGAACATGCGCCCGATGTGCTGTGCCTGCAGGAGATCAAGGTCGCCGAGCCGCTGTTCCCGCACGAGATGTTCGAGCGGCTGGGCTATACCCACCGCGCGATCCACGGGCAGAAGGGCTATCACGGCGTTGCCACGGTCAGCCGCATCCCGTTCCGCGATTTCAGCCGTCATGACTGGCAGGACAATGGCGAGGCGCGCCACGTCGGCGTGGAACTGCTGGGCGCGGGGCAGGGGACGATCCTCGAAAACGTCTATATCCCGCCGGCGGCGATGTGGCCGACCGCGAGGTGAATCCCAAGTTCGGCCAGAAGCTGGACTTTCTGGAGCGCATGACCCGCTGGGGCGAGAAGATCGACCGCCCGACGCTGATCGTCGGCGATTTCAACATCGCGCCGCTCGAATCGGACGTCTACGATCACAAGGCGCTGCTGAAAGTCGTCAGCCACACGCCGCTGGAGGTCGAGATGCTGGGCAGATTCCGTGATTCGCACGACTGGGTGGATCTGGGCCGCAAGTTCATCCCGGCGCCGGAGCGCAACTATTCCTGGTGGTCCTATCGCAGCTACTGGCGCCAGAAGGATCAGGGCCGCCGCCTCGATCACATGTGGGCCTCGCCCGAGCTCGCCGCGCAGGCGACCGGGCACCACTTCGTCGAGGATACCCGCCGCTGGGAGCAGCCGAGCGACCATATCCCGCTGATCACGGAGTTCGCGCTCTGAGTGTGGAAGTGTCGGTTGAGATGACCCGCCGGGTTGCGCTCGCCATCGACGCGCTGCGCCATGGCTGGGCGATCCGGGTAGGTGAAGGCCCGGTGCTGCTCCCCGCCGAGACCGGCTTTGCGCCGGGTGCCGCCGCGCCGCGCATGTTGATCTCGGCGGCGCGGGCGGTGACGCTCAAGCTCGCCAACCAGCGCGAGGCAGCCGTGCCGGAAGCGCCGGTGCTGATCCGCGGGGCTGAGGGTTTCGACCTGGCCATGGCGCAGACCTTGGCCGATCCGGCGCTCGATCTGTCCTACCCGATGCGCGGGCCATTCGTGGCCGAGCCGCTGGGCGATGTGCCGGGCGGGGCCGAAGGCGTGCGCGCCGCGATGGAACTGGCGCGGCTGGCAGGCATCCTTCCGGCCTTTCTTGTGTCGCCCGAGCCTGCCCCGATGGCGCAGACGGTGAGCGTCGAGGATCTGGCGGCGTGGAAGAACACCGCGCATCTTGCCGTCGCCTCGCGCGCGCGGCTGCCGGTGGTGGCGACGGAGAATGCCGAGATCGTGGCGTTCCGGGCGCTCGACGATCTGCGCGAACATGTCGCGCTGGTGATCGGCGAGCAGAATGCGGACCGCGCGCCGCTGGTGCGCCTGCACTCCGAATGCCTGACAGGCGACATCCTCGGCAGCCTGAAGTGCGACTGCGGACCGCAGCTCGATGCCGCGCTCCATGCGATGGCGCAGGAAGCAGAGAGGGGCGGCTGGGGCGTGCTGCTGTACCTGCGGCAAGAAGGGCGGGGAATCGGCCTCGTCAACAAGCTGCGCGCCTATCAGTTGCAGGATCAGGGCTTCGACACGGTCGATGCCAACAACCGCCTTGGCCTGCCGACCGAGGCGCGCGATTTTCCGGTGGCGGCGCGCATGCTCGATCTGTTGGGCGTCTCGCGCATCCGGCTGATGACGAACAACCCGGCCAAGGTCGAGGCGCTTCAAGGTGTGGGTGTAAACGTGGTCGAGCGGGTGCCGCACCGGCTCCCGCCCAACCCGCACAACGCCCGCTATCTCGATACCAAGCGGGACCGGACCGGGCATATCCTCTAACTAGGGCATGCGCATCACGATTACCGCCGCGACGGCGAGGGCAATCGCGACGAAGATCGCCGCCTTCACCATGTCCGCCGTACCGAAGCGGTCGAGATGTTCGGCGCGATAGCGGCGGTACTGCTCGGCAATGGTGGTATCCGACGCCAGCGTGCCGACATCGAGCGGCGTTGCGGCGCGCTTGAACCAGTGGGTTACATCGGCCAGTTCGTCGGACGTCAGCGCCGGATAGCGCGCGAGCAGGGCGGCCACGCGGCCGCGTTCGTCGGCGGCGAGCGCGCCGGAAGTCTGGGTGTTCATGTAGACTAATCCTGAAATGCGTGTGGGCACAGCCGAACCGGAAGCGGTGCGGCGTGGCAGAAAGGCAGTTCAGGGCAGCGGCGGTGCGGTGCTGTCGGGCAGGCGTGCGGGGTGAATGCGCGGTGGCGGTGCGCGCGATTGCGGGCGCAGGCGCGGGGCAGGAGTGATCGCCAGCGATGCGAGCGCGACAGGCACCAGTAGCGCTAGCAGCAGGACCGCCGGTTGCGGCAGCGGCGCGGCTTGCGGTGCTTGCGCCATGGTCCTGCGCAGCGAGACGAGTGCGACGTCGATCGTGCTGACCGAAAAGGCCGGGCCCTGAACCCGCTCCAGCGGCGCCTGCATCGGCATGGCTGCCTGCAGCCCGATCGTGGCCAGCACGATCAGCAGCCCGATCCGGGCATGGGTCAGCAGGGAAAACAGGCGGATCATGCTTTGTGAGGTAGGCGCTGCAGCGTCACCTCGCAAGCATCAGTCCTTCAGGCCGTCAGCGCTTCTCGAAGCGGACGAGGCCCGGCCCCAGCGTGTTCGCGCCGATCTTCAGCGCATCACCCGACCAGTCGGCCACGAAAGCGCTGCGGCGGTCGATGCCGGGGGCAAAGCGCGCGTTGTTGTCGACGATGGTCAGGCCATCGGCGCTGTGGGTGTGGTGCTCCGCCGCAACGGCGATGAAGGCGGAGTAGTTCTCCTTGTCGCGCCCCTGCACGAACCAGTTATCCGCAATGCGTCCGGTGGCGCCTTCGGGCAGGTCGATCATGTAATTCGTGCCCTTGCCTTGCGAATCGTCGAAGCTGCAGTTCTCGATGGTGACGCGGGCGGCGCGGCTTTTGAAATAGTGGCCGCCGGTGCCCGCCTCGAAGCGGCTGCGGGTGACGGTGAGCGAGCCGTAATTGCCGATATAGAGCCCGTGCGCGCAGCCGCCCGAACCCTCGCAGGTGCCAAGGCGCGTGAAGGTGGACTTGTCGATCGTGATCGAACCTTGCGGATCGTCGGCGCTCAGCACGCCCTGTTCGGAATCGCGGAACCAGCTTTGCGAGACGGTGAGGTTGCCGCTTTCGAGGCGCACGCCCGCGCCGTTGTGATCGGGCACGCGGATATCGGCGAAGACGAGCCCCTCAATCCGGGCACTGCGCCCGCGCAGCACCAGCGCCGCCTTGCCCTCGCACGGCACGCCGTCGAGCACCGACTGGCCGGGAACGGCGGCGCGGTAGGTGACGTCACCCTTGGTCTGCACCGCGCAGTCGGCAAAGCGCATCGAGGCGAAGCGGATCGTGCCGCGCCCATCACCGATGGCGTCCACCGCGTCCTGCAACCGCGCATAGCTGCGCCCGCTTTCGACCACGGTGTAGGCTGCCTGTGCCTGCTGCGCGACCGAGGCGGTCGAGACCAGAGCGACGGGGATCAGGACGAGTAGGCCTGAAGCACGGGGGGGCAGGGGGATACGCATGGGGACTGTATCGCATCGCGCCGGAAAGCCCGCAAATCGCAAATGGTATCAGTCTCAAACAGGGGCAGGTCGTAAAATCGCGGGGGCCTGCCCGGCGATGGCGGTCAGTCCGGCTTGCCCGAGCGCCATTTCCAGCCGCCGCGCGTCTTCTTTGCGCACACCACGATCAGCAGGCCGGTCGTCAGCAGGATCAGCACCAGCGAACCAAGGCGCGCGTTCTCGCCTCCGTATGGGCCCCAGAAACCCAGCGCGAACACCAGCGCGAAGTACAGCCCATAAGTCAGCCACCCCTGCCACGCGATCGGCAGGCCCGAGCCGTATCCGAAGCGCTTGGGTGCAAACCACGCGCCATCATGCGAGGTGGTGGGCGTTGTTCCATCATGCATCATCTTTCTCCTGTTCTCGGCAGGTATGGAGTCATGACTGTGTCGAGGCTTTCGCAAGGCGTTGAGAGCCAGGCCGAAAATGGCGTGCAGGGTCGTGAAGAGCGCCCAGAAGTGGGCGCCGACGAATGCGTTGCGCGCGCCAGCCAGTGCGCAGAGAGCGGCCACGGCGCCAAGATAGACCGCGCCGAGGACAAGGGTGCCAGAACGAAAGGGCTGACGGCTGTGCCCCGTGCGCGTTGCTGCCATGCGTCCTCACTCCTCTTCCTCGCGGGGTGGGCGTCCGCGGCGGGGCGCCTCGCTGACCGGGACCTTTATGCCGCGACGGGTCAGCGCCTCGCGCAGCAGCACTTCGAGCTGGGCATTGACCGAGCGCATGTCGCCCGCCGCGCTGCGCTCGATCGCGGCGTGCAGCGCGGGATCGAGACGCAGGGCGAAGGCTTTCTTGGTCGACATGAATACAGGGCTCGGCCGACTTACTGGTACAGCGATCCGGCGTTGACCACCGGCTGCGTCTCGCGCTCGCCGCACAGCACGACCATCAGGTTCGAGACCATTGCCGCGCGGCGCTCGTCGTCGAGTTCGACCACCTGCTTTTCGGAGAGTTGCTGGAGCGCCATCTCGACCATCGAGACCGCGCCCTCCACCAGCTTGCGCCGCGCGCCGATCACCGCTTCGGCCTGCTGGCGGCGCAGCATGGCGCCTGCGATCTCCGGCGCATAGGCGAGGTGGGTGAGGCCGCATTCGTCCACCGTGATGCCCGCCACGCGCAGGCGGTCGATCAGTTCGGCGCGCAACTCGCGGTTCACGTCCTCGTGGCTGCCGCGCAGGGTGATCTCGACCGTCTCGCCATCGTTATAGGGGCCATCGTCGTAAGGGTAGCGCGCGCCGATCGAGCGCACGGCGGCTTCCACCTGCACATCGACGAAGGCCTTGTAATCGTCCACATCATAGAGTGCCTGCGCGGTATCGGCCACGCGCCACACGACATTGGTGGCGATTTCGATCGGATTGCCGCGCAGGTCGTTCACCTTGAGCTTTTCCGAGACGATGTTGTTCGCGCGGACCGAAACCTTGGTCTTGCTCAGCCACGGCCAGGTCCAGCGCAGGCCGGTGGTGCGGTCCGTCCCCTGATAGCTGCCGAACAGCGTCAGCGATGCGGCCTGATTGGGCTGCACCATGTAGAACCCGGCCGCGAGGAATACCGTAGCCAGCCCGCAGGGGATCACCACGGCCAGAAAGCCGAGCACCGCGCCGGCCGTCGGCTGGGCTTGCGCGATATAGACGACCATCGCCGCGACGAGGACGACCAGAGCCAGCATGGCCAGCAGCGCGGCATAGCCACTGGTAGACCAGGTGCCGCGCTCTTTGCTGGCGTTCATGGGAAGATGCGAATCAGACATCACGTTTGCCCCCTAATTATGATATCATATTAATATCACTCTCGCGTGCATCGTCAATCATTTCGCGTTTGCGAAGGGTTGCGTTGCAAGGGAATCGATTGTAGGGGGCGCGCAGTCCTTCCGTCCGGAAGTGAACGCTGCTCCGTGTGATCGCTGTTTCCACGTTGAGCATCGTCCTGATTTTTCGGACAGATGTTGAGGACCAGGGCGTCGCAGGTCTCTTCCCTCCCCCCTCTGCGACCTGCACCATGGCGGCCTGGACCTTGAGCGCCGGCGTCTATCCCTCCCTCCCCCCCCTTGGGATAGCGCCGGCGCCTTCATTTCCCGTCAGCGACACAACCTTGCGCGAATCTCCTCGCGGCAGCGGCGCACGTCGGCGGCATCGAAGCCGGGCAGCGTCTCAATGGCCTGACTGGCGAGCATCTCGATCTCGGCGATCACCCGCGCCCGGCGTTCGGCGCCCGCGACCTGCTGGGCGACCCCGGCAAGGCTTTCCATGGCGACCAGCGCGGTCTGCCGGGTGCTGGCGAACGAGGTGCGTGCGGCGATGAAGCCGCGTTCGAGGAAATGCGCGAAATCGGCAGGTGGCAGCTCGACCGGGCAATTGCCGTCCTCGTTGTGCCATTCCTCGATGCGCAGGTTCCGGCGGCCGAATTCCGCCGTGGTCGCGCTGAGCCAGTGCGTGGCGGTGATCGCGGTGAAGGGATCGTTGACCGCCGGGGAAAGCGCACGCAGGGCGATCTCCACCAGTTCGTCGATCGAGAATTCCAGATCCTGTTCGGGCGTGCGGGCGCCGCCGAAGGCAAAGCACCCGCGCATCTGGAGCGCGGTCTGCTCGTCTAGATCATGGCCTTCCACTTCCAGCAGCGGAATGCCGGGATGGACGAAATCGCCCACGCGCTGGCGCACCTGCACGTGTAGGCCCTTGCGCCCGGCGATGTCGGCCAGCGCGCCCAGCTCGATCAGGCGGATGTAGCCTGCGGTCTTCGCACGCACGGCAAGGCCCCGGCGCGGCACGAGCGGCTGCGGCTCCATCGCGCCTTCGTGGGGAAACCGCGCGGCGATCTCGCGCATCAGCCGCTCGCCGATGTTCTCCAGCACGGTATTGATGCGGATGCTGGAGGGCACATGGTGGAGGAAATAGACCAGCACGCCTACCGCCACGATCATCAGGGCGAAGCCGACGAGCAGCGACAGCTGCGGCACGAAGCCGGGCAGGTGGGTGGCGGCGGCATCGGCCATGCTGGGGGCCTGTTCGTCCTCTGCCCGCACCGCGCGCAGCACGCAGATGGCATAGACGAAGGTCCCCACGAAGGTCGCCAGCGAGAGCTGGTTGCCGCGATCTTCCATGAAGTTGGTCAGCAGGCGCGGGCCATAGGTTCCGCTGACATAGGCGACGGCGGCGATGGTGATCGAGAACACCGTGGAGGCGATGCCGATCATCGCGCTGGCCAGAACGCTCAGCATGTTCGAGGCGCCATCGGGGCGCGCGGGGGTGAGCCACGGAGTGCGGCTGATCCACTCGGCGGCGCCCACGCGGTCGGCATGGACCAGCACTTGCGCCAGTACGAGTGCGGCGATCGCGAACAGGGCAGGGTAGAACCAGTAGCTCGCACGGATGGCGAACCAGTTGGAGCGCAGGCTGGCAATCATGGGAACAAGGAACCTCCGGTCGCGGCTAAAGCTCACAAGCGCACAAAGGGTTCCGGAACGATTTGTGGTGCGCGTGCGAAGGGCTGCGGCTAGCAGATGCGGCATGACCGTAACCCCGCCCAAGTCTTTCGAATCAGCCGCACCGGATCTGACCGGGCATGTCCCCGTGCGCAGCTGGACGCCGCTGCATCTGGGCGCACTGCTGGCGGCGAACGTCGCGCTGGCGTTGGGGGCGTGGTTGGTGCGGCTGGCGGATACCGGGCCGGTGGCGGCGGCGTTCTGGCGGCTGACGCTGGCGCTGCCGGTGCTGCTGATCGCGACCTTGCGCCTGCCTGCGAGTGCCCGGAGGGCGAGCCGGTCCACTTTGCTGCTGGTCGCGGCGGCGGGTGTGTTCTTCGCCGCGGATCTGGCCGCCTGGCATATCGGCATCAAGCATACCAAGGTCGGCAATGCTTCGCTGTTTGGCAATTCGGGCAGTCTGCTGGTGATGGTCTGGGGATGATCGCGGCTCGCCGCGCGCCGCGCGGGCTGGAACTGGCGGCGATCCTTGCCGCGTTGACCGGGGCCGGGCTGCTGATGGGCAGTTCGCTGGAAGTGAGCAGCGAATACCTGCTGGGCGATGTGATCTGCGTGCTCGCAGGGGTGTTCTATGCCGGATACATCATCCTGCTCGGCGCCGTGCGCTCCAGAATGGCGCCGGTGCCGCTGCTGCTGGTCTCGACCACGGCCAGCGCGCCGGTCGCGCTCGCCATCGCGCTGGCGATGGGCGAGGTCATCGTGCCGCACGACTGGACGCCGTTGATCGCGCTGGCGGTGAGCAGCCAGCTGGTCGGGCAGGGGCTGCTGATCTATTCGCTGCGGCACTTCTCGTCGTTGGTGATCGGCATGGCCCTGCTGGCCCAGCCCGCGATCGCCGCGCTGGTCGGCTGGCTGGCCTTCGGCGAGACGCTGGGCGTGGCGGACGTGGCAGGCATGGTCCTCCTCGCCGCCGCCCTGGCGATGGCCAAGGCGGGCGACGGGAAGTAGGCGTCTTTTTGTTTGCGGCACCGGCCCGCTCCCCCACCCGGCCTCCCATCAAGGATACACTGTGGGAGGCCGGCCCCCTCAGCGAATATGTCTCCCGGACATATTCTTGATCTTCAGGACGGGAGCGGGCCGGTGCCGTATCTGTCATGCTGTTGCCGGCATGACAGCAAAGTTACGCGTCGCCGTCCTGCGGCACGGGCACGTTGAAGCCGTTCAGCGTGGTCGAGACCATGCAGTAGAGCCCGACGAGGTAGATGAATTCGGCCGTGCCGTCCTGCCCGAAGGTCTCCACCATGCCGCGATAGAGGATTTCGGGTATCACCCCGCCTTCGACGAGGATCGAGGCGAAGTCGTAGGCCATCGCCTCTTCGCGCGGGAGGTCGTGCGGGCGATTGCCGCTGACGATGGTGCGGATGGTGTCTTCCGACAGCCCGCGATCCTCGGCGACGTGGATATGCGCGTAAAGCTCGTAGTCGGAATGGAAATAGGTGCCGGTGACGAGGATCGCGATCTCGCGCACGGTCTTGGGCAGTTGGGGATTGTCGGCCAGCGCCTTGACCAGATTCCACACCGGGCCGCCGAACTTGGGGAACGAGAGCCAGGGGTTCCATGGCCCGACCAGATCGGCCTTCTCGTCGATGGCGGTGAAGCCTTTGAAATTCTTCTCGATGCCGGACTTCATGTCCTCGTAGAGGGCTTTCTGGTCGCCCTGCAGAGTGGTGTGATCGAGTATGGGAAGACGCATGGGGCTGGCTCCTTGGGAGTAATCCAGCCCCGCAACGCCTGAACGGGCATCAGGGATGCCGCAGTGCAGCGCGTTTTTCACGCAAGGACGATTGAGCGCCTTGCGTGAATCGCGCGCTGCCCCCGATCATCACATCAGCGTCTTCTTCAGGTACGCATGGAGCAGCGCCGCGCGCACCGCGTCCTCGGCCGGGTCCGCGCCCACCGAGTGGCCGCCCTCGCGGTATTCGTGGAAGTAGACCGTGTTGCCATAGGCCTTGAGCTTGGCCGCCATCTTGCGGGCATGGCCGGGATGCACGCGGTCGTCCTCGGTCGAGGAATAGAAGAACGCCGGGGGATAGTGCACGCCCTTGCGCACGTTCTGATAGGGCGAATACCTGGAGATGAACGCCCAGTCCGCCGGAACATCGGGATTACCGTACTCGGCCATCCACGAGGCGCCCGCCAGCATGTGCGAATAGCGCTTCATGTCGAGCAGGGGCGAGCCGACGATCGCCGCGCCGAACAGGTCGGGCCGCTCGGTCAGCGCCACGCCTGCCATCAGACCACCGTTCGAGCGCCCGGAGACCGCGATCTTCCCCTTCGCCGAAATCCCGCGCGAGACCAGATCCTGCGCGACGGCATAGAGATCGTCATAGGCGTTCTGGCGCTTTTCGCGCAGCGCCGCGTCGTGCCAGCCGGGGCCGTACTCGCCGCCGCCGCGAATGTTGGCAAGGACATAGGCATTGCCTTCCTCGGTCCAGAACATCGCCAGCGGCCCGGCGCGATAGGGCTCGGTGGTGAGGTAGGTCGGCGTCTGCGGCAGGCGGAAGCCGCCATAGGCGTGGATCAGCGCGGGCACCGGCCCGGTCACGCCCTTTTTGATCGCGAGGAAGTACGGAACTTTCGTGCCGTCCTTCGAGGTCGCGAAGTGCTGGCTCATCGTGAACTGCGAGGCATCGAACTTGGCAGGCAGCGACTGCACCGCCGTCGGCGTACCGGTGGCATCGACGGCATAGAGCGTGGGCGGCAGCAGGAACGACTGTACGGTGACGAAGGCGGCGTCCTGCGCATCGCCGGTGGCATCAAGCGTCACGGTCGCCTTGTCGGGCAGGGCGACCGTCGTCACCGACCACACGCTCTCATCCGGCGCGCCGCGCGGCGTCAGTTCGAGCAGGCGGCCCGAAACGTTGTCGAGCAGCTTGATCCACAGCGCATGGTCGGAGGTGGCGACGCTTTCGATCGCCTGCGTCTTGCTGGGCACGAACACGCGCTTGGCGGCGCCCGGCTTGCCTGCCAGCACATCGGCGATGGACCAGCTGACCAGCGAGCCTGCGGGCACGTCGCCCAGCGGTTGGTTGAGCTGTGCGATCAGCTTGCCGTCGACCACGCCCGAAAGGTCTGCCGATTCGGGCAGCGGCAGCGCGATCAGGCTGCCGTTCGGCGCCTCGATCCACGATTGGTTGGTGTAGAAGCTCTTGTTGAGCGTCACGATCATGCGGCGCGTGTCGCCGTCCATCACCGCATGGGCGCCGATGCCCATCTGCGTGGGCGCGGCTTCCTTGATGACGGTGGCGGAGGACAGCGGCGTGCCGCGCTTCCAGCGCTTGAGGATACGCGCATAGCCGCTGGTGGTGGTCGATCCGGGGCCGAAGTCGGTGGCGACCAGCAGGGTGTCGCGATCTTCCCAGGCGACCTGGCTCTTGGCCTCGGGCAGGGTGAAGCCGCCGGACACGAACTGGCCGGTCGTGCGGTCCCATTCGCGCACGACATCGGCGTCGCTGCCGCCGGGGCTGAGCGAGATCAGGCAGCGGCTGTAATCGGGGGCGAGGCAGTTGGCGCCGTGCCAGACCCAGCTCTTGCCCTCGGCCTTGCCCAGCGCGTCGACGTCGATCAGCGTGCGCCAGACCGGCTTGCCGGTGCGGAACGAGGAGAGGGAGGCTTCGCGCCACAGGCCGCGCGGGTGCGCCTTGTCACGCCACAGGTTGGTGACGGTATCGCCCATGACCTGATCGGGTTCGGCGATCTGGCTCTCGTCCTGAAGGATCGCGAGCGCGCGCGAATGATCGCTTTCGAAGCCGGGAACGGCCCGCAGCGTCTTCTCGGTTTCGGCATTCCAGCCGGCGACTTGCGCAAGGGCGCGCGCGCCGTGGATGTCTTCGAGCCAGAGATAGGGATCGGCTGGGGTGGCCGGGGTTGCCGCTATGAGAAGCGGCGCGGCCGCGACAGCTGCTGCGAGCAGCGTCTTGCGGCCGCGAAAAGGCTTATCCGAACGCGCGGACGAGCGGGAGTGCAGCGATAAGGAGCGGGGCGAAGGCGATAGCCACTGCCACAGGAGCCTTGCGGGCGATCGAGGTGTTACGAATTGCGGACATTGTGTGACCTTGCTCGTAGAATTGGGATGCACGCCAGCTAGTCCTCTTTTTCGCGGATTTCCAGTCCCGCAGGTGCGAAGAATCATGCGAATTTCATGCATGCGATTGCAAATTCCACACGCCGGATTTTTGCCAGCGTTTGTCTCGCGTTACGGGATGCTCATGTGTTCCCGTAACGGTACAGTTCCGCGTGCAAAAGTGAATATTGCTGCGCTGCGTCAGCAAAATTCGAAAAGCGTCAGCGCGATCCCAGATCGCCCTTGCCGATGGTGCCGTTGGCCATTTCCAGCATCGCATCGAGGCTCTTCTTGGCGCCGAGGCGCAGCGTTTCCTCGATCTCGATTCGCGGGGTGAGGTCGCGCAGCGAGAGGTAGAGCTTCTCCATGGTGTTGAGCGCCATGTACGGGCAGATGTTGCAGTTGCAGTTGCCGTCGGCCCCCGGCGCGCCGATGAAGGTCTTGTTCGGCAGCGCGGCCTGCATCTGGTGGATGATGTGCGGCTCGGTGGCGACGATCAGCGTGTCGCCGGTCATCGTCTTGGCATATTGCAGGATGCCGCTGGTTGAGCCGACATAGTCCGCATGATCGACGATGTGCGGCGGGCATTCCGGGTGCGCGGCGATGGGCGCGTTGGGGTGCTGGCCGCGCAGCTTGAGCAGTTCGGTCTCGCTGAAGGCCTCGTGGACGATGCACACGCCCGGCCACAGCAGCATCTCGCGGTCGAACTTGCGGTTCAGGTAGCCGCCCAGATGGCGGTCGGGGCCGAAGATGATCTTCTGGTCGCGCGGGATCTGCGCCAGGATCGTCTCGGCGGACGAGCTGGTGACGATCACGTCCGAGAGCGCCTTCACCTCGGTCGAGCAGTTGATGTAGGTCAGCGCGATGTGATCGGGATGCGCCTCACGGAAGGCCTTGAACTTCTCGGGCGGGCACGAGTCCTCAAGGCTGCATCCGGCGGCCATGTCGGGCAGGATCACGGTCTTTTCGGGGCTGAGGATCTTGGCGACCTCGGCCATGAACTTCACGCCGCAAAAGGCGATGACCTCGGCGTCGGTCTCGGCGGCCTTGCGGCTGAGTTCCAGGCTGTCGCCCACGAAATCGGCCAGATCCTGAAGCTCGGGGCGCTGGTAATAGTGCGCGAGGATGACGGCGTTGCGCTCCTTGCGCAGGCGCTCGATCTCGGCGCGCAGGTCGAGGCCGGAGAGGTCGGCGGGCATCAGGGTCATGGTGTGTCCTCTGGTCGCTAGGGTCCGGTCATGGCGCCGGCTGAATGGCGGGCTATCTAGGCGGGAGAGGCGGCGTTCCCAAGCGGAAAAAAGCGGGTTAAACGGCGATCCAGCTTTCATCGGTGCCGTGCGCGGCACTGCGAACAACGAACCCACGGCGTTCGAGGTCGATCAGATGCGCCAGCACCGAGCGTCCGGCGGCGGGCCACAGGCGCTGGTCCACGCCCTTGTACATGTGCGGCACCATGTCGGCGATAAGGTGGCGCCCGGCCTCGATCTGGCGCAGGATCTGGCGTTCGCGCTGGCGGCGGTGGCCGATCATGCCGCGCACCAGCTGGCGCGGTTTCTCGACGGCGGGGCCGTGCGCGGGCAGGTAGATCGTGTCGCCCTCGCGCTCGTAGAGCTTCTGGAGACTTTCGAGATAGGCGGTCATGTCGCCATCGGGGGGCGAGACGACGCTGGTGGACCAGCCCATCACGTGATCGCCGGTGAACACCACGCCGCTGTCGTCCAGCGCGAAGCACAAGTGGTTGGACGTGTGTCCCGGCGTCGCCACGGCGATGAGCGTCCAGCCGGTGCCGCTGACGCTTTCGCCATCGGCCAGCACGCGGTCGGGGCGATAGTCGGCATCGAAGGCGGCATCGGCGCGCGGGCCGTCATCGTCGAGAGTCAGCGGCGCACAGCCGATGATCGGTGCGCCGGTCATGGCCGAAAGCGGCGCGGCGGCGGGCGAGTGGTCACGATGGGTGTGAGTACACAGGATCGCGACCACCTTTGCGCCCGCGATGGCCTCGACCAGCGCGGTAAGGTGGGCGGGCTCGTCCGGGCCGGGGTCGATCACCGCCACGTCCGGGCCGTCGCCGACAAGGTAGGTCTGCGTGCCGGTGAACGTGAAAGGCGAAGGATTGCGCGCCAGCACCCGGCGCACGCGCGGGGCGACGGTCTCGGCCAGTTCGTAGGGGCGCGGAATATCGGCGGGAAGCTCCATGACCGGCGATATGGGCGGCGCGGGCGCCAGTGTCGAGTGGGGCCGTTGTGGGCTGGTCGGGGCGGGCGGTGGAGTCGGAGCTGCCGAGTTGGGGGAGGGGCGAGTCGGGCAGCCGTGAACTCGGGCGCACTCCCGATGGCGGGGCGGCGGCTCCGAAGCAGACAGGAGGGGGCAGGTCAGCCCGCGTGCTGCGCCTCCAGCCGGGCGGTGAGGTGCTCCAGCAGGTCCGGGCGCGGCGCGGCGCCGCGTTGCCACTCCTGATCGAGGCGCGCGATCCGTCGATGGAAGCGGCGGGTGCGTTCGACCAGCGCGGTTATGGATACGGGGAGGTCCGGGGCGTCTTCCTCAGACCCCTCTCCAGGCAGAGTTTCGGTCTTCTCCGGCGGCAACTGTCCGCAGCGGCGCAGCTGGAACGCGCTCATCTCTCCGCTGAGGAAGGCGCGGTGGTTGAGCAGCCAGGCCACGGCATGCATCATCCGCGTGGTGGTGCGCAGGCCCTCTGTGGAGAGGGCCATGCGGCTGCGCTCGTCCCGGTTCTGGGTGTCCCGCCCGGATGCAAAGCGTTGCAGCCATGTTGGTTGCCTTTGGGCGGGGCCTGCAAAGGCGCGGCGCACGTCATCGGACAGAATCAGCGCCTCGGCATAGAGCCCTTCGATGATGCGCAGGTTGAACGTGAGCGGTGCCGTCATGCGCCACTCTATTTCCGATCGCGCGCATCGCTGCAATCGGGGGTGGCGCCGAAATCGAGGCATTCTTGCAGGCTGTCCGAAAACCGGACGACCGCAACGCACCCAAGGGACAGGCCAGCTTACGCGATGATATCGGGAATCAGGTAATCCGCGATCTGCGAAATCTGGTCTTTCAGGCGCAATTTTCGCTTCTTGAGACGCGCGATCTGCATCTGGTCGCCGCCTCCGGCACGCTCCAGCGCGTCGATCGCCGCGTCGAGATCGCGGTGGTCGGTTCGCAGGATTTCCAGGCGCTTGCGCATTTCCTCTTCGGTCACGGCGGGGTCTCCTGATGGGCCTTCACGGCGGCCCCGGACGTGGTGGAACGATCTGGCTGGCGAATCCTGTCCGACGCGGCAGCCCTTCCGCTCACCGATATGAATCATTCACCCCCTTCGCAAGATGCCGCGATTGTGGTTCCATCATCTTTGCGCCGCATCCTGTATGACGAGTCGCCAATCCGGGCCCCTCGATCGCGCCTGGCTTTCAGGCTGGTTGCGGCTGCGCCAGTAAAAAGAGGAGAACCGTCCATGGATAGTTCGCATGTCGCCGCTCTTCACACCAAGCATGCCGGTCTTGATCGGCAGATCCATGAAGAGATGATCCGACCCATGCCGGACAACGGGGTAATCCAGGCGCTGAAGAAGCGTAAGCTCAGGCTCAAGGAGGAGATCGCGCGGGCCTAAATCGCTTCGCGTGAACACCGACTTGGAAATTCAGCGATAAAATTCGAATTTCCGACGCATTAGATGGCTCCGCTGCGTTCCCAAAGCCGATCCTTTGGGGTAGTCCTTCAAGGCATGAGCAGCGGAGCCGTCGAAGCAGCACGAAATATCCTCATCAGCCTTCACGAGGTGATGGCTTCGCGCAGCAATGCGCAGGCGAAGCTGAACACGGTCGTGGAGGTGATCGGGGAGTCCCTCCATTCCGAGGTCTGTTCGATCTACCTTCTGCGCGAAGGTATGCTCGAACTCTTCGCCACGCGCGGTCTGGCGCAGGAGGCGGTCCACGTCACCCGCATGGCGGTGGGCGAGGGGCTGGTCGGCAGCATCGCCGATCATACCGAGACGCTGAACCTCGCCGAAGCGGCGGCCCATCCCGACTTTTCCTATCGCCCGGAAACCGGAGAGGACAAGTTCCACTCCTTCGCCGGGGTGCCTATCGTCCGGCGTGAGCGCGCGGTGGGCGTGCTGTGCGTCCAGCATGTCGAGCCGCGCCGTTACGAAGAGGTCGAGATCGAGGCCTTGCAGACGGTCGCCATGGTGCTGGCCGAGCTGATCACCAATGCCGACCTGATCGACGAGGTTGACGTTGCCGCGTTCAACGCCACGCAGACCGGGCCGGACCAGCTGCGCGGCCTCACGCTGGTCAAGGGGCTGGCGGCGGGGCAGGCGGTGTACCACCAGCCGCGCGTCCACATCGAGCATATTGTTGCCGAGGATACCGAGGCCGAGCGCCAGCGCGTGATCCTGGCGTTCGATCGCATGCGCGAACAGATCGACCGGATGTCCAGCCAGGCCGAGTTCGGCGTGGGCGGCGAGCATGAGGAAGTGCTCGAAACCTATCGTATGTTCGCCTACGACGAGGGCTGGACCCGCCGTATCAACGAGGCGATCGATTCCGGGCTGACGGCGGAGGCCGCGATCGAGCGCGTGCAGCAGCGCACCCGCATGCGCATGCGCCAGATCGACGATCCGCTGCTGGCTGATCGCATGCATGATCTGGAGGATCTCTCCAACCGCCTGCTGCGCATCGTCTCGGGTCAGATGCACACGGCAGCCTCGATGGGGCTGCGCCACGATGCCATCCTGATCGCGCGCAATCTGGGGCCTGCCGAACTGCTCGAATACGATCGGCGACGGCTGAAGGGCGTGATCCTTGAGGAAGGCTCGCTCACCAGCCATGTCGTGATCGTGGCGCGGGCGATGGGCATTCCGGTGCTGGGCCGCGTGCGCAGCCTGCGCGCCAAGGTGCGCGACGGCGATCCGCTGCTGCTCGATGCCGATCACGCGACGGTGATGGTGCGCCCGCAGCAGGGCGTGATCGACGCTTTCGAGGAGCGTTTCGCCAAGAGCCGTGAGCGGCAGGCGGTCTATGCCGCCATGCGCGACGTTCACCCGGTCACGCGCGATGGCCAGCGCGTCACCGTGATGATGAATGCGGGGCTTCGCGACGACATGGCGAACCTGTCGTCGACCGGGGCGGACGGCATCGGTCTGTTCCGCACCGAGTTCCAGTTCCTGGTGTCCGCCACGCTCCCCGCCCGCGAACGCCAGACGCGGCTCTATCGCGACGTGATGGAGGCGGCGGGCAGCAAGCCGGTGATGTTCCGCACCGTCGATATCGGCGGCGACAAGACGCTGCCCTATCTGCGCAACGAGGATGCCGAGCACGAGGAGAACCCGGCGATGGGCTGGCGCGCGCTGCGCGTCGCGCTCGAACGCGACGGGCTGCTCAAGGTGCAGGCGCGCGCGCTGCTCGATGCGGCGGCGGGCCGGGTGCTGCACGTCATGTTCCCGCTGGTCGCCGAGCCGTGGGAGTTCGATGCGGCCAAGGCGGTGTTCGAGGGGCAGCTGGCCTTCCTGCGTCGCCAGAAGAAGCTGCTGCCCGAAGCGATCCGCTATGGCGTGATGCTGGAAGTGCCCGCGCTGGCCGAGCAGCTCGACCTGCTGGCGCCCAAGATCAGCTTCCTGTCACTGGGCACGAATGATCTCACCCAGTTCCTGTTCGCAGCCGATCGCGCGCATCCCAAGCTGGCGGAGCGCTACGACTGGCTGAGCCCGGCGATCCTGCGCTTCATCCGCCGCGTCGTGCGCTCGCTCGACGGACACAGCGTGGATATCGGCGTGTGCGGCGAGATGGGCGGGCGCCGTCTGGAGGCGCTGGCGCTGATGGGGCTGGGTATCCGGCGTCTGTCGATCACCCCGGCCTCGGTCGGCCCGATCAAGGACCTGATCAGCCATGTCGACATGGGCGAGATCGCGGCGGCGATGGACGGCTGGCTGGCATCGCCGCCGCTAGACATGCGCGCCACGATCACCGCCTGGGCAGAGGAGCGCGGCATTCCGCTCGACTGAGCGGGGCGCACTGCGTCACGTTCCGGGCGTGGTTCGTCGCCTGCCTGTGCAGAAAAATCTTCGCCTTTGAACGGCCATGATTGACTTTGTGTGGTCATGGAGTTTGGTAAAGGCGGATCGCAAATACCCTTTACACAATCCCTTGCGGAAACTGGATGGCACACGAGGACACCCTGGGCGACAACGCACCGACCGAACGCGGCAACGAGACCGCCGGCGCCATCCTGTCGCGTGCGCGCGAGGCGGCGGGGCTGACCCGTGCCGATATCGCCGCGCAGACCAAGATCGCCGAGCGTCATCTCGCCGCCATCGAGGAAGACCGGCTGGGCGATCTCGCCGCGCCGACGTATGCCGTGGGCTTCGCGCGCGCCTATGCCCGCACGCTCAAGCTGGACGAGGGCGACATTGCCCGCCGCGTGCGCGAACAGCTGGAAATTGCCCATTCGCGTCAGGCGCCGCCTCCGCCGCCCAGCTTCGAGCCGGGCGATCCCGCGCGCGTGCCCAGCCGGGCGCTGGCGTGGATCGGCGTGCTGGCGATCGTCGTCGTCATCGGCCTGCTGCTGGCGTTCTGGGGCAATTTCCTCTCGCCCGAGGCCAGGCTGCCCGATCTGATCTCGGACCAGCCCAGCGCTGCGGCCCCTGCGCCCAGGCCTGCCCAGCAGGCTGCCGCTGCCCCGCAGGCAGCGCCGACCGGCCCGGTGGTCATCACCGCGACGCAGCCCAGCGTGTGGATCAAGGTGGTCGATGCCGATGGCAAGCAGCTGATCCAGAAGGTCATGACCACGGGTGACAGCTGGACGGTGCCTGCCGATGCGCGCGCGCCCGTGCTGCGCGTGGGCCGCGCCGATGGCCTGAAGATCACCGTGGGTGATCGCACATTGCCGCCGCTGGCGGACCAGTCGATCGTGATGGGCAATATTGCGCTCGATCCCGCCAGCCTGATCGCCCGCGCCGACGGCAAGCCCGCGCCTGCTGCCGGCACGGCACCTGCCGGCGCCGCTTCCGTGCCCGCCACACAGACAGGCGCAGCACCTGCCAACACCAGCTCCTCGGCCTCTGCCGCTACGCCGCGTGCCGCCCCGCGACCGGCGCCCCGTCGGGCGCGCAGCACCTCGCATGGCCCGGTGAACCTGTTGCCTTCGGGCGATGATACCGGTTCCGCAGGCCAGCCGCGCGCGGTCCCGACGATCTCGCAGCCGGTCGTCCAGCCGATTCCCGCCTCTTCCGACTGACCCGCTCTCGACAGGCGCGCCGGTCTGGGGCAGGCACGTCGAACGAATGCCTGACGGCGGCAGCGCCGCGTCGTGACGGGCGGCGATTCAGGTCCGGTTCCGTTTCGCCCCGGCAGGAGCGGGATAGGAGGGCGGCCTGATGAAGCCCGAAAGATTGATGGAGAAGACCAGCTCATGAGTGGAATTGTCGCGTCGCGCGCAGCCCGTATCCCCGCTACGCGTCAGCGCGGGCGCCGCATGTCCGTCTCGACAGCCATGGCCGTGGTGGCCGGTTTCGCGATGCTGGCTGGCAGCGCGCCTGCTTTCGCGCAGGACGCCAATACCCAGCGCCGCCTCGACAAGGTGGAATCCGAAGTGCGCGCGCTCCAGCGCAAGGTCTTCCCCGGCGGCGACGGCACCTTCTTCCCGCAGATCACCCCGCCGCCCGCTGCCGCGCCCCAGCCCACGCAGGCACCGTCTGCCACGCCGATGACCGACATGCTCTCGCGCGTGGACGCAGTGGAGCGTCAGCTGGCGCAGCTGACCTCGCAGGTGGAGCAGAACACCAACCGGCTGAACCAGCTGGAAGGCCGGATGAACGACATGGCCGCTGCAGCGCAGGCCGCTCCTGCGCCGGTGCAGCAGGGTCCGGTGCAACCGGGAGCGATGCCGCAGGATAACGCTGGTCGGGATAACGGGCCGCAGGACAATGGCCCCAGCCAGCCGCTTTCCGCCGGAACCGCGCCTGCGCCCAGCAGCGGTGCGCGCGCCGATGGTGTGAAGGGTGTCGAAAAGCCGCAGACCGGCAATCCGGGGCAGGACGCCTACAGCTATGGCTTCCGCCTGTGGAGCGCGAAGTACTATCCCGAGGCGCAGCAGCAGCTGAAGCAGTATCTGGCCCAGTATCCCAAGGACCCGATGGTCAGCTATGGCCGCAACCTGCTGGGCCGTGCCTATCTGGATGACGGCAACCCGACCGAGGCCGCCAAGTGGTTCCTCCAGAACTACCAGTCGGACAAGACCGGCGCGCGGGCGGCGGACAGCCTGCTGTACCTCGGCGTGTCGATGAAGGCGCTGAAGGACACCCGCCGCGCCTGCATCGCGCTCGACCAGTTCAGCCAGAGCTACACTGCCGAGGCGGCCGGGCGCCTGAAGGACATCTACGACGCCACGCGCCGTGGGCTGACCTGCAACTAATACCGTGCTGACCCCTTCCGCCGATCTCGTGGCGCGGTTCCATGCGGACCTTGCCGCGATCTGGCCGGAGGGGATCGCCCATGAACCGGCAAAGCTGGCCGTGGCGATTTCCGGCGGCCCGGATTCGACCGCGCTGCTGCTGCTCGCCCATGCCGCCCTGCCGGGGCGGGTCGAGGCGGCGACGGTCGATCATGGCCTGCGCGCCGCCAGTGCGGACGAGGCGGCGGATGTCGCGGCGCTGTGCGAGCGGCTGGGCGTGCCGCACCGCACCTTGCGCGTCACCGTGGCGCCGGGCAATGTCCAGAGCGAGGCGCGCGCCGCGCGCTATGCCGCGCTGGCAGACTGGATCGAGGACCGGCGGCTGGCCGTGCTCACCACCGCGCACCATGCCGACGATCAGGCCGAGACGCTGCTGATGCGCCTCAACCGCGCGAGCGGCGTGGCGGGGCTCGCGGGCACGCGCGCGCAAGGTGTGGTTCCGGGCACGAAGGACCTTGGCCTGTTGCGGCCTTTGCTCGGCTGGCGCCGCGCGGACCTCGCGCAGGTCGTTACGGCGGCGGGTGTCGCTGCCGCGCAGGACCCCAGCAATGCCGACCCGCGCTTCGACCGGGTGCGGATGCGGCAGGCGCTCAAGGATGCGGACTGGCTCGACATCACTGCCGTCGCCCAGAGCGCCGCGCATCTCGCCGAAGCCGATGAGGCGCTGGAGTGGATGGCCGCGCTCGAATGGCGCTCGTGTGTCACGAAAGAGCCGTTGGGCCTGCGCTACCGCCCGCGTGCGCCGCGTGCCGTTGCCTTGCGGGTGCTGGCGCTGATCGTCACCGAACTGGACGGTACGCCCCGCGCGGGCAGGCCGTGGCGCGACTGATGGAAACGCTGATCGCCGGGCGCCCCGCCTCGATCGGCGATCTGGTGGCACGCGCCAACGCAGGCGGCTGGAGCTTCTCGAAAGCCCCCGTCCGAGCCGCGAAGCGCATCATTACGAAGGCGCCGGAGGATTTCTAGGGGGCTTGCGGGTGCATTCGGCTGGTCTGCAAACGCCCCATGCACGAACCCGCTCGCGCGGGAGGGGCGCGTGGGGCGATGTAGCGTGGTACATGTAGGCCTTTAGCGGGGCGAGGCTGGCAGTTCCTTTAACGGAGAGGAACTTGCCATGACTGTCTCGATCAATACCGCCCCGATCAGCCCGCTGCGCCAGCGGATGCAGCACGACATGATGATGCGGGGGCTCGGTCCGCATACCCAGAAGGATTATGTGCGCCATGTGAAGCGCCTGGCAGCCTTCCTGGGGCGCCCTCCCGATACGGCAACGGAAGAGGACCTTCGCCGCTTTCAGCTCATGCAGCATGAGAGCGGGGTCAGGCCGAGCACCATCAACGGCACCGTGTCGGCCTTGCGCTTCCTGTATAACGTCACGCTCAGGCGACGCGATCTGGCGCGGGCCTTGGTCGTCACCCGCATCGTGCCCCGGCTGCCCGAAGTGCTGAGCGTCGAGGAGGCTGCGCGGTTGCTCCAGTCCGCCCCCGGCATGAAGTACAAGGCGGCGCTGGGGGTGGCCTATGGCGCGGGCCTGCGCGTATCCGAGGTCGCCCACCTCAAGGTCGACGATATCGACAGCACACGCATGTTGATCCGCGTTGAACAGGGCAAGGGCGGCAAGGATCGCAATGCCATGCTCTCGCCCCAGCTGCTCGAACTGCTGCGGATGTGGTGGCGAGAGGGCAGGAAGCGCGGGGTGCTGATCGCGCATGGCTGGCTGTTCCCCGGCCAGAACGTCACCGATCCAATCTCGACCCGGCAGTTGCACCGCGCGGTCCAGGAGGCGGCCGAGGTGGCTGGCATCCGCAAGCGCGTCAGCCCGCACACCCTGCGCCATTCCTTCGCCACGCATCTGCTCGAGCAGGATGTCGATATCCGCGTGATCCAGGTCCTGCTCGGCCACAGCAAACTGGAGACCACCGCCCTCTACACCAAGGTCTCCACGCGCACGATCCACGCCGTGTCGGGCCCGCTTGACCAGCTGATGGCGCTGATGGAGGGCAAAGCGCCCATAGGACCAGACGACGCCGGATGAGCCGATGCGCTCCAACCTCGAGGTCGCGGACATCTTCCGCTCGGTCGGACCAGCCTACCGGGCGGCCCATGCCGGGCACCTGAGTCTTGCCCAGCTCAAGGTGATGTCCGCGATCGAGACTTGTCGCACCGCAGCCCTGGGCGGGCACGTCGAGGCCTGTCAGGACTGCGGGCACTGGCGGGTCGCCTACAACAGCTGCCGCAACCGGCATTGCCCAAAATGCCAGGGCGCCGCCGCGCGCACCTGGCTGGCCGAACGGGAGGCCGACCTGCTTCCCGTCGGCTACTTCCACGTCGTCTTCACGCTACCCGCCGAGGTTGCCGACATCGCGTGGCAGAACAAGGCGCTGGTCTACGACCTGTTGTTCAAGGCGGCCGCGCAGACGATGCTGACCATCGCCGCCGATCCCCGCCATCTGGGCGCCCGGATCGGGATCACCGCCGTCCTCCACACCTGGGGATCGGCAATGACCCACCATCCGCATGTCCACATGATCGTGCCGGGCGGCGGTATCGCGCCCGATGCAAGTCGCTGGATCTCCTCGCGTCCGGCCTTCCTCCTGCCGGTGCGCGTGCTGGGGGCGCTGTTCCGACGGCTCTTCCTCACCCGGCTGAACGCGCTGCACGATGCCGGCAAGCTCGCCTTCTTCGGCTCCCTGACCGATCTGACAGAGCGGCGGACCTTCCAGCGGCACCTTGCCCCGGCGCGCAAGAAACGCTGGGTGGTCTATGCCAAGCCGCCCTTTGCCGGGCCGGAAGCGGTGCTCGCCTACCTCTCGCGCTATACCCACCGCGTCGCCATCTCGAACCGGCGCCTGATCGCCTTCGACGCGAACGGCGTGACCTTGCGTTATAAGGACTATCGCCGCGATGGGCCCGAACGCCAGCGGGTCATGACGTTGACCGCCAACGAGTTCATTCGCCGCTTCCTGCTCCACGTCCTGCCGCGTGGCTTCCACCGCATCCGCCATTACGGCCTGCTCGCCAGCGCCGCACGCCACGACAATCTCGCGCTCGCCCGCCGCCTGCTTCCCGTCACGCCAGAGGTGGAGGCGGAGGCGCCGGAGCCCGAAGCCGAGCCCGACACTTGCGCGCCATGTCCGTGCTGCGGCGGGCGCATGATCGTCATCGAAACCTTCCCACGCTGGAGCCAGCCCCGCGCGCCGCCCAGGCCTAGCCCGCCAATCCGGGAGCGCGCCGCATGACCCGGCATGGTCCGCCAGTCGCCATGGCCCCGCAGAGCGCGCGGTGGTCAGAGGGCCGACTTGCTCCCAACGCGCGACGCGCCCGCGTCTGCTCCTGGCATCAACCTCGACAGCGCGCCGAACACACCCTCAGCGCATCCAGGCACCCGCTACTGCGCTGCTGTCGTGCCTCCATCAAAGCGCGCACTTCACCCCGCCACACCACGCGAAAGCGCAAATCCCCATAGCCCAGCCTATCGGGCACGCGGGTTCCTGCATGGGAGGCTTTCGTACGCAAGCGCCCGAAACCCTTCACCATTGAAGACGTCGCGCCAGCCCACCCGTTCGGTTAGTTGGCTACGCTCTCAAGCCTTCCGGCCCTCCCGCAGGCGGGAGGGGAGCGAGCCTTGCAGAGCCGCAGGCGATGCTAGTCGCAGCGGGGTGGGCCAGCGTGACGGCAGTTAATTGCCTTCCGCGCCGCCTTCACCCGCCGGTCAGGTCCGAGCCCATGCCCACGTATTTGCCGCGGGTGATATAGACCTTGTCGCCCAGATGCGTGGTCTTGAACAGCTTGGCGGCGAAATCGTCGGGCATGCCCACGCAGCCGTGGCTGACGTAGCCCAGCGCCACGTTCGAGCCGTGCAGGGTGATCCCGTCGTTGGTCAGGCGCTGCATGTAGGGCATCGGCGCGCCGGTGTAGATGTTCGAGACGTGATGCTCGTCCTTCTGGGTGATCGGGAACACGCCGAGCGGGGTCGGCTTGTCGTCGCTGCCCAGCAGGACTGCGCTGGTGCCGATCTCGTAGCCGTCGCGGAACACCGAGATCACGCGGGCGTCGAGGTCGACGGTGATGACGATCGGGCCTTGCGGCACGCCCGCATCGTCCCAGTGCCAGTCGCCATAGCGGATCGGGCCGCTGATCGGCAGGATGCGCTTGATGACGAAGCCTGCGTCTCTGGCAGGCGCGGGTGAGGGGGCAGGGGCAGACACATTCGCCGCCGCTTTCGTTACATTCGCCGCGACCACCGTCTTCGCATCCGTGCCAAGGGCAGGGGAGGCCGCTTCGGGCCTTCCGGCGGCATAGAGCGCGCCGCCGATGGCGCCCAGTGCCACCACGCCCGAGCCGAGCAGGAGAAGAGCGTTGCGGTTCATGACAAAAAGATAGGGAGCGAATCTGAAAAGGCCATGATCCCTGTCATCGCGCATCAGGGTTAAAACTAATACACCGACCGGAAATTTCGATAATCACCTTGAAACTGCCGGTGAATTTGCAACACAGTGACACAATTCCCCGCTGGACGACAGACCCGCGACCTTTCAGGCTGGCATGATGAAACGAACCGGGCTCAATCTTGTCCCCACTGTAACGCTGTGCGCGGTGATGAGCGGCGCGCTGGGCGCCTGCGCCGTCGGGCCGAACTATCACGCCCGCGCGGCGGCAGACCTTGGCGTTCCCGATGCCTGGTCGGTCCCGGCCTCTACCGAGCGCGAGGACCTGACCCGCTGGTGGAGCCGGTTCGACGACCCGGTGCTGACCCAAGTGGTCGAGCTGGCGGCGGCGAACAACCTCGATCTGGCGCAGGCGGTGGCGCGGCTGCGGCAGGCGCGAGAGGCGCTGAAGGTCAGCCAGGGCTCGCTGTTCCCGACGCTCAGCGGATCGGCAGGCGCGACGCGCTATGAGCAGGTGCGCGGGCCAACGGCGCGGCGACCGCCGGTTCCTCGGGCTATGTCTATTCGGGCAGCGGGGGACGACCAACTATTCGGTCGGCCTCGATGCCAGCTATCAGCTTGATCTGTTCGGCGGGGTGCGTCGCTCGGTCGAGGCTTCGCGCGATGCCTATCAGGCCAGCGGCTACGACTATGCCACCACGCTGCTCTCGGTGGAGAGCGAGGTCGCGAAGAACTACATGCTGGCGCGCGGCTATCAGGCGCAGCTGGCCAATGCGCGCGACAGCCTGACAATCCTCGACGAGAACCTGCAGATCGCCCAGTGGCGTGTGCAGGCCGGGCTGACCACGTCGGTCGATGTCGAGACGGCGCGTGCCAGCCGGGCGCAGACCGCCGCGACGATCCCGACGCTGGAGCAGTCCTACAACACCGCCGTCGCGCGCATCGGCGTGCTGACCGGGCAGGCGCCCGGCACGTTCAAGGCGCTGCTGGCAACCCCCGCGCCAATCCCGGCGACGCACTCTGCTGCCGATGGATCGCTCGCGGGCGAGGATATCGTCGGCGTGGGCGTTCCCGCCGATACCCTGCGCCAGCGCCCGGATGTCCGCTCGGCAGAGCGCTCGCTCGCCGCTGCCGTGGCGCGGATCGGGGTTGCCAAGGCGGCGCTGCTGCCCTCGCTGTCGATCGGCGGCTCTCTGACCAGCAACGCCACGAGCCTCTCCAGCCTGCTCGACACGATCACCGGATCGCTGTTCGGCACGCTGTCGCACACGATCTTCAACGGCGGCGCGGCCTCGGCGCAAGTGCGGTCGAACCGCGCGGCGGCGGATGAGGCCTTCGCGGCCTACAAGTCCGCCGTGCTCAGCGCGCTGGAGGATACCGAGAACGCGATGGTCGCGCTCGATGCGGCCCGCGCGCGCGAAGTGCAGTATGCCATCGCGCTCGACGCGGCGACCAATTCGGCGGTGCTCGCACGCAGCCAGTATCGTTCGGGGCTGACCGACTTCACCACGCTCAACACCGCCGAATCCTCGCTGATCTCGGCGCGCGACGGGCTGGCGCAGGCGCGGTCGGACAAGGCGCAGGCGATCGTCGCGCTCTATGTGGCGCTGGGCGGCGGCTGGGATGCCAATCGCCTGCCCGATACCGGCAACACGCCGATGCCCGCAGGGCTTTCGGCCACCGGCGCTTCCAGTTCCAGCACATCCCAAACTCAGGCCGGACCCGCACAGTGAGCGGGACGGATCACCAGACCCCACCGGCAGGACAGACCATGGCGGACAGCGATCTCGAAGACTTCCTCGGCGAAAAGCCCCGCACGCGCTGGCAGCGCTGGCGCTGGTGGATCGTCGCCATCGTCGTGCTGGTGGTGCTCGTGCTGCTGCTCAGCCGCTGCATGGGCGGATCGGACGCGCCCAAGTATGCGACCGCGAAGGCCGAAACCGGGCGTTTGGTGACGACCGTCTCGGCCACCGGCAACCTTGCGCCGACCAATCAGGTGACGGTGGGCGCGCAGCTTTCCGGCCAGATCGTGCGGGTGCTGGTGGACGTGAACGATCGCGTCACCAAGGGACAGGTGCTCGCCGAGATCGACCCCGAGCAGATCGACGACCAGATCCGGCAGGGCGAGGCGACGATCAACGCCAATGTCGCCGCGATCGGCACCGCCAAGGCGACGCTGGCCGAAAACACGGCGCAGCTGGCCCGGCAGGAAGAGGTTTATCGCCTCTCGGGCGGCAAGGTGCCTTCGGGAACCGAGATGCAGACCGCGCGCGCCGATGTGCAGCGCGCCAAGGCGGCGCTCGCGCAGGCCGTCGCCACCGCAGAGGCCAGCCGCGCCTCGCTGGCGCAGACCAAGACGCAGCGTACCTATGCGGTGATCCGCTCGCCGGTGTCGGGCGTGGTCTTGGCGCGTCAGGTCGATCCCGGCCAGACCGTGGCGTCTTCGTTCAGCACGCCGACGCTGTTCGTCATCGCCGAGGATCTTTCCAAGATGAAGCTGGAAGTCTCGATCGACGAGGCGGACGTGGGCACCGTGAAGGACGGCCAGAAGGCGACGTTCACGGTCGATGCTTTCCCCAGCCAGACGTTCGATGCGCAGATCACGCGGGTGGAGATCGGCTCGAACCTGACGGTCAGCAGCTCGTCATCCTCGTCCAGCTCCAGCACGACCAGCAGCACCAGTTCGTCGTCGTCGAGCGGGCAGGTGGTGTCCTACGCGGCCGATCTTTCGGTCGCCAACAACGACCTCAAGCTGCGCCCCGGCATGACCGCGACCGCCGATATCGTCACCTCGGACAAGGCGAATGTGCTGATGATCCCCAACACCGCGCTGCGCTTCAAGCCTGCCGAAGGGGCAGGCGCCAGCGGCGGCTTCGCCAAGGCGATCCTGGGCGGTCCGCCGCGCCGGGGCGGGGCGACCGACAAGGGCGCGACGATCGGGCGCGGCAGCACCCAGACGATCTACGTGCTGGGCAAGAAGGGCGAGCCGCAGGCGGTCGAGATCGTTACCGGCAATACCGACGGCACCAATACCGAAGTCGTCTCGGGCGGGCTCAAGCCGGGCATGCAGGTCATCACCGGCACGCTGTCCGCCGCCGGTTCCGCTGCGGCCGGCGCCAAGGGTGGGTGACATGGCCGCCGCTGCCGACCCGCTCATCCGGCTGCGCGGGATCACCAAGGTCTATGGCACCGGGGCGACCGCGTTCCATGCGCTGAAAGGCGTCGATCTCGATATCGAGCGCGGCGATTTCGTGGCGGTGATGGGGCCTTCGGGCTCGGGCAAGTCGACGACGATGAACATGCTCGGCTGCCTCGACGTGCCCACGGGCGGCGCGTTCCTGTTCAAGGGCCACCACGTCGAGGCGCTCGACCGCGACCAGCGCGCGATGCTGCGGCGGCGCTATCTGGGCTTCGTGTTCCAGGGCTTCAACCTGCTCTCGCGCACCAGCGCGCTGGAGAATGTCGAGCTGCCGCTGGTCTATCGCGGCGATCCCAAGCGCGAACGGCGCCTTGCCGCGCTCGATGCGCTCGACAAGGTGGGCCTCAAGGAATGGTGGGACCACACCCCGGCGGAGCTTTCGGGCGGCCAGCAGCAGCGCGTGGCGATTGCCCGCGCCATCGTCACCAGCCCTGACGTGCTGCTGGCGGACGAGCCGACCGGCAACCTCGATTCCGAACGCTCGGTGGAGATCATGGAACTGCTCACCCGGCTGAACCGCGAGCAGGGGATCACCGTGCTGATGGTGACGCACGAGCCCGACATGGCCGCCTTCGCGCGCACCATCGTCCATTTCCGCGACGGTCTGGTGGACCGGATCGAGCGCGGCCACCGTTCGGGCGAGATGCCCGAGCCTGACCGGCCTGCGCAGGATATCAGCGAGCCGGACGGCTCGACAGAGGGGCTCGCCTGATGCTCGGCACCGTGTTCATGCTGGCGCTGCGCTCGATCCGCCGCCACCTGTTGCGCTCGTTCCTGACGATCCTGGGCATCGTCATCGGCGTCTCGGCGGTCGTCACCATGGTGACGCTGGGCAAGGCGACGACGGCCGCCGTGCAGGCGCAGATCGCGCAGCTGGGCACCAACGTGCTGATGGTACGTCCGGGGCAGGGCTTCGGACGCGGCGGCGGCGGCGCGCTGCCGCAGGATTTCAAGAGCGACGATGTCGAGGCGATCCGCCAGCAGGTGGCAGGCGTCGTTGCCGTGGCCCCGCAGGCGCAGAGCACCGCGCGGGTGATCTACGACGGCGCCAACTGGTCCACCACGATCAACGGCACCACCAATGCCTATTTCACCGTCCAGCCCTGGAAGCTGAGCGCCGGGCGCCTGTTCACTCCGCTGGAGGAGCAGGCGGGCAGCGCCGCTTGCATCATCGGCTCCACCGTGCAGACCAACCTGTTCAAGGTGGTCGATCCGATCGGCAAGCGCATGCGCGTGGGCACCGTAAGCTGTACCGTGGTGGGCACGCTGGAGACCAAGGGGCAGGCAGGCTTCGGCGGCGATCAGGACGATGTCGTGATCATGCCGATCAAGACCGTGCAGCGCCGCTTCATCGGCTCCACCGACGTGCGCATGATCCTCGTCGGCGTCGATACCAACTACCAGAGCAAGCAGGTGCAGGATTCGCTCAGCGCCCTGCTGCGTGAGCGTCGCCATCTGTCCGAAGGGGCGGAGGATGACTTCAACATCTTCGATACCAAGCAGATTTCCGATACGCTCAGCCAGACCACCGGGCTGCTGACCGGCATCGTCACCGCCGTCGCCGCGATCAGCCTTGTCGTCGGCGGCATCGGCATCATGAACATCATGCTGGTCTCGGTGACGGAGCGCACGCGCGAGATCGGCATCCGCCTCGCCATCGGTGCTCTGGCGCGCGAGGTCCTGATGCAGTTCCTGGTCGAGGCGATCGTGCTGTCGTGCCTTGGCGGCATCGTCGGGCTGCTGCTGGCGCAAGTGCTGATCGCATTGGCGACGCCGCTGATGCAGGTGCCGTGGACTTTCGACATGTCCAGCAACGTGATGGCCTTCATCGTCTCGGCAGTGATCGGCGTGGTCTTCGGCTACTTCCCGGCGCGCCGGGCGGCGGCGCTGAACCCCATCGACGCGCTGCGTCACGAGTGATCGACTCGATCTGAAGACGTGCCGATCGAGCGTTTTCGGCCCGGTCGGCACCCATGATCAAGGGCATTTCGCCGAAACGGCTGGGCGACGGGCCGAAAAGTACCGGAAATCCGCTGGTTAACGCGCCTGTCAGGATGCCCCGCATGCGCCGTTCCATGAAGCTGAAATGGCGGAAATCCGCCATTTTCAGACTTCGTTAACGGGCTCCATCCACCCCGCTGGCGATGCAACTGGTCGCAGTTTGCTTGTGCGACGAACCGAATTGCGGCCTCTCGCACGGGCAAGGGACCGGACAGGCCGGGGTTCAGGGGGCTTCATGAATACGACGAAAACGCGCCGTATCGCGCTGCTCACACTGGGCGCCGCCGCGCTGGTGCAGCTTTCCGGGCCGGTATCGGCCATTCCCGTAGTTCAACCGCTTCCCACAGCTTCGGTTCCCGCGACGGTCACATCGACCACTTCGCCGGTCGTCGAAAGCGCCGCGCTGGCACAGGTCCACGCCGATGCGCCTGCCGCCGGCGACATGGTCGATGCCGACGATACCGATGCCGAAACGCTTTGCCTTGCCAAAGTCGTGCTTCGTGAATCCGGCGGTCAGCCGGAAATCGGGCAGGTCGCCGTCGCGCAGGTGGTGATGAACCGCACCCGCTCTGGCCGCTTCCCCACCACGATCTGCGGCGTCGCCAAGCAGCGCGGCCAGTTCTTCAACGTCGATGCCTACGATTTCTCGGGCGACCGTCGCTGGGGCACTGCCCTGCGTGTCGCGCAGGAAGTGGTTGCAGGCGAGCACGATCCGGTCGTCGGCGATGCGCTCTACTTCCACGCCGCAGCTGCCCGCGGCGGCTACTGCCCCGCCGCGTCGCCAAGCTGGCCGATCAGGTGTTCTGCGCCTGAGCGTAAGGCGCTTTTGCCTGCCCATCCTTCGGCCCACCCCGTTCGGCTAGGTCACTGCGTTCCCAAGCCTTCCGGCCCTCCCGCAAGCGGGAGGGGAGCGAGACTGGGTGAGCGCAGCGAACCTTAGTCGCAGCGGGGTGGGCCACTAGCGCAACGGCTGCCCACCCTTCATCAGCCTCACAACTCCCGCAGCGCCTGCGCCGGTTTCGCGCGCAGCAGCGGCAGCGAGCCGCCCAGCGCGAAGGCCATGACCAGCACGAGGCCGGCGACAAGCACCAGCGCCACGCGCACCCAGTCCGGCTGCCAGCCGAAGCCGAATACCTGCGTCATCACCGCCCATCCGGCCAGCGAGCCGAGGCCGAGCGCCACCACGGCCAGAACCAGCGCCAGCACGCCATATTCCGCCAGTTGCAAAGCCAGCAGCTGCGCGCGGCTGGCGCCCAGCACGCGCAGGATCACGTTGTCGTAGGTGCGGCTCGCCCGTGCGGCGGCGATGGCGCCGAGCAGCACGGCAAGGCCCGCCAGCACGGCCACAGAGGCGGCGGCGAGGATCGCGCTCGCCATCTGGTCCAGCAGTCCGCGCACTTGCGTCAGCAAGGGGCCGGTCTCGATCACCGAGCTGGTGGGGAAGGCCTGCACCAGCGTTGGCAGCAGATTGGTTCGCCTGGCGCCCGGCGGGAGCGAGATCGTCGCGGCGAGCGTGTGCGGTGCGTCCTCCAGCGCGTTGGGTGAGAACACCAGCACGAAGTTGAAGCCCATCGAATCCCAGTCGATCCGGCGGAAGGCGGCGATGGTCGCACTGCGCTCGACGCCGAGCACGCCGATGGTGATCGTATCGCCGAGCTTCAGGCCGACCGCCTTCGCCAGCTTCTCGTCCACCGAGACCAGCGGGGGCCCGGCATAGTGCGGCCCCCACCAGTGTCCGGCGGTCACGACATTGCCCGGCGGCACCGTGTCCGACCACGTCAGCCCGCGCTCGCCGCGCAGTGCCCAGGCGTCTTCGGGCAATTTCGCGCTGTCATCGACGCGGGTCGGATGGTCGGCAGGACCGTAGGCGAGGATACGCCCGCGCAGGTTCGGCACGAGGCGGACCTCGGGCCCCGGTGCGGCCTTGTTCACGGCGGCGCGGAAGGCGGGCGCGGCCTCGGGCTGGAGGTCCATCACGAAGTAGTCCGGTGCGCGGTCGGGCACGGTGTTGCGGATCTCGGCATCGAGGCTGGTCTCGGCCCCGGCGATCAGCACGAAGGCGGAAAGCCCGAAGCCGAGCGCGGTGACGAGCGCGCCCACTTGCGCGCCGGGGCGGTGGAGGTTGGCAAGGCCCGCCCGCAGCATCGGGCTTTTGAGGCGCGGCAGGCGGCGGGCGAGAAGGGCGATGCCTTTGCCGACAAGCGCCAGCAGGCCGAGCATCGCGGCGGCGCCGACGAGGAACCCGGCGCTGAGCCACGGCTGCGCTGCGCTCACCATCACCAGCGCGACGATCCCGGCAAGGCCGAGGCCCACCGGCAGCACCAGCGCCCGCCATGATGTCCGCAAGGGGGAGACCCGCGCGCGCATCAGCGCCATCGCCGGGAAACTGCGCGCCCGCACCAGCGGCGGCGCGGCGAAGACCAGCGCCACCAGCAGGCCATATCCGGCCGCGCTGGCCAGCGCGACGGGCGAGATCATGAAGCCGCCCGCCACCGGCAGCAGCGTGCCCAGCGCATGGGCGAGCAGCGGCGTCACCAGCACGCCTGCCAGCAGTCCGGCAAGGCTACCCACCAGCGCGGCGGCGCCGACCTGCAAGGCATAGATCCGCGCGATGTCGCCGCTGGTCGCGCCCAGCACTTTCAGCGTGGCGATGCTGGTGCGGCGGGCTTCGAGATAGGAGGATACGCCGCCGCCGATGCCGATCCCGGCGATGGTCAGCGCGGCGAGGCCGACGAGGATCAGGAACTGGCCCATGCGCTCCACAAACCGCGTGGTCGAGGGCGCGGCGTTGTCGCGTGTCCTGATCTCGTATCCGGCATCGGGGAAGGTCGTCTTGAAGTGCCGGGCGAGCCGCTCTATCCCGCCTGTGTCGGTTTCTGTCCCGTTTGTGTCGAGCTTGGTCTCGCTGCGGAACATCGCGCCCGGCGCAGTGAGTCCGGCCTCGCGCGGCATGCCGATGGGCACGATCACCGGATCGCCCAGTGCAAAGCCGTCCCCCAGCTGCTCGGGATCGCTGGCGATCAGGCCACCGAGTTTCAGGGGAAATCCGGCGATGGTGAAGCGCTCGCCAGGCTTCAGCCCGAGGCGCGCGGCGCCGCCTTCGGAGAGGTACGCGACGCCGCTGGGCGGTGCGCCGACATGGCGCCCGTCCGCCAGCACCAGCTCGCCCGCCAATGGCCAGCGGCTGTCCACCGCCTTGACCGACAGCGAGGCCGAGCGGTTGCCGTGAACCGCCAGCGCCTGCAACCGGAACGAGGTGGAGGTGGTGCCGAAGCGCTGCATCTCCGCCAGTTCGCGCGGGGTCGGGCTGCGCTGCCAGACGCTGAACGACAGGTCTCCACCCAGGATCGTGCGCCCCCGCACCGAAAGCTCGTGCTGGATTGACCCGGTCAGCGTGCCGATCGCGGCGAGGGCACCGACGCCCAGGAACAGGCAGGCCAGAAGCAGGCGCAAGCCCTTGAACCGCGCGGAAAGATCGCGCTTCGCCAGAGTCCAGGCGCTGCGCCAGGGCAGGGCCGACATGGAGGGGGCCGACATAGAAGGCGCCTCAGGCAAGGGTGTCGCTCGCGATCACGCCGTCGGCGATCCGAACCACCCGCTCGCACCGCGCGGCCAAGGCTTCGTCATGGGTGATGACGACCAGCGTCGCCCCGGTCTCTGCCCGGCGAGCGAAAAGCAGGTCTGCCACTTGCGCGCCGGTGGCGGCATCGAGATTGCCGGTCGGCTCATCGGCGAACACCAGAACCGGGCGCGAGGCCAGCGCGCGGGCGATGGCGACGCGCTGCTGTTCGCCCCCCGAAAGCTGCGCCGGGTAGTGGTCGAGCCGGTGCGAAAGACCCACGGCAGCCAGTTCTGCCTCGGCGCGGGCGCGCACGTCGCTTTCGCCGGCCAGTTCCAGCGGCGTGCTGACATTCTCCAGCGCGGTCATCGTCGGCAGCAGGTGGAAGGCCTGCAGGACCACGCCGATGCGGCCCCGGCGTGCGCGGGCCAGCGCATCTTCGGAGGCACCGGCAAAGTCCTGCCCGGCGACCTCCAGCGTGCCGGACGTGGCGCGGTCCAGCCCGGACAGCACCGCCATCAGCGAGGACTTGCCTGAGCCCGACGGCCCCAGCAGCGCCAGCGTCTGGCCTTGCGGGACGGTGAGGTCCAGCCCCTTGAGGATTTCGACGGCGGCGCTGCCCTGTCCCAGCGTCAGGCGCAGGCCCTTCGCATGGATGGCGGGGGCAGGGTGCGAGTGGGGGTCGTAAGCGCTTGTCACGCCAACTATATGGGTGGCGACAGGCACATGCGGCAAGGGCATGCGTGCTGCGGTGCGAAGAAGAGTGCGAGAAGGAGAACGCATGCGTCCGATACTGATGACGATGGCTGCGGCCTGCGTGCTGGCGCTGGCGGGGTGCGGCGGCGGTGCGTCGGACACGCCCGCCGAGGCGCCTTCGAGCATGGCCGCCAGCGATGCGGCGCCCGATCTGCCGGTGATCGGGGCCGAGCAGTCGGTGCTCGCCTTCGGGGATTCGCTGCTGGCAGGCTACGGCCTTGCCTCGGACGAGGCCTATCCGCACCGGTTGGAACTGGCCCTGCGCGCGCGCGGGATCAATGCGCGCATCGCCAATGCCGGGGTCTCGGGCAACACTACTGCCGATGGCCTTGCCCGGCTGGACTTCACGCTCAAGAGCCAGTCGAGGAAGCCCGACCTCGTGCTGATAAGCCTTGGCGGGAACGACCTGCTGCGCGCGCTGCCGCCCGAGCAGGCGAAGGACAACCTCGGCAAGATCCTCGCGCGGCTGGAGGCCGAGCACATTCGCGTCGTCCTGCTGGGCCTGAAGGCGCCGCCGAACCTCGGGCCGGACTATGTGAAGGCCTTCGATGCGATCTTTCCGGAGCTCGCCCGGCAGTATCACGCCACGCTGGTGCCGTTCTTCCTCGCGCCGATCTACAACCATTTCGAATTGCAGCTGGCCGACCATATTCATCCCACCGCGAACGGCGTCGATGCCATGGTGGCGATGACGGTGGACACAGTGGTCAAGGCATTGCCCAAGAGCGCTCAACCGGATAGCGCGGGCGCTACAGTTCCCGCACCACCGAACCCCCACTGACGCGCCACACCGCTGCCTCGCCGGTGATTGCATCGAACGGCGCCAGTTCGGTGCCGGTCAGCCAGACCTGCGCCGAGCCTTCGCGCAGCCGCTCGAACAGTGCGGCGCGACGGAAGGGATCGAGGTGGGCGGCCACTTCATCGAGCAGCAGCAGGCGCGGGCGCTGTTCGCCCTGTCCGCCTTTCGCCAGTTCCTCCACCAGTTGCGAATGGGCCAGGACGAGCGCGATCAGCATCGCCTTCTGCTCGCCGGTGGAGCAGTCGGCGGCGGGCTGGTCTTTTCCCGCCATCATGACGCGCAACTCGTCGCGGTGCGGGCCGGTGAGCGTGCGCTGGGCGGCGCGCTCGCGCGGGCGGCTTTCGCGCAGGGCCTGTGCCAGCGCTTCGGGTTCAGTCGGACCGCCGGGTTCGTAGGCGAGCGAAGGCCGGGCGAACGGCGCCTCGGGCAGGTCCAGCAGGCGCGCTTCCAGCCGGGCGATCATGTCGGCGCGGGCCTGCGCGACCATCGCGCCGGCCTCGGCGATCTGCTGTTCGATGGCATCGAGCCAGCGCGGATCGGGCGCGCGGTCGTCGGACAGCAGCTTGTTGCGTTCGCGAAGGGCGCTCTCGAGGCGGCTGGCGTGGGCGGCATGATCGGGCCGCAGCGCGAGCACCAGCCGGTCGAGAAAGCGACGGCGTGCGCCTGCGCTGTCGACGAACAGGCGGTCCATCGCCGGGGTCAGCCAGCCGATCGAGAGCCATTCGGCCAGCCGCAGCGCCGGGCTTTCGGCGCCGTTGACCTGCACCAGCCGCCGTCCGGGCCGCTCGGGCGAGATACCGGTGCCAAGGCGCACCGGATCGCCGCCGGGCGTGATCAGTGCGGCGCTGACCCCGAAGCCGCCGTCGCCCTGCTGCGAAGGCACGTCCGCCAGTGCCGCGCGGCGCAGGCCCCGGCCCGGTGAGAGCAGCGAGATCGCCTCCAGCACGTTGGTTTTCCCGGCGCCGTTCTCGCCCACCAGCAGGTTGAACTGCGCCGTGCCTTCCAGCGCGGTCTCGCGATGGTTGCGGAAACGGGACAGGAGCAGGCGTTCGAGCATTGCGCGGGGAACTAGCGGCTTAGCGGTGTGCCGACAACGCTCCGTTCCAGTTCCAGAGCCAGATTTACGCGGTTTTCGCAAAGGGCGAGAAGTTGGTGTGCTCGTCATAGACGTCCACGCCCTCGCGCCGCTTGAGGAAGCCGACGATCAGGTACGTCACCGGCGTCAGCACCACTTCCCACAGCGTCTTGACGATCCACTGCGTGAAGGCGAGCACGAAGACCATGTGGGTGGGAAAGCCCGCCACGCCCAGGAACGCCAGCGGATAGAACAGCGCGCTGTCCACGCCTTCGCCGAACACCGTCGAGCCGATGGTGCGGCTCCACAGGTGCTTGCCCCTGGTCATCACCTTCATGCGTGCAAGGACGAAGGAATTGACGAACTCGCCCGCCCAGAATGCGACCACGGATGCGAAGACGATGCGCGGGGTCTGCCCGAAGATCGCATAGTAGGCCGCCTGGTTGGGCGCCGTCACCTGATGGCCCGCGATGGTATAGGTGGCCGACGCCAGTGCCCATTCGGGGTTGGCGGGGATCTGCACCACCACCACGCTCATCAGCACCATGAACAGGAGGCCGAAGAACCCCGCCCAGATGCAGCGGCGCGCGTTGGCATAGCCGTAGACCTCGGTCAGCACGTCGCCGATGATGTAGCTGACCGGGAAGAACAGCACGCCCGCGCCGAAATTGACGGTGCCCAGCAGCGGCAGCTCGATCTGCGCCTGCTTGGCGGCGCCGATCAGGTTCGAGAGCAGCAGGATCACCACGAAGGCAACCATCACGAAGTCGAAATAGCGGAAGTGCCGCTTTTCGGTCAGCCGCCCGTCGATCCGGGCGAGACCGGAAGGGGAGAGCGTTTCTGTCGGGTGATCGGAGGCGGAAGCGGTCATGTCCCTGTGGGTAACGCAGCCTTTCGCAAACGCAAAGCGCTGCTTGCGCGCGTAGTCGAGGTTTGCGCTAGGACAGAACCACGCTATGGGCGATGCAGCGCGCGCCCGTAGCTCAGCTGGATAGAGCACGAGCCTTCTAAGCTTGGGGTCAGTGGTTCGAACCCACTCGGGCGCGCCAACTTCCGGGGATTGACGGGCCCTGGGGTTCAAGTGTCGTTCGAACTGTGTTCGAACAGGCGCGCCAACTTCCTTATTGCGCCGCGTTGTCCTGCGCGGCGGTGTCGGCGGCGAGATCGCGTTCGGTCTCGACATTCCCGCCGCTCACGCCCACGGCGCCGATCACCACGCTGCCCTGCTTCAGCGGGGCGCCACCGGCAGCGGGAACGATGCCGGGCACGAAGCCGATCGGCAGGTTCGCATCGCGGGCGCGGGTGAAGAACGTGTCCGTGGGCACGCCGAACTTCGCCGAGGAGGCCGCCTTGGCGATGGCGGAATCGCCGCAGCCGGTAATCGCCCCGTCCATCCGCTCGAACGCGACGAGGGTGCCGCTGGCATCGACGACGGCAATGCACATGTGCAACCCGCGCTGGCGTGCGAGCGTGCGGGCGCGGTCCAGCACCGCCTGCGCGCCCGGCGCGGAAATCTCCGCGCGGGTGACGGTGCGGGCAGGGCCTGTCCCCGTCCCCGCCGTAGCGCTCGGCGCCGCCCCCGCGCTCACCGGGATGGCGGTGAGCGCGAGCGCGGCGATCAGTGCGGATTTCATCCCGCAGGCGCTCACTTCGCGGCGTCGTAGGCGCGGGCGACGCCATCGTCGGCGAGCGGGCCGATGTTCCAGCCGGGGCGCTCGGCACGGATCGTCTTCATCACCGAGGCGATGGCCTGTTCGCGCGTCTGACCGGCCTTCTTTGCGGCGGCGGTGCGCGTGACCATTTCGCTCAGGATCGCTTCCTCGTCGGCGATGATCCGGGCGCCGGGGCCGGGCTGGGTATGGTCGGGGATGATCAGTTTCGGCTTGAGCACGGCGAGGCGCTTGACGGTCGCCAGCCACGGCGCGGGACCGATACCGCCGCCCAGGAACGTCGGGCCGAAACGGTTCTGGATGGTGTCGCCGGTGACGAGCACGCTGTCTTCGGGGATGAATACCGAGGTATCGCCCGCGGTGTGTGCGGGGCCTGCATAGATCGCGCGGGCGTGGACGCCGCCAAGGTCGATATCGCGCTCGTGGTCGAACAGTTCGGGCGTGCCGAACACCGGGTTCTTGAGGACTTCGGGATTGTCGATGGCGAAGCGGGCGACCATTCGTTCGTGGTCAAGCACCAGTTCGCGCTGCTGCACGCGAGGGCGGATCAGCACAGTATCGCCGGGGAAGCCGCCGAAGCCTGCTGCGTGCTCGGGATGGAAGTGGGTGGTTACGAGGTAGAGCTTGCGGCCCGGTGCCAAGCGCTTCGCCTCGGCGGCGACGATCCGGCCATTGGGCGTGCCAAGACCGGTGTCGACGGCCAGAACGCCGGTCTTGCCGACGACGATCACCGCATTGGGATAGCCGGGCATCATCCAGACATGCGGCGTTAGCTGGCGGGTCTGCGCGGGGTTGTACATCGGCTCGCGGCCTGCCGGGGGACGCCGGGAATGGTCGGCGGCTGGACATCGGCAGGGGTGAAGCGGCTGGTCGCGACGGTCTGGGCGATCGCGGGAGCCGTCAGCGATGCCGTGAGCGACAGGGTGAGCGCGCTCGCGGCAAGGATGCGGCGGATGGGGGAGGGCGTCTGGCATGTCATGTACCGGATGGTACGTTTATGCCGGGCAAGGCCAATGCCGGGGAACGCGTTTCCGTGCAATCGTGTGCAAATGCAATGACCTGCGGGGAAGGAGGGGGGAAGCGCGGTACGGACCCGCTCCCCCCGTTTCCGCCACTATCGCTGCAACACCGGCGCGTCCGGCGATACCTCAACGTCCTGCGACGGCGGGCGAAGGAAGTGGCTGATCGTCATCACCACGATCGGCGTGCCCACCGCGATGAAGGCGTTGTCGATGCCGAAGGGATTGCCAGCCAGATACCAGGCGATGGTCCCCAGCAGCGACAGGATGATGCTGACGAACGCGCCCTGCTTGCTGCCGTAGCGCGGGGCATAGAACATCAGCAGCACCAGCACGGCCAGCGCGGCGCGCAGCGACTTGGCCAGGAACGTCACCGCGACGACTTGCGTGGACATGATCGCCAGCGGGATCGGCAGCAGGCCGACGACGATGGTGAGCACGCGCACGAACATCAGCGAGCTGCGATCATCGCCGGTCTTGCCGGTGATCGGCAGGTAGAAGTCCTTGTAGATCAGCGTGGCAGTACCGATGCTGAGCGCCGAGATCGTCCCGAACAGCGATCCGGCAAGCCCCGCAACGACGATCGCGGCGGGCAGGTCGCCCATGTGGTCGATCACTTCTGGAAAAGCCTGGAGCGGCTTGATGCCGGGGAAGGCGACCGAGGCGGCAACGCCGATCAGCGCGGCGGCGATGCCGAAGGGCACCAGCAGCACGGCGGCATAGAAGCTGGCGCGGGTCGCCTTGGCGCCATCGGGCACGGTGCTGATCGCCTGCACCACGTACTGGGTGGAGAACACCGCGCCCACGCCCGCGACCAGCCAGGCGAAGACCTGATCCCAGCCGACGCCCGAGATCGAGAACATCTTGGCGGGGGCCACCTCGACGATATGCGTCGTGCCGCCCGCCATCCATATCGCGAAGCCGAGCGCCAGCAGCACGCCCACGTACTTCAGGATCGCGTGGATCACATTGGTGTAGATCACCGAACTCATGCCGCCCAGACTGACGTAGAGCACCGCGACCACGCCGGTGATGATGATCGCGGTCGAGCGGTCGACCGAGAGCAGCGGGGCCAGCACCGCGCCGCCCGAGCCGTAGGTGGAGATGGCGACGATCTGCAGGGCGCAGATCATGATGATCGAGGTCGCCAGCTTCACCTTGTTGCCATAGAACTTGGCCATCGCGGCGGAGATCGTGTTCTCGCCGCTTTCGTTGAACTTGCGCGCCAGCAGCCAGGCGTAGAGCAGGAAGCCGATGCCGAGCACGGCGACGTTCCACGCGGCGGAGACACCGGCGGTATAGGCCTGCTGCGCGGTGCCGACGCTGGCGGTGGTGCCGATGAACTCGCTCATCAGCATGAAGCCGATGAAGATCGCCGGGTAGGTCGTCCCGCCCGAGGTAAAGCCCTTGGCGGTGCGGGCATTGCGGCGCACCGCATAGCTGACGAAGGCGAGGCCGACCATGTAGGCGACGCTGACGCCGATGACGAACCAGTCGGCTCCGGTTTCAACGCCCATGATGGCCTCCTGTCTTTGCGGGACTGGCCTCGCTATGATCCTGTGACATGTCCTGTCCTCTCCGTCGGGCTGTTCTATTATGGTTTTGCGTAATGGGCCGCGTCGGCGCCCGACTGGGCCAGCGCGAGCCGGATTTCCTCTTCGAGAATGCGGATGACGTGGGCCGGGCCTTCGCGGCCGAGCGCGGCATGGCCCATGGCAAAGGCGCGCCCGGCGAAACCGGCGCGCGCGCCCCGCGCCATCGCCCGGCGCACGTCGAGCCCGGACTGGATGCCGCTGTCCATCAGCACGGTCATCCGATCGCCCACCGCTGCGGCAATGGCGGGCAGGGCATCGATGGCGGCAGGCGCAGCGTCGAACTGGCGCCCGCCGTGGTTGGAGACGAGCAGGCCCTCGCAGCCCAACCGCACCGCCTCCTCGGCATCGCGGGGGTGGAGCACGCCCTTGACCACCAGCGCGCGCGGCCACAGATCACGGATCATCGCGACCGTCTCCCAGGTCATCGGCCCGGCCATCTCGCGATAGACATAGCCCGCGATGTCCGCCGTGGCGGCGCGTTCGCCCAGATAGGCGTCGAAATTGTGGAAGCGCGGCTGGCCGTGGCGCAGCATCGACAGTGCCCAGCGCGGCGCCAGCGCGACATCGCGCACGGTGCGCGCCCGCAGGCGGAAGGGGACCGACAGGCCGTTGCGCACGTCGCGATAGCGCTTGGAGCGGACCGGCACGTCCAGCGTCAGGACCAGCGCTTTCGCGCCTGCGCCCTCGGCCCGCGCGATCAGGTCGCGCAGCACGCGGTGGTCGTCACCCGGTACGTTGTAGAGCTGATACCAGAACACGTCGGGCGCGATCCGGGCGATCCGCTCGATGGTGGTGTTCGCCACGGTCGAGAGCACATAGGGAATGCGCGCGGCCTGTGCGGCGGCGGCGATGCTTTCGTCGATGCCCGGCCACAGCAGCCCGGCAAGACCCATCGGCGAAACCCCGGTGGGCAGGGCATAGCGCTGGCCGAACAGGTCGGTGGACAGATCGACCTTGCCCACGTCGCGGCCATAGCGCGGGGTGATCGTGACGGCATCGAGCGCAGCCCGGTTGCGGGCGAGGCACAGGTCGTCGTTCACGCCGCCTGCAACGAAATCGTAAGCGAAGCGCGGCACCCGGCGGCGGGCGAGCGGGTAGAGGTCGGTAATCGCCGGATAGCGACGGCGCAGCGCCGCGGCCCGCCCGGACAGTCCGCCCGTGCCCCAGCCAGCGGGGCCAGCCCGCCTGCTTTCTGGACTCGTGCTGGCAGGAAGCGGCGCGCGGCTCATCAGTAGGGGCAGATCACGTTGACCAGCGCCTGCTGTCCGGCGCGCACGGTGGCGATGGCCTGGGCGAGCACGGCGGGCAGGTCGGCGGCGTCTTCCACGCGGAAGCCCTTGCCGCCGCTCGCCTCGACCAGCGTCTCGAACGCGGGTGAGGGGTCGAGTTCGGCGAGCATGCGCCAGGCGTCCTCGGCGGCGCCGCCCTTGGGGTACATCGCCTTGGTGGAATTGCGCACCGCGCCATAGAGGCTGTTGTTGAAGATCACCGTCAGCACCGGCAGGCCATGCGCCTCGGCGGCCCAGTGGCAGGCGGTGGGATTGGCGAAGATATAGGCGCCATCGCCCAGCGTCGCGACGACGAGACGCTCCGGGTTCGCCAGCTTGGCGCCCAGCGCGGCGGGCAGACCCCAGCCGAGGCCCCCGGCGGCGCTCAGGCCGAAGTAGGTGCCTGCCCTGGTGCGCGGGCAGTGCTCCAGTCGCAGCGGATATTCGTTGATGAGGATGGTATCGGCATCGATCGCCTCGCCGATGCAGCGGCTGAGGTATTCGGGCGAGATCGTCGCGCCGGGCGCTGCGGGCGAGGCAGGAAGCCCGCCCGGTACTTGCCGGGGCGCGCCGCTGTCGAAGCCGAGGATCGCTTCGAGCGCGGGCAGGACCACGCCGGTCTCGCCCGCGATGTTCAGGTCCGCGCGGTGGGTGCGCATCGGATAGCGGACATGCGCCGGGTCGGTGCCGATCTGGACCACCCGCGCATTGGCGGGGGGTGACTGTACCGCGTCGATCCACGGCACGTCGCAGTCGAGCGCGATCAGGAGGTCGCACTCGGCGATGAGCGGCGCTGGATCGAAGCCTGCGAACCACGGATTGTCCGTCGCGCAGTTGAGGAAGCGCGGGTGGAAGGCGGTGACGGGCACTTGCGCCCGGCGCGCGAAACTGTCGAGCGCGGCGAAGCCTTCGGGGTGCGTCCGGCAGCGGCGGTGACGATCAGCGGGCGCTTTGCCTCACCCAGCCAGCGCGCCAGCGTGGCGAGGCTTTGCGGATCGGGGCGCGGCGCCGGGTTGGGCGCCAGCGGCGCGACCGGCTGGTGGCCGCGCGCATCCTCGGCAATCACGTCGCGGGGCAGGGTGAGGTAGACCGGCCCGCGCGGCACGCTCAGCGCCACCTGTGCGGCGCGCGCCACGGCATCGGCGCCCTGTTCGGGCAGGTGAAGTTCGTAATCCCACTTCACCGCCTCGCGCAGCATGCCCGCCTGATCGAACATCTCCTGCGCCCAGTGGATGTAGCGCGTGCGGGTGCCGTTGCGGCCGCGCTCGGAATAGGGCGAGCGGCCCGCCATCAGCAGCACCGGCGTCTCGTCGCGCGAGGCATCGAGCAGCGCGTTGATCGCATTGGCCGAGCCGACGTTGACGTGCAGCATCACCGCCTGCATCCGCCCGGTGGTCATGTAGACGCCGTGGGCCATGGCGACGGCGAGGTTCTCGTGCGGGATCACCATCGGGCGCGGCACATCGATGCCTTCGTTGCGGGCGAGGGCATAGGCTTCGGCGATCGGCGGGAAGTCGGTGCCGCCATTGGCGAAGAAGTAGTCGATCCCCTCGGCCTGCAACTGGCGCAGCACCAGCATCGCCGAAGACTGGGATTCCGACGAAGACGTATCGGAAAGGGGGGAATCCGAAAGGGAGCCTTGGGGCATGACGATCCTTCTCCGCGCGATGCGACCTTGTGTCCCGGCAGGTGTCCGGCCTCTGGTGTCAGGGGCGCGCCGGTCTGGTGTTCGAAGGGGAGGCTAGACCCGGATGCGGCATAGCATCCAATAATTATGCCTTATCCGCATCATCACGCAGGAAGATGACGGGACAGATGGTGGGGCAGAGGATGGGACGGGCAGAAGGTCTCTCGACGAGCGTCTTCTCCGCTCGGCGAACGGTGCTGGACATCGCACGAGCCGCGATCATAGTGCGCGCCATGGCTGGCCTGCGCGCCAGTACACCAATCAGGGAGTCCCCCCAATGCGTTCCCCATTCTCCCGGCACTCGTCGCTGCGCCCGAAGCTGGCCGCGCTGCTGCTGGCCACCGCGCCTGCCGCGCTGGCCTTCGGCCAGCCCGCCATGGCCCAGAATGCACCTGCACCCAATACGCCTGCACCTGCCGCAGACCCGGCGCCTGCGATCGTGCCCGACGCCAATGCGCCCAAGGGCAAGCTGTCCGACGTCGCGGTGCCCGTGGCCTACCGGCTCGACCTGACGATCCAGCCCGAGCGCACGCACTTTTCCGGGCATACCGAGATCGACGTCGATTTCAAAAAGCCGCTCTCTTCGCTCTATATGCATGGGCGCGACCTGGCGATGGCGGGCGTGATGGCGCGCGTCGGCGGCGCGGTGGTGCCGGTGAAGTACACGCAGGTCGATGAACTGGGCGTTGTGCGGCTGGACTTTGCGAAGCAGATCCCCGCAGGCCGGGTGACGCTGGTGTTCGATTACGACGCGCCGTTCAGCAACGGCGGCGCCAGCCTGTTCCACGTCAAGGTGGCGGACAAGTGGTATGCCTGGACGCAGTTCGAATCGATCGACGCGCGCGGCGCCTTCCCCGGCTTCGACCAGCCCGGCTTCAAGACGCCGTTCACCGTCACGCTGACGACGGCGGCGGGCCAGCAGGTCTATTCCAACGCGCCGGAAGCGAGCGAGACGCCGCTCAAGGTCGATGCCAATTCGCCCGCCGCGCAGTATGACAAGGCCCATGGCCTGACCACGCCTGCCGAAATGGTGGTGCATCGCTTCGCGCCGACCAAGCCGCTGCCGACCTATCTCGTCGCCTTCGGCACCGGTCCGTTCGCGGTCGCCAAGGGCGAGGCCGCGCCGACGCCCGAGCGCGCCACGCCGCTGGCCGTGCGCGTGCTCGGCACCCAGCCCAACAAGGACAAGCTGGACTTCGCCTTGCAGAACACCGGGCCGATCGTCGGCCTGCTGGAGAAGTATTTCGGCGAGCCGTTCCCGTTCCCCAAGCTCGACCAGATCGGCTCGCCGATCATGGGCGGCGCGATGGAGAACGCGGGCGCCGATACCTATGCGGATGACCTCCTGTTCCTCGATCACGGCGCGTCCACGTCGCAGAAGCAGGAATTCGGCATGGTCGTCGCGCATGAACTGTCGCACCAGTGGTTCGGCGATCTGGTGACGCCCGCCTGGTGGGACGACATCTGGCTGAACGAAAGCTTCGCCAACTGGATGGGCTATCGCATCGGCAACGAATGGCAGCCCGATCTGAAGATCGGCGCAGGCGCCATCGACGAGGCGTTCCAGGCGATGAACATCGACGCGCTGAAGGCCGGGCGTCCGATCCATCAGCCGATCGCCACCAGCGGCGAGATCGACAGCGCCTTCGATCAGGTGACATATGGCAAGGGCGGCCAGGTGGTGGCGATGATTGCCGCCTATCTGGGCGATGCCAAGTTCCAGCAGGGCGTGCGTCTGCACCTTCAGCGCCATGCCTACGGCAATGCCACGACCGACGAATTCTTCGCCTCGCTGGCCGATGTCGCCAAGGATCCGCGCGTGGTCGATGCGATGAAGAGCTTCGTCGATCAGCAGGGCGTGCCGGTGGTCCATCTGGAGCGCAAGGGCGGCACCCTGCAGGTCAGCCAGAAGCGCTATGCGCTGTTGGGCTCGCAGGTTCCGGCGCAGAGCTGGACGATTCCGTTGTGCGTGCGCGTGGGCGATGCGCGCCAGTGCCAGCTGCTCGACAAGGCGAGCGGCACGATGACGATCAAGGGCAGCGGCGCGATCATGCCCAACGCGGGCGGCACCGGGTACTATCGCTTTGCGATGCCCGATGCCGAATGGGCGAAGCTGATCGCCACCGCGCCCACGCTGGTGCCGGGTGAGGCACTGGCGCTGACCGACAGCCTGTGGGCCAGCTATCAGGCGGGCGAAGTCAGCCCCTCGCTGCTGGTCTCGGCGATGAAGGCCATGGCGGCCAACCCCTATTCGGGCGCGGCAGTCGATGGCGGCGAGCGGCTTTCCGGGCTGCATGCCCGCGGGCTGATCGCCGAGGCAGATCTTCCGGCTTACCGCGCGGTGCTCGATGCGACCTATGCGCCCCGGCTGAAGGCGCTGGGCTTCGATCCGAAGGCCGGGGCCTATGCCTCGGACGATCCGGATCGCCAGAAGCTGCGCACGGACCTGATCGGCCTGCTGGCGGGCGAGGCCGAGGACAAGCCGGTGCAGGCGGCGCTGGCGAAAGCGGCGGGGGCGTACCTTGGCGGCGATGCCTCGGCGCTCGACCAGTCGCTCTACGGCGCGGGCTTCGGGGCCTATGTCGCCGATGGTGGTGCGCAGGCGGCGCAGGCGCTCTACGAAAAGGGCGTGGCGAGCGAGGATTCGCTGGTGCGCAGGGCGGCGCTGCGTTCGGTGGGCGCGAGCGGCAAGGCGGACATCGGCCAGTGGGTGCTGGACAAGTTCGGCTCCGACGATCGCCTGCGCGGTGCCGACAAGCTGACGATGCTGGCGGGCCTGATCTCCGATCCGGCGACCCGCGACATGGGCGTCAGCTGGCTGATCGCGCACTACGACATGGTGGTGAAGGACAACGGCATCTTCGTCGCCGCACGCCTGCCTTCCTATGCGGGCGGCTACTGCTCGGTCGAGAAGGCGGACGAGATCGAGAAGGCGCTGCGCCCCAAGGTCGAGCAGTACCAGCGCGGCGGGCTGGATCTCGACCGCGTGGTGGAGCGCATCCACGACTGCGGCGTGCTCATGGGCAAGCGCGGGGCGGAGTGGCCAGCGGCGCTGCGGGCCAAATAAGCCTCCGGGCATATGCAAAGGAAAGGGGCGCCGGTTCCGACCGGCGCCCCCTTTTTTGTTTCAGGATAAGCTTCCTGCGCTTACTTCGGCGCGTCGGCCACCTTGACCGAGCCGGTGCGCTCCAGCTTGCCCCAGCCCACCACGCGTCCGCGAAGGGCCGCGCTGATCGAGCGGATCACCACCGAATACATCAGCTGGCGATAGGCGAAGCGCTGGGCGATCAGCATCAGGCCGGGGAAGCGCTGGCGCTGCGGCTCCATGCGATAGGCGATCCAGCCCGCGATCAGGTCCACCGCGACGAACACCACCCAGTAGACGCCCATGCGCAGCACGTCGGTCTGGGTCTGTGCCCAGCCGTGCTGCTGGACGCGAACCCAGGTGCCGATGATCGAGATCAGCAGCGCCAGATCGATCACCGGAGAGATCGCGGCGAACAGGATCTGGAACACCCAGGCCTGCGGCATGCCGAACCAGGCAAGGCCGCGCGGCTCGCCCTTGCGCAGCACCGCGCGGTGCTTCCACAGGCATTGCAGCGTGCCGAACGACCAGCGATAGCGCTGCTTGGACAGCGCGGTGAAGCTTTCCGGCGCCTCGGTCAGCGCGATGGCTTCCACGTCGTAGGCGACGCGCCAGCCTTCGCGCTGGATGGCGATGGTCAGGTCCTGATCCTCGGCCAGCGTATCCTCGGGATAGCCGCCCACGGCATCCAGCGCGCTGCGCCGCCAGGCGCCGACCGCGCCGGGAACCACGGTGATCGCCCCCAGCGCATCGAGCGCGCGACGCTCGACGTTCTGCGCGGTGACGTATTCGATCGCCTGCCAGCGGGTGATCAGGTTGATGCGGTTGCCCACGCGCGCATTGCCCGCCACGGCGCCGATACGCGGGTTGACGAACCAGCGCACCAGCCGCCCGATGGTCTCGGGCAGGAACTGCGTATCGGCATCGAGCGCGACGACGATCTCGCCCGACGCGGCCTTGAGCGCGCGGTTGAGCGCGCTGGCCTTGCCGCCGTTTTCCAGCGTCATCAGCCGCACGCGCGGATCGTCGCCATAGTGGCGGGCGACCAGTTCGCTGGTGGCATCCTTCGATCCGTCGTCGGCGACGATCAGCTCGATCCGCGCATAGTCGCTGGCGAGCACGCGGGCGATCGAGGGAACGATCACCTTCTCCTCGTTGTAGGCCGGAATGATGACCGAGACGAGCGGGCGGGCGTCGGGATCGGCGGGTAGTTCGGGCGCGCGATCCTTCGAGCGGCGGTCGATCAGCGCCAGTGCGGTCAGGAACACCGCGCGCGCGATGCCCAGCGAAATGGCGAAGAAGAACATCCACTTGAGGATATAGAAGATGCCAGCCAGCGCCGCGAAGAAGCCCACGTCGGCGCGCACGGCGGCCAGGTCTGCCCCCGTCACCGGCGGCATCACCGCATCGCGCGACACGCCTGCCAGCTGCGAGACGGTGACGAAGCGATAGCCCTCGGCCTTCAGGCGGTCGATGATGATCGGCAGGGCGATGATCGTCTGCGAACGGTCGCCGCCACCATCGTGCAGCAGGATCACGTTCTCGCTGCGGTCGGGCGTGACGTTCTTCACCTGCGTCATCACCTCGTTGATGATGTGATCGACGCCGGGGCGCATCCAGTCGTCCGGATCGACGTGCAGGCCGACGATGGTGTAGCCCAGCGTCTGCGCCAGCGCTGCCGGTTCCAGTTCGTCTGCGGTGGTCGGCTCGGCGTCTCCGAAATAGGGCGCGCGGAACAGGCGGGTCGAGCGGCCGGTGTAGGCCTCGATCAGGCGCTGGGTGGTGTTCAGCTCCAGCTTGGTGCCAAGGTTCGATTCCTCGGCCATGTTCGGGTGGGTGTAGCTGTGGTTGCCGATCTCGAAGCCGTCGGCGTTCTCGCGCTGGAGCAGGCCGGGGTGTTCCAGCGCGTTCTCGCCGATCACGAAGAACGTGCCGGGGACGTGCTTGGCCTCCAGGATCGAGAGGATCTTCGGCGTCCAGTCCGGGTCCGGGCCATCGTCGAAGGTCAGCGCCAGCACCTTGGGATCGGCGCCGCCGGTGCGGTTGACGACGTAGGGCGTCGGCAGCACCTGATAGCTTTCGCCGGTGACGGTGCCATCCGGTGAGAAGGTCATCGTGCGCTGGCCGCCGGTGGGGCTGGCGCCGATGCGCAGCACTTCGCCGCTGCCCTCGACATCGGCCCCGCGCGAGGGCGCGATGGTCGACAGGTCGGGGCGGGTATTGTGGCGCAGGGCATTCAGCGCCTGCCAGTAGCCGGGATCTTCGCTGCCCAGACGCCACAGCGCGATGCCGCCGACATCGCCCAGCACCTGCATCTGGTTCCACGTCGCTGCGGCATCGAGCATCCAGATCGTGTGCTTGTGGCCGGAATCCTCGTAGGAAAAGCCGCTGTTGCCGCTGGCCGGATCGAACTGCGGGGTGGCGCCGCTGTCGTGCGCGGCGAGCCAGGCATCCTCGATCGCCAGCGCATCGGCGGTGCCGTCGTGCCAGTCATAGCCATAGGAGCCGAGCGCGACGACCAGCTTGTTCGCCGGGATCACGCCGCGCGCGGTTTCGAGGTTTTCCTCGAACCAGTCCTGCGCGGCGATCGGGCCGGGGGTGCCGCCCTGCCAGTGCTGGTCGTAGTCCATCAGCATGACGTGATCGACCGACTTGCCCAGCTGTTTCAGATACCAGACGGGCGCATCGGCAGGCACCGTGACCGAGAGGCCGAGGTTCGCCGCCTGCAGCTTCGCATGGGCCTTAGCCAGGAAGGCGGCATAGCGGGGCAGGGCATTGTCGGGCAGGTTCTCGATATCGAGCGTCACGCCCTGCCAGTTGTTCTTCTGCCCGGCGGAGACCAGATCGGCGATCAGCGCATCGCTGGCCTTGGCATTGTTCAGCAGGCGGACCATCGGCGCCCCGGCCCAGGCCTTGCCGTCGAAGTTCTGGACCATCATGTGCAGCTGCGGGCGGTGCAGGCGGGAGCGCATGATGGCGGCCAGATGCGGGTCGGGCTGGACCGTCAGGCGACCGGTCTTCGCATCGATCAGCGCATCGGCGGCGACGATCCAGTCGATGGAATCGTAATGCGCCTTCAGCGAGCTGGCGCTGTCCTCGTCCCACGGCACGTAATAGGCGATCGAGAGCGGCTGGCCCTTGATGCCGTTGTGGCCGCCCGGCAGCAGGTGGTGGCGCAGACGGGCGATGCGGGTGCGGAACGGCAGCGGCTGCTGGCGCTCGCCGCCGATCTTGAGCGCGGAGGCGTCCGGCACCTGCACGATGGTGCTGGCGAAGATCACTGACCAGCCCAGTGCGACGATCAGCAGCAGGCCGACAACGAAGCCGACCACCTTGCGGCGGCGTCCGGTGCTGTCGAAGAAGACGGGGGAGGTCATGCGCGCGAACCTTTCACGACGAGACGCGAAGACAGATCGCGGGCCGGTGTCATGGCGGGCGCATGGTCAGAGGCGAGAGCCGCTGTCAAGGCAAGAGGCTTGGTCAAGGAAGGATGCTTTCCAACCGCCCCTTGCACGATGCCTGGAAGGCGGACGGCGCGCGCTTGCGCCCGCGCGGCTTTCGGCTCCCTGAACGATCCGTCGCACTGCGCTGTGCGTCGATCGTGAAAGAGCCCGACCGCGCTCGCAAGCGCGCGCGGTCGGGCGGGTTTTGGTCGAGGCGTCTTATTCCGCCGCGTCGGCCAGCGGCATGACGGACGGTTCCGCTGCCGCGACGGCGCCCTTGGCGAGCGCGTCGAGCGAGGAGCCATCGAGCCCCAGCTCCTTCATCAGCCCGTCGATCAGCGGGGCTTGCGCGCGGTAGGCAAGCGCGGCGTTCACCGCATTGCCCGCCAGATTGCCCGAGCCGCCGCCGATGTCGTTCGCGGCCACGCCCGACGCGGCCCCGCCGGTCTTGAGGCCATCGACCTGCACGATCTTGATCGAATCGATCGCTTCCATCGGGCGCACCGATTCGCGCACGATCTCGGGCAGGACTTTCAGCAGCGCCATCTTCATCTGCAGCGAGACCTGATCGGACGAGAGCAGGTTCGCCGCCTCGTTGATCGCCCGCTGGCCCGCGGCTTCCACCTCGAAGCGGATCGCGGCCGCTTCGGCGCGCAGCTTCTCGGCCTCGGCCTCACCGTTCGCTTCCAGACGCGCGGCTTCGGCGCGGTTGGCGGCGGCGGTCTTCTCGGCCTCGGCCTGCACCGTCACCGCGATGGCCTGACGCTCGGCCTCCTTGGCCGCCTCGATCAGCTCGATGCGCTTGGCGCGCTCGGCCACTTCGGTTTCGCGGCTGGTCGAGACTTGTTCTTCGGCGGCGACCGCCTTTGCGCGGGCCTCGTCGGCCTGGGCCTTGGCCTGGCTTTCCTCGCGGCTCTTGTTCTGCACCGCGATCTGCTGTTCCTGCCGGGCCAGCTCGATCGCCTGGGCCTGCGCGATGCGGGCTTCCTGCACGGCGCGGTCGGCCTCGATCTGCTTGGCATCGACGATCTGCTTGGCCATGATCCGCGCCTCGTCCGCCTCGCGGCTGCGCAGGGCCTGCTCGCGCGCCACTTCCGAAGCCTGCTCGGCCCGGCGCATCTCGACCTCGCGCTCCTGCTCCAGCTTGGCGAACTGGTTGTCGCGCTCGATCTGGAGCGACTGGCGCTGGGCTTCGAGGTTCTTGGTCTCGATCTGGACGCGGGTTTCCTGCTCGATGTCGTTGCGGGCCTTGCGGCGCAACTCGATCTGCTCGGTCAGCTTGGTCAGACCCTCGGCATCGAACGCATTGTTGGCGTTGAAGTGCTCGATCGAGGTCTGGTCGAGGCCGGTCAGCGACACCGATTCCAGCTCAAGACCGTTCATCGCAAGGTCGGAAGACGACACCTGCTGCACCTTCTGCACGAAATCCGCGCGCTGTTCGTGCAGCTGGTTCATCGTCATTCCCGCCGCGACCGAGCGCAGCGCATCGACGAACTTGCCCTCGACCAGTTCCTTCAGCGCTTCGGGGTGCATGGTTCGCTGGCCCAGCGTCTGCGCGGCCATGGCAATGGCGCCCGCATCGGGGCGAACGCGCACGTAGAACTCGGCCTTCACGTCGATGCGCAGGCGGTCCAGCGTGATCAGTGCATCGCCGTTCTTGCGCTCCACGGCCAGACGCACGGTGTTCATGTTCACCGGCATCGTCTCGTGGAACACCGGCAGCACCAGCGCGCCGCCGTTCATCACCACCTTCTCGCCGCCCACGCCCGTGCGCACGAAGGCGATCTCCTTGCTGGCACGGCGATAGAGCCGGGCGACCAGCAGGGCGATGCCCAGGAACAGGACAAGGGCGATGCCGGCGACAATCGCCGGACCGACAAGAGCGTTCATGGATCAATCTCCTTCAAGGGACGCCGGCGGGGCAGGGTGCCCCGCACGAAAGGTCATCCCGGCTCAGCCGTGCAAGGCCCGTTGAACGGGCGCACGGCTAAGCGGGGGCGACAGGTTTCGCGTCGCGATGATGGTGGGGATCGACCGCAGGCGAGTGCGTCCCATCACGACGACAGGCGAAAGCTGTCGCAGCGATGATGGCCGCAAATGCGGGTGGCGTGAAGATGTGCCGGAATTAAAAAAACCTTCAGTCGAAAGTTTTTCAAAAGATCCGGTACAAGTGTGACGTTCAGCGCCGCGTGCTTTTCAGCGACATGCGCACATCGTCGGGTTACTCCTGATCAAGACGCGGCGGTCGGCACGATGCCCCGCTCTCGACTTCATCTTGTCTGTACCTGTTCATAGACGAATCGAAAGCACCTTCCCAGCGAAACCGGATATCTGCGAGTCGATTGCATGTGATAGGGTGCGGGGGAAGGCAGGAGAGGAGAACGCGCGATGCAGGTCATGGTCGTGGTCAAGGCCACCGAATTCAGCGAGGGCGATCCGCCGCTCGATCCCGCGATGATGGCGGCGATGGGCGCGTTCAACGACGAACTGGAGAAGGCGGGCGTGCTGGTGATGGCGCGCGGCCTGCGCTCCAGTTCGTATGGCCGCCGCGTCGCCTTCGATGGCGAGACGCGCGAGGTGATCGACGGGCCGTTTACGCCCGCCGGGGAACTCGTCGCTGGCTTCTGGATCTGGAACGTCGCCGATCTCGACGAGGCGACGGCGTGGGTGAAGCGCTGCCCCAATCCGATGCCGGTGCCCAGCGTGATCGAAATCCGTCCGTTCTACGAAATCGGGCGCCCGGTGGGTTGAGGTTTGAGAATGCCTGATCGGCATTCTCGGAAGCGGCACCGGCCCTCGCCCCCACCCTGCCACCCGCAGAATACTATCGTTGGGTGGCAGGGTGGGGGCGAGGGCCGGTGCCGCACACATTCGCGTCTCGCGAATGTGCAAACACGGACTCTTACCCGTCCAGTCGCGGCAGGTAGTGGTCGCCGCGGGCGATGGCCTTGAACAGTTCGCCCTCGCGGCGGACCAGCAGGACTTTCTCGCCGGTGACGAAGCGTTGGTCTGCGCTGTCGGGCTCCAGCATGACATGGTGCGCCTGTCCGTAGGTGTCGATCACGCGGGCGCGCGCCGGGTTGCCGGGGCTGGCGGTGCCGACGACGATCTCGCCCTCGCGCCCCACGAGGCTGCCGACATGGATCGCGCTGGTCTCGTCGCTGGGTAACAGGTGCGCGAGCGGGCGCGAGGCAAGGCCGGTGGCGGGAAGCGCGGCGATCCCGGTCAGCGGGCCGACGATCCACGCGGTCAACGGCTGGCCGGTCAGCGAGAGCAGCAGCCCCTGCGCGCCAAGGCCGATCAGTCCGAACAGCGTGAGCAGCAGCATCAGCCAGACGAGGAACGGCACGCGGCCCAGCCCGATCAGCGAGAGCAGCCCGGCGTCCACCGGCATGCCGTGATCGCTGCCGGCATGCGCGTCGAGATGGCTGTCGATATGCGCGTCGATGTGGCTCCCCAGAAGGTCCGCCGCACCGGCGACCTGCAACAGCGCCAGCATCAGCATCAGCCCGATCGCGGCGGTGAAGGGCAGGCTCTGGGCGAGCCCGAGCAGTTCAAGCATCGCCGATTCCCGGTGTCGAAGCCGGGCCGGTCAGGCGCGCCTCGACATACTTCGTCTCAAGGAACCGTCCGCGCGTGGCCAGCGCATCGAGATCGCCCTGCGACAGGTCCAGGCTCATCGCCTCGATCTCGTCGGCGATGGTGCCGAGGCCCTCGACCAGCTGCGCATCGGGGGTGCTTCCCGCATGCGCCTTGCCGCGCAGCGAGGCGGGAATGCGGGTATAGCTGTCGACCAGCGCGGGCAGATGCTCGGATAGCAGCTTGCGCACCTCGCGCGCGGCGGGCCGTTTGCATCGAGCGTCTGCAACTGCGGTTGCAGCTGTTCCAGCCGCACGCCGATCATGTCCACCGCGTCGAGCGCAGGGGCGGGCAGGGCGCGGCGACGGCTCTCCAGCCACAGCTCGGTGCTGGCGGCGAGTTCGGCAAGTTCGGCAGAACCCAGCTGGTCGGCACGCGGGCGAGGGCTGGGCGGATAGAAGGCAAGCACCGCGAAGGCGACCATTGCCAGCAGGATCGCCAGCAGCGTGGTGGTGAATGGCAGCCCGCCCATCACCAGCGCGGCGACGAACGTCGCCATCACGATGGCGGCGGCGGCGAGGAACGCCCGGCGCAGCCGCCGCATGCGGTGCGCCCAGCGCGCGCGGCGCGCCTGCTCCAGCCGCATCGCCCGCTGGCGACGGGCGGCGCGCACGATCTCCTTCTTCACGGTGATATCGCGTCCCGCTGCCATCGCGCTCAGTCCAGCGCCTCCAGCATGGCGCGCGCGGCCTTGCTGTCCCCGCTGGCGGCAGCGTCGGAGGCGCCCTGCGCGCGGGCGATATAGGCGCGCGACTTGCCGACTTCGCCTTCCAGCGCCGTCACCGTCTGCTTCATCGAATCGAGCGCCTGCAGCTTGAAGGTGTCGATCGAATCCATCGTGTCGTAGATGTTCTGGAACGCGCGGCTCAGCGTTTCGAGCGGGATCGTCGCGGCGGCGGCCTGCTCGTGGATGCGCGCGGTGTTGTCCTTGAGCATCTGGCCGGTCGCATCGATGATCTTGGCGGTGGTGGTGTTCAGCGCGGTGATCTGGTCGAGCACGAGCCGCTGGTTGGTCAGCGCCTGTGCCACGGTCACGGCAGTGCGCAGCGCGCCGACCGTGGTGGTGGAGGCGCGGTCGACACCCTTGATCAGCTCGACGTTGTTCTTCTTCACCAGATCGAGCGCGAGATAGCCCTGCACCGTCACCGCCATTTGCGTCAGCAGGTCCTGCGTGCGCTGGCGGACATAGAACAGCGCGCTCTCGCGCACCGCCTTGGCCTTGGCCGGGTCGGTGTGATCGAGGTCGTTGGCCTTGCTCTCCAGCGTCTCGTCCAGTGTCTTGGACATGTAGATCATCTGCTCGAGCTTGCCCATGGCGGCCCACAGGTTCTGCCGCTCGACGTCGATGGCGGCATTGTCCATCAGCAGTTCGTCCTTGCCGCCCTGAAGACGAGCGAGGATCGCGCTGATATGGCTTTGCGAGCTCTTGTAGCTGTCGAAGTAGTTGCGCAGCTTGTTGCCCATCGGGATCACGCCGAAGAGCTTGCGCGGCGCGGTGAGGTTGCCCTTGGTCGAGGGATCGAGGTCCTCCACCGTGCGGCGCAGTTCGGCAAGGTCGGCGCCGACGCCGTTGTCCTTGTCCATCGCGCGCACCGGGCGGTCGAGGAAGCGGTTCGACTGGCCTGCCGCCTCGGCGATTTCCTTGCGGCCCATGTTGGTGATCTGGTCCACCCGGCGGCCGAATTCGGGCGAGGTGGCGTCCTGCGCGATCAGATCATCGACAAAATCATCGACGCGTGTTTGCAGCTTGGACTTCTGATCGTCGGAGACGGGGACGAGGCCTGCCGCCTTTTCCGCGCGGATCACCGGCACCGGATCGGGCGGGGTCAGCGTCAGTTCGGCTTCCGGTGCCTGTGTAGCGGAAGTGTCGGCCATATCGTGTCGTCCCAAGTCCCAGCGCCCATACCCAAAGTGGCATGTGCAATTGCGAGAGCGAATCTAGGATCGCCCCGGCGGCTGCACAAGCAAAACAGGAAGGAACGGCGAGCCTATTTCGACGGAAGGCCGGTAAAGGCCGACGTGCGACGTGCGCGGCGTCGGCCTTTCGCGAGCGGCGAGCGGCGATTACTCGCCCAGATTGCCGTGCATGCGCCCGATCAGCGACAGGAAACGGTCGAAGTCGGTCTTGGTGAAGCCGCGGATCGCCTGGTTGTAGACCGGCGAGGACAGCTCGCGCGCCTTGACCAGACGGGCGGCGCCGTCTTCGGTGATGGTCACTTCGGTGACGCGGGCGTCATAGCTGGCGGCGGCCAGCGAGACGAGACCCGCCATCTCCATGCGCTGGACGATTCGCGTCATCGTCGAGAGCGGAATGACGGCCTTCTGCGCGATCTCGCGCACGCCCCGAGGCGATTTCTCGCCCAGGATCATCAGCACGCGCCAGCTTGGGATGTCGAGGTCGATCGTGCGAAGTCGTTGCTCGATCAGGCTGTTGTACCGGCTGGCCAACCTGATGAGACGATAGAACGGGTAATTCGCAAGCTCGAACTCCGGCGTGACCGGATCCCCCAGTACTCGATTATCCAAGTGTTTCCCTCCTGTTGGCCTTGGTTCCAGTGCCCCCACCGAACCAAGCGCCAAGGCCCTAAGATGGTTCCTTCTGCAACGAAATACCGGCCTTCGCCAAGGAAAAAATGTGTCAGGGTGTCGAGTCGTACTATCTGGTACAGTTATCGCAGTGGAAACCAACCTGAACTGCGCATGACTGAGAAACATGACAGCAACAATCGCGAAGCTCAGGCTTATTTCCGGCAATCCGGGCGATGGATGGCATAAAGGCGCAATCCTGTATAAGGGCGCGGCCATGCTGCGACTTTCCGATCTCATGCTGCCGCTCGATCATTCGGGCGAAGACCTCGACCGCGCCATCTGCGAGCGCCTCGGCATTGCGCCTGAGGAACTGTTGCGCGTGATCGTCGCCCGGCGCGGCAACGATGCGCGCCGCAAGAGCGCGATCAAGCTGGTCTACACGCTCGACCTGCATCTGGCGGACGAGGCGGCGGTGCTCGCACGCCACGAGGGCGACCAGCATGTGCGCCCGACGCCGGATACCTCCTACAGGTTCCCCGTCCGCGCGCCCGAGGGCTGGGACGGCCCGCGTCCGGTGGTGATCGGCGCGGGGCCGTGCGGGCTGCTGGCCGCGCTGATTCTGGCGCAGATGGGCTTGCGTCCGATCATCGTCGAGCGCGGCAAGGCGGTGCGCGAGCGGACCAAGGACACCTGGGGGCTGTGGCGCCGCTCGGTGCTCGATCCCGAAAGCAACGTGCAATATGGCGAGGGCGGCGCGGGCACGTTCTCGGACGGCAAGCTCTATTCGCGCATCAAGGATTCGCGCCATCTCGGGCGCAAGGTGCTGACCGAGTTCGTCAAGGCGGGCGCGCCGGATGATATCCTCTACGAAGCGCATCCGCATATCGGCACCTTCCGCCTCGTTACCATGGTGATGTCGATGCGCGAAACGATCGAGCAACTGGGTGGCGAATACCGTTTCGGCACCCGTGTCGACGATTTCGAGATCGAGACGGATGAGGTGGGCGAGCGTCGTCTCGCCGCGCTGCACCTCTCGAACGGCGAGCGGCTGGAAGCGCGCCACGTCATCATGGCGATCGGCCACTCGGCGCGCGATACCTTCGAAATTCTCCACGAGCGCGGCGTCTATGCCGAGGCCAAGCCGTTCGCCATCGGCGTGCGGATCGAGCATCCGCAGAGCTGGATCGACAAGGCGCGCTACGGTGAGTGCGCGGGCAACCCGATCCTGGGCGCGGCGGCCTATGCGATCTCGCATCAGGCGAAGAACGGCCGTACCGTCTATTCGTTCTGCATGTGCCCCGGCGGGCGCGTGGTCGCCGCGACCAGCGAGGAAGGCCGTGTCGTCACCAACGGCATGAGCCAGTATTCGCGCGCCGAGTTCAACGCCAACTCCGGCCTCGTCGTCGACGTCACGCCCGAGCGCGATTTTCCGGGCGGCCCGCTCGAAGGGCTCAAGCTGCAACGCCAGCTGGAAGAAGTGGCCTATGCGGCAGGCGGATCGAACTACGACGCGCCGGGACAGACGCTGGGCGATTTCCTCAAGGACCGGCCCTCGACGCAGTTCGGCGTGGTCGAGCCGAGCTACAAGCCCGGCGTGAAGCCCACCGATCTGGCTCAGGTGCTGCCGCCCTTCGTGGTCGAGGCGCTGCGCGAGGCGATCCCGGTGTTCGGCCGCAAGGTGCCCGGCTACGATCATCCCGACGTGGTGATGACCGGCGTCGAGACGCGCACGTCCTCGCCGGTGCGCTTCACGCGCGGCAAGGACCTGCAGAGCCTCAATACGCGCGGGCTCTACCCTGCGGGCGAGGGCGCGGGCTATGCGGGCGGCATTCTCTCCGCCGCCGTGGACGGCATCCGCGTCGCCGAGGCGCTGGCGCTTGATCTGTTGGGCGACCTGCTGGGCGAGACGGCGGACGCAGAGGCATGAGCCAGCCCTACGATGCGATAGTGCTGGGCGCCGGCGCCGCCGGGCTGTTCTGCGCGGCAACGGCGGGGCAGTGCGGCAAGCGCGTGCTGCTGCTCGACCATGCCGAGCGGGTGGGCAAGAAGATCCTGATCTCGGGCGGCGGGCGCTGCAACTTCACCAATATCCACACCGCGCCCGATCGCTACCTTTCGGCTAATCCGCACTTCGCCAAGTCGGCGCTGGGGCGCTTTTCTCCGCGCGATTTCCTGGTGCTGGTGGAGGCTTACGGGATCGCCTGGCATGAAAAGACGCTGGGCCAGCTGTTCTGCGACGGCTCGGCCCGCCAAATCGTCGACATGCTGCTGGAGGAGTGCGCGAAAGGCCATGTCGACGTGCGCTGCGGCGAGGCGCTGGGCGGCGTCGAGCACGGGGATGGCCTTTATCGCGTGACTTTCGGCGCAGAGGTGTTTGCGGCGCCCGCGCTGGTGATCGCCACCGGCGGGCCGTCGATCCCGAAGATGGGTGCGAGCGGCGTGGCCTATGACCTCGCGCGGCAGTTCGGCCTGAAAGTGGTGCAGCCGCGCCCGGCGCTGGTGCCGCTGACGCTGCCCGGCGACGAGGCGCTGTTCCGCGACCTTTCGGGTGTCGCCACCGAGGTCGAGATCGTCTGCAACAAGGCGAGGTTCCGCGAGGCGGCGCTGTTCACGCATCGCGGCCTGTCCGGTCCGGCGATCCTCCAGATCTCCAGCTACTGGCAGCGCGGCGACACGCTGCACACCCGTTTCCTGCCCGACCGCGCGCCCGGCTGGCTGATCGAGGCCAAGCGCGAACGCCCGCGCGCAGGGTTCCGCAAGGTGCTGGGCGAGGGCCTGCCTGACCGTCTGGCCGAAGCGCTGTGCGGGCGGCTGGGGATCGAGGGCGAGATGGCGGCCCTCACCGACAAGGCCCTGCGCGCCGCCGAGGAGAAGCTGGCGCGCTGGCCCTTCGTGCCCGATGGTTCGGAAGGCTATGCCAAGGCCGAAGTCACCGCAGGCGGGATCGACACCGCAGGCCTCTCGTCCAAGACGATGGAGGCGCGCAAGGTACAGGGGCTCTACGCCATCGGCGAGGCGGTGGACGTCACCGGCTGGCTGGGCGGCTACAACTTCCAGTGGGCATGGGCCAGCGGTCGAGCCGCAGGCGAGGCGATCTAAGGCGCGCCCTTCCGTCGTTATCGATAGAGCTGGGGCAGCGTCTGCCGCAGGCGCGCGATCTTGGGCAGGTCGTAGCGGCGGATGTAGCTGTCGGTCGGGTGGCGCTGGAGATAGTCCTGATGCCATGTCTCCGCCGGGTAGAACGCGGCGGTCTCGATCGTCGTGGTCAGCGGCTGCGGGAAGACATGCGCGGCGTCGATCCGGGCGATATAGGCCTTGGCCAGCGCGGCCTGCTGCGGGCTCTGCGGGAACACGGCGGAGCGGTAGGACGGCCCTCGGTCGGGGAACTGGCCGCCGCGCTCGGTCGGATCGTGCGCCACCTGGAAGAACACGCGCAGCAAGGTGCCGTAGCTGACTTTCGAGGGATCGTAGACGACGCGCACCGCCTCTGCATGGCCGGTGCGTTCGGTGGAGACGGCGCTGTAGTTCGCGGTCTGGCGGGTGCCGCCTGCATAGCCTGCCGTCACGTCGCGCACGCCGCGAACGTGCTGGAACACGCCCTCGATCCCCCAGAAGCAGCCGCCTGCGAACACCGCGACCTGCTTGCCCGAAGCAGCGGGTTCGGGAGGTGGCGCGGGGAAATTGCCGCCGGGAGTCGCCGCGCCGGCGACAGTGCCCAGGGCGGTGCCGATGGTCAGGACAATGGCGGCAATCGCAGTCTTGGCAGGCATGGACGGTACTCCGGTCAGCCCCCGGAACCTGTCATGTCGGAAGCGCGGGGCCGTTCGACAAGCCCCGGGCGCCTTTCATAGCGTTCGCGTCGTCGCGCGTTCGATCAGCACCGGCGTGGTGATCTCGCTTTGCGCACTGCCGCCGCCGATCAGCGCCGTCAGCTTGTCGACCATCAGCTTTGCCCCCAGCGCGATCTCCTGCCGGATCGTGGAGAGCGGGGGCGAGGTATGCGCGGCGAGCGGCAGGTCGTCGAAGCCGACGATCTGGATCTCGCGCGGGACCGCGCGGTTGAGCCCGTGCAGACAGCGCAGCGCCGACATCGCGATGAGGTCGGACGCGGCGACGATGCCGTCGATTTCGTAGAGCGGTTCGGACAGGGCGGCCTGGATCAGTGGGTCCATTTCCTCACCGGCAAGGCGCGCGGGGATATGGACCAGCGGCACGCCTGCCGCCTCTGCCGCTGCGCGCGCGCCGCGATGGCGCATCTCGATCTCGATGCCTTGCGTCACGCCCATGAACGCCAGCTTCTTCGCGCCCGAGGCGATCAGGCGTTCGGCGGCGAGGCGTCCACCCAGCTCGTTGTCGGTGCCCACCGTCACATGGTGTTGCCCCGCGCGGTGATGGCCCCAGACCACCATCGGGCGATAGCTGCGCGAGACCTGCTCGATTACCTCCCACTGGTCCGACTGGCCGATCACCAGCACGCCATCGACCATGCCCGAACCGGTGATCCGCTCCAGCCAGTCCGACGTGCCATCGGGAATCGTGCGGCTGAGCATGAGGTCATAGCCGCTCTCGGTCATCGCATCGGCCAGATGGCCCAGCAGCGTGAGGAAGAACGGGTCGGAAATCTGCTGGCGCTTCTCGTGGCCCAGTGGGATGACCACGCCGATCACCCCGGTTCGGCGAGTGCGCAGCTTGCTGGCCATCTGGTTGGGGCGGAAGCCATGTTCGCGCGCCATCGCCTGGATGCGCTCGCGGGTTTCGGTGTTGACGAGTTCCTTGCCGGCCAGCGCCCGCGATACGGTGCCTGCCGATACGCCCGCCAGCCTGGCAAGATCCGCCAGCGTGCGCACATGTACGGGGTCTTCCTGTCCGTCTTCGCCGGACGCACCCCTGTTGTCTTTTTCGATCATGTGTTTTCAGCCTCTCCTGCAAGGACCCTTAGCACTGCCTTGGGCGCGGGGGGAAGGGTGTGTCGAACGGGATATGTCATGGCGTTTCGACTGCTCGTTGCGTGCCCTGTACGAAGCGCGTGGCGAGCGCGCCGGCCAGCATCAGCAGCCCGGCCAGCAGCAGGACATGGCGCGGGTCGTCGGTCAACACCGGGTGGAACAGCAGCGGCAGCGTCAGTGTCTCGATCAGCATCGGCACGACGATGAACAGGTTGAACAGGCCCATGTAGACGCCGTTGCGCTCCGGCGGGATGCAGCTTGCCAGCATGACGTAAGGGTTGCCCATCATGCCTGCCCAGCACAGCCCGATGCCCAGCGCCGCCAATGCCAGCACCGGCAGCGAGCCGCTCTGCGACAGCGCGATCATCGCACCGCCGCCTGCGCACAGGCACACGACGTGCATCGCGCGCGGGCCATGGCGGCGCACCAGCGGGATCAGCAGCAGCGCCGCCAGAATCGCCACGAGGTTGTAGGCCGCGCCCAGCTGTTGTGCGGTCAGCGTCGCGGCGCGGAAAGCGGGCGAATGCGCGGGAACCGACCCATAGAACCCGCGTGCCAGCGCATGGGCGACGTACTGCCAGTAGGCGAAGATCGCATACCACTGGCACAGCATCGGCAGCATCATCTGGCGCATCGGGCGCGGCATCTGCACGCAGGCGTCGAGCAGGTCGCGAAAGGGCGCCGCAAGGCTGCGGGGCAGCGTGTCGAGCCGGGCGCGCTCGGCGTCGTCCGGTGGCAGTTCGGGCACGCGCAGCACCGACCACACGATCGTCGCCAGCGAGATCACTGCGCCCAGCACGAAGGCCACCCGCACCACCGCCGGAATGCCGTTCGCATCCAGCAGGTTGCGGTCGATCACCGCAGTCAGCAGCGAGGGGGCGAGATAGGCGAGCGTCTGGGCAAGCCCGGTGAACGCGCTCTGGGTCAGGAACCCGGCAGGGCGCTGCTCGGGCGAGAGCCGGTCGGCGACATAGGCGCGGTAGGGCTCCATCGTCACGTTGTTGGCGGCATCGAGCAGCCACAGCAGGCTCGCCGCGATCCACAGCGCGGGCGAGAGCGGCATCGCGAACAGCCCCGCCGAACACAGCACCGCGCCGATCAGGAAATAGGGCACGCGCCGCCCGAAGCGGCTGCGGGTGCGGTCGCTCAGTGCGCCGATCAGCGGCTGGACGATCAGGCCGGTGACAGGCCCGGCGATCCACAGCAGCGGCATCGTCGCCTCGTGCGCGCCCAGCGCCGCATAGATCGGCGCCATGTTCGCCTGTTGCAGCCCGAAGCTGAACTGCAGGCCGAAGAACCCGAGGTTCATCTCGACGATCCGGGCCAGCGGCAGCTTTGGGCGTATCAGTTTTGCCTGTGTCGTTCTGGGCTTTTTCATGGTTTCGAGGCCCCCGCCCGGTGGTCCAGCAGGGCGATGGTACACCGGTTCTCCTGCTTCCCGCCAGCATCCTTTGCGGACCATTTTGAGCGCGATTTGTCTGTAAAACGATTGCATCATCGGTTAGTCGTGCCCGCAAAACGGGAGAGTGAAGAATGGACGAGCCGGCATCATGGCGCGCAGCCCTTAGTGGTATGGATGACCCCTTTGATATTGATGACCGGCCTATAGGTATTCGCGCGTGACGGCGCCGCTACGGTGGACGGCGGAACACCTGTCGGGGCTGGCGGCGGGCGACGTCGACCGCGCGCCGGTGATCGCGGCCTCGGATGTCTCTCGGGTCGATGCCGCGCTAGACGTGTGGGACGCCTGGCCGCTGGCGGATGGGCGGGGCGCGCCGGTGCCGTGGCGCGGGGGCGAGCTGTGGTTCGCGCTGACCGCGCCAGTGCTGGACGATCCCGAAGCGCGCCACGGCGTCGCGCGCATACACCACTATCATCGCCAGAACGGGGCATTCCTGCCGCTGGGGCCGACTTTCGCGGACGGCTTCACGCCCGGCAGTCGCGAATGGTCCGGCTCGGCCCGGTGCGACGAGGCGGGGCGCGTGACCTTGCTGTTCACGGCGGCGGGCGAGCGGGGGGAGCGGGCGCTCTCGTTCCGCCAGCGCCTGTTCGCCGCCGATACGATGCTGCGCGAGGCCAGCGATGGCGCGGCGTTCGGGGCATGGACGAACCTGCGCGAACTGGTCGCGCCACAGGGCGAGTTCTATCTCAGCGGCCATGACGCCAGCGGGCGCGCGGGCGAGATCAAGGCGTTCCGCGATCCGGCTCTGCATCGTACCGCGCAGGGCGAGGAGTACCTGCTGTTCACTGCGTCCTCGGCGCGCAGCGACAGTGCGTTCAACGGCGTGATCGGTCTGGCGCGCCGGGAAGCGGATGGCCGTTTTCGACGCCTGCCGCCGCTGGTCGATGCCAGCGGGACGAACAACGAACTGGAACGTCCGCACATCGTGGCGCACGGCGGACTGCTCTACCTGTTCTGGTCAACCCAGCGCCACGTTTTCGCGCCCGACATCTTTGCGCCGGGTATCGCGGCGCCGACCGGTCTCTACGGCGCCGTGGCAAGCGGTATCGAGGGGCCATGGACCTTGCTCAACGGCCATGGGCTGGTCCTCGCCAACCCGGTCTGCGAGCCGTTCCAGGCCTATAGCTGGTGGGTCCTGCCCGATCTTTCGGTCGCCAGCTTCGTCGATTACCGGGGGCTGGATGATAGCGCTGCCATCGCCAAGCCCGCAGGGCGCGCGCATTTCGGCGGCGGGTTTGCACCCTTCCTGCATTTGGCGCTTGATGGACCCCGTGCGGGTCTGGCACAGGCGCGCTCGTGATGCATGAACTGGCCGGTATCGAAATGGGCGGCACCAAGACCATCGTGGTCCTGGGACGGCCCGGACACATCCTCGAACGCGAGGAGTTTCCGACGACGACACCTGACGAGACGCTCGGCCGCGCGGCCGACCTGATCGCCGGATGGCAGAGCCGCGTGCCTGTCGATGCCGTGGGTATCGGCGCGTTCGGCCCGATCCGGGTCGCTACCACGGCGGCGGATTACGGCGTGATGCTCGATACGCCCAAGCCGGGCTGGCAGGGCGCGCCGGTCGTCGCGATGATTGCAGATGCGCTGGGCGTGCCGGTGGGTCTCGATACCGACGTCAACGCGGCGGCGCTGGCCGAGCACCGCATCGGCGCCGGGCAGGGCTGCGGCTCGCTGGTTTACCTGACGATCGGCACCGGCGTTGGCGGCGGCATCCTGATCGAGGGCGAGCCGATCCACGGCATGCTGCATCCTGAAGTTGGCCACATGCGCCTGCGCCGCGCGCCGGGCGACACGTTCGCCGGGGCCTGCCGCTTCCATGGCGATTGCGTGGAAGGACTCGTCAGCGGCCCGGCGCTCGCCGCGCGCTTCGGCTGCCACCCGGCCGAGATCCCCGTCGATCACCCCGGCTGGGACGCGGTGGCACACGATCTGGCGGAACTGTTTGCAGCGCTCATCATGTCGCTGTCGCCGCAGCGCATCGTTGTGGGCGGCGGCGTCAGCCAGCGTCAGCCGCACCTGCTGCCCGCCGCGATCACGCGCGTGCCCGCGCTGCTGGGCGATTATCTGCGCGATTGTGACCCGGCAACGCTGGAGGCGCTCGTCGTCCCGCCGCTGCTGGGCAACGATGCCGGGCCGACCGGGGCGCTGGTCGTCGCCGAGCGCGCGCTGGGCTAAGGCTTTGGCCTGAGGCCTTCGTCCCTCTCCCGATTGCATTTCACGCAGTTGTAATTTTGTTGCTTTTCGAGCGCGGGTCGCTGGGTTAGGACTTGGCGGTCCGGACACGCCCTGCGACCCGCCAGCTTCCCACAGGCGGTCTTCGCTGCCGTGTCCGCCCGCTCCCTTCGCGGGGAGCGGCCGAAGCTGCGGAGAGAAGCATGAGTGCCGGCGAGAAGACTGCAACTGCCCCCAAGACCTCCTCGAAAGCCAAGGGTGCCGAAGGGCCTGAGCCCGCGCTGACGGCTGCGCTGGCCGCCGCGATCCGCGATTCGCTGATGCCCGGCGATGCGCCGGTGTCGCCCGGCTGGGCGGACGAGGCCGCGCGCTTCCTGCTGACCGTCGCGACCACGCGCAAGGCCGCGACGCCCGCCATCGAACTGGCGAGCGCCGGTGCCGAGGACGAGCGCCGCATCCTGCGCCTTGCCATCGTCAACGACGATATGCCGTTCCTGGTCGACTCGGTCGCCGCCGCGCTCGCCGAAGCGGGGCTGGTGGTCGATCACCTCGCGCACCCGGTCGTCACCGTGACGCGCGACAAGAAGGGCGCGCTCGAAACCCTGTGCGCCGCCGCCGATCAGGGCACGCGCGAATCGATGATCTACATCGAGTGCGAGCGTGTCGATGCCCGCCACCGGCAGGATCTGCTCAAATCGCTCGAAGAGACGCTCGCCGATGTGCGCGCGGCGGTGAGCGACTGGCCGCAGATGGTCGCGGCGATGAAGGCCGATGCCGAAACGGTTGCCGATCCCGAAGGCGCGGACCTGCTGCGCTGGTTTGCAGGCGGCATGCTCACGCAAGTCGGCCATGTCACCCGCCGGCGGGACGAAAGCCATGCCGATGCGCTGGGCATCTGCCGTCGCGAGGATCGCTCGCTGCTATCCGACGCCAGCTATGCCCGCGCCTTCGAGGTGTTCGACGCACGACTGGCGGCGGGCGAGGTCGCCGCGCCGCTGGTGGTCAAGGCCAACCGCATCTCGCGCGTGCATCGCCGTGTGCCGCTGGACCTGTTCCTCGTCCCCGTCGTCGAGAAGGGCAAGCTGGTCGCGCTGTCGGTCCATGCCGGGATCTGGACGAGCGCCGCGCTCAGCGCCACGCCCGACCGGGTGCCGCGCCTGCGCGCGCAACTGGCGGCCATCGGCGCCCGGCTGGGGCTGGACCCGCACGGCCACAGCGGCAAGGCGCTGGCCCACGCGCTCACCAGCCTGCCGCACGATCTGGTGCTCGGCCTGCCGGGCGACGATGTGGAGCGACTGGCGACGACGATGAGCGCGCTGGTCGATCGCCCGCGCCCGCGCCTGCTGGTGACGCAGAGCCCGCTCTCGCGCCACCTCTTCGCCTTCGTGTGGCTGCCGCGCGACCTGCTCTCCACGCAGATGCGCCAGCGCATTCAGGCGATGGTCGAACAGGCCGCCGATGCGCCGACGCTCGACTGGAGCCTGCAGGTCGATGGCGGTACGCTGGCGATGCTGCGCTACACGCTTGATATCCGCGAGGGTTCGCGCGATCTGGATGAGGACGCGCTCGACCATCAGTTGCAGGTCATGCTGCGCGGCTGGCCCGAGGCGGTTGAGGCGGCGCTGGTGCAGCAGGGCGAGACCTTGCGGGCCGCCGCCATCGCCGCGCGTTATGCCGATGCCTTCCCGATCGGCTATCGCAGCGATTACGGCGCCGCCGAGGCGGCGACCGACATGATCCAGCTGCGCCGCCTGCTCGCCACGGAAGGGGCGGGCGAGCTGGACGTCGATCCCGATGCCCCGGCGCTCCAGCGCGGCGTGCGGCTCTATCGCCATGCCGACGATGCCGCAGGACGCCTGCGCCTGAAAGTCTACCAGATCGGCGGCGGTTTGCCGCTGTCCGACGCCGTGCCCGCACTGGAGAACTTCGGTTTCCGGGTGCTGGCCGAAGTGCCGACCCGGCTTGAGGCGGGCCGCACCGCGACGATCCACGATTTCGTGCTCGAAGGGATGGGTGGTCAGTCCCTCGACGGTGCGCTGGATCGCGCGACCCTGATCGAGACGGCGCTGGCGGGTGTGCTCAACGGCGAGGGCGAGAACGACGCCTTCAACCGCCTCGTCCCCGGCCTTGGCCTGACGGGGCGCGAAATTCACTGGCTGCGCGCCTGGTATCGCTACTTGCGGCAGGCGGGCACGCATTACGGCATTCCCACCGTGGTCGACGCGCTTCTCGGCGCGCCTGCGGTCACGCAAGGGGTGCTCCAGCTGTTCGTCGCCGCGCATGACCCGGAGTTTGCAGGCGACCGCGAGGCCGCCCATGCCGAGGCCGACGAGGCGATCCGCACCGGCCTTGCCGCCGTCAGCTCGATCAATGCCGACCGTCTGCTGCGCGCCTACCGCGCGGTGGTGGAGGCGATGCTGCGCACCAATGCCTTTGCGCCTGCGGGCCAGATCGCGCTCGCGTTCAAGTTCGACAGCGCGAAAGTTCCGGGCCTGCCCAAGCCGCTGCCCTGGCGCGAGATCTTCGTCTATTCGCAGCGGGTCGAAGGCATTCACCTGCGCGCCGGGCCGGTCGCGCGCGGGGGCCTGCGCTGGTCAGACCGTCGCGACGATTTCCGCACCGAGATTCTTGGCCTGATGAAGGCCCAGCGCGTCAAGAACGCGGTGATCGTGCCGACCGGCGCCAAGGGCGGCTTCTATCCCAAGCAGTTGCCCGATCCTGCGGTGGACCGCGCGGGCTGGGCCGCAGAAGGGCAGGGCAGCTACGAGGTGTTCATCGACACGCTGCTCTCGATCACCGACAATATCGTCGGCGACAAGGTGGTCCACCCGGCAGGCGTGACCGTGACCGACGGCGAGGACCCGTACTTCGTGGTGGCGGCGGACAAGGGCACGGCCAAGTTCTCCGACGTCGCCAATGCCATTGCGGCAGAGCGTTCGTTCTGGCTCGACGATGCCTTCGCCAGCGGCGGCTCGAACGGCTATGACCACAAGGCGATGGGCATCACCGCCAAGGGCGCATGGCTCTCGGTGCAGCGTCACTTCCTCGAAATGGGCGTGGACGTGCAGTCCGAGCCGGTGCGCGTGGCGGGTTGCGGCGACATGTCGGGCGACGTGTTCGGCAACGGCATGCTGCTCTCGAAGTCGATCAAGCTGGTCGCCGCCTTCGATCACCGCCACATCTTCCTCGATCCCGACCCCGACGCGGCGAAGAGCTGGGCCGAGCGCGCGCGCATGTTCGCGCTGCCGCATTCGAGCTGGGACGATTATGACAAGGGGCTGATCTCGCCCGGCGGCGGGGTGTTCCCGCGCTCGATGAAGTCGATCCCGCTCAGCCCCGAAATGCGCAAGGTGCTGGGCTTCGATGTGGCCGAAGTGGACCCGGAATCGCTGATCTCGGCGATCCTGTGGGCGCCGGTGGACCTGCTGTGGTTCGGCGGCATCGGGACGTATGTGAAGGCCTCCACCGAAAACAACGCGACCGTGGGCGATCCCGCCAACGACGGCCTTCGCGTCAGCGCCAACGAAGTGCGTGCCAAAGTGATCGGCGAGGGCGCGAACCTTGGCATCACGCAGGCCGCGCGCATCGAATTTGCGCTGAAGGGTGGCCGCATCAACGCCGACTTCATCGACAATTCGGCAGGCGTCGACTGCTCGGACAACGAGGTGAACATCAAGATCGCGCTCGCCGCGGCGGGCCGCGCGGGCAAGCTGCCGCTGGCCAAGCGCAACGTGCTGCTGGCCGAGATGACCGACGAGGTCGCGCACATCGTGCTGGAGGACAACCGCCTTCAGGCCATGGCGCTGTCCATCGCCGAGCGCGGCGGGGCGGCGGCCACCGCCTCGCTGCTGCGCCTGATCGAGACGCTGGAGGAAGGCGGGCATCTGGATCGCCGCACCGAAGGCCTTGCCGAGAACGAGGTACTCACCCGCCGTGCGCTCGACGGGCAGGGGCTGACCCGGCCCGAGCTGGCGGTGCTGCTCTCCAGCGGCAAGCTGGTGCTGCAGGATGCCATCGAGCACAGCGCGCTCGCCACCGATCCGGCGCTGTCGGACCTGCTGTTCGGCGCCTTCCCGCAGCCGATGCAGGACAAGTTCGCCCGCTTCATCAAGGGGCATCGCCTTGCCGGGGAGATCGTCGCGACCAAACTGGCGAACCGCATCGTCAACCGCCTCGGCATCGTCCATCCCTTCGAACTGGCCGAGGAAGAAGGCGCCAGCCTTGCGCAAGTCGCCGCCGCCTTCGCCGTGGCGGACCGGCTCTATGGCCTGTCTGCCATCTGGCGCATGCTGGAGACGGCGGACATGCGCGAGCCGACGCGCATCGCCCTGTTCGACAAGCTGGCGGTCGCCGTGCGCGGGCAGATGGCGGACCTCCTGCGCGCAGGTGCCGGACGCACCGCGCCGGGCGATCTGATCGAGCGTCTGACCAAGGGCGTCTCGGCACTGGCGAAGAACACGCACGACCTGCTGGGCGAGGCCGCCGCCGCGCACTCGCGCCGCCTCCACGCCGATCTCGTCGCGCTGGGCGCGCCCGAGGACGTGGCGGGTATGGTCACGCATGTCTACGACCTCGACGGCGCGGTGGGCATCGCCGATCTCTCCGCGCAGACCGGGCACGAGCCGCGCAGTCTGGCCGATGGCTTCACCCGCATCGGCGCCGCGCTCGGCCTCGACTGGGCGCAGTCGACCGCGGCGATCATGGCCCCGTCCGATCCGTGGGAGCGCCTGCTCGTCGCCGGTCTCGCACGCGATTTCCAGCAGATGCGCTTCGACTTCCTGCGCGGGCTGGCCGCCGCCGCACCCTCCGGCAAGCTGCTCAAGCGCCACCACTTCGAGCCGGTGGCGGCAGTGGATGCATGGTGTACCGAGCACACGATCGCGCTGCGGGCGTTCCGCGCGATGGTCGCCCGCGCCGAAACCGCGCTGCCGATCACGCCCGCAATGCTGGCCCAGATCGCCAGCCAGGCGCGCAACGTGCTGGCGCGGTGAAGGTCGGGGTCGGGGGTTCAGGGGGTTAAGGGATATCGGCAGGGGGCCTTGCCCCCTGCACCCCCGGAACGTCTTCCGGCGCTGCCTTTGGTTTGTGGGGCAGGCTTTGTGTCCTGCCGCCCATGCCCCCTTTGACGCCACCGCTCCTTCATTTCGTCATCCCCGCGAAGGCGGGGATCCAGCTTCCTTACGCAGCGTCGGACTGGATCCCCGCCTGCGCGGGGATGACGAAAGTAAAAGCTTAGCGATAAAGCGCGAAGCGCTCGCCACGCATCAAGCCTTGCGTCGGGAGACGTAACGGGGGTGCAGGGGGGCTCTGCTCCCCTGCGTTATCCTTCCCCTTCTTCCCTACCTCAAAACCCTCACGCGAACCGCTTCGCCACCGCGCGCGCGATCGCCGGGCCGAACAGCAGGATCGCGGCCATCCGCACGGTCTGGAGCGTCAGCACGAAGGCGACGTTTACCGGCGAGCTGGCGGCGATCACGGCGATGGCGGCCATGCCGCCGGGGCTGGTGGCGAGGTAGGCGGTGGGGATGTCCACCCCGGTCGCCCAGTGGAGCGCAAGGCCAAGGCAGAAGCAGCCCGAGATCATCGCCAGTACCGAGATCGCGACGGGCAGCAGCGCCGCGCGGGCCTGCTGGATGGTCTGCGGGGTGAAGCGGGCGCCGATGCCCCAGCCAACGATCATGTAGGCCGCCGCCAGCACGATTTGCGGCAGCGCGAGGTGCGGGATCAGCCCGGCGATATTGAGCACGGTGCCCAGGATCAGCGGGCCGAGCAGGTCTCCGGCGGGCAGGCGTACCAGCCGTCCGAGGAACGCGCCGACAACGCACACGCCGACCGAGGCGAGCGCGCCGTGGAGGTCGATCGGCCAGAACCACGGGTCGTGCACGGGGGCGGGCGCAGGCGCGGTGCCGCCGCCATGCGCGCCCAGCACCAGCGAGAGCACGGTCGCGCCGATGGCGACCATCAGCATGCGCAGGTACGTCATGAAGGCGACGAGGCGGTAGTCCGCGCCGCTGTCGCGCGCCATCAGCACCATCGCGGTGGCAAGTCCCGGCGCCGAGCCCCAGACGGCGACCGCTCCCGGCAGCACGCGCATTCGGGCGAGCACCACGCCGGTTCCGAACGCGACTGCCAGCGTCGCCAGCGCCGCGCCGACGAACAGCGCGCCGTTCCTAGCCATCTGCGGCACGATCTCTGCCCCAGCGAGGAGGCGATCAGGCAGCCGATCACCGCCTGCGAGGCGACGAAGGGGCTTTGGGCACCTTGATCTCGACCCCGTTCACCGCGAACAGGATCGAGGCGACCATCGGCCCCATCATCAGCCCGGCGGGAATGCCGATCAGGTCCATTCCGCCTGCGAGCAGCGCAGAGAGCGCGATCAGCACGCACCAGCGCAGCGGGGCGGATCGGGTGAGCAGGGCGATCATCGGGTCTGGCAGCAGCCTTGTTGCGGCGAGAGGGAGGCAGGACGACGCTCCTGCCTGCAAGGGGATGCAGGTGCAAGCATCGCGGCAAAGCTTTGTTCCGCCTGTTCGCGGTTCGGATGGCCTGATGGTCTCCGGTGCCTTGCCCTTCTGAAGGGCAAGGGATGGTTAGCGATCATAACCCTCTCCCTTTCAAGGGAGAGGGTTATGAGAGGGGAGCGCGCGGTATAAACCCCTCTCAACTACGGCTAGGCAGCAAGCAGCCAAGCCTGCGTACCTCTCCCCTCAAGAGGAGAGGGGATATGTCCACAATGGGGCGTTTACGGACCAGCCGTTTATGCCTGTCGCGGCGGCAGGCGCTCTTACTCCAGCGGCAAGGCTCGCGCGCGTTTCACCGTTTCCAGCACAATCAGCGACTGGACATCGCGTACGCCGGGGATGCGCACGAGTGTCTTGAGAGTGATCTGCGAGAGATGTTCGACATCGCGAGCGACGACGTGGACAAGGTAGTCCATCTCGCCCGTCACCGCGTGACAGGCGATGACGTAGGGATGCGCGTCGATTGCGCTTTCGAAACGGCGGATGCTTTCGTCCGAATGGGCTTCCAGGTTGATCAGCACATAGGCGTCGAGTTCCAGCCCGATCCGGCGCGGGTCGATCACCGGGATGTAGCCTTGGATCGTGCCGTCCTCTTCCAGATGGTGGATGCGGCGGCTGACCGGGGTGGCCGATAGGGACACCCGTTCGGCAATCTGCGCCACCGGCATGCGAGCATCTTCCTGAAGCGCGTCGATGATTGCACGGTCGAACGCATCGAGCGGCATGGTTCCTCTCCCTTTGCGGGGGTTCTTGGTGGAATCCACTCTAGCGGATCGGTGCGGGGTCAGCAATTCACACGGATTCGCTGCGGCCGTGGTGCTATCGTCGAGCTATGAAGATGCCGCAGCCGTCAACGAGCGCCAGCGGCCTTCGGGGAGAGTACGAAGGCGCGCGCGAGGATTACACCCTCGCGCAGGACTGGCACACTTACACTCCGGCGATGCACGATCGCTGGCGCCACCTTTATGCGCGCCAGTCCGCACTCGCCGCCACCCACGCCGCGCGATCGTTCCGCGAGGGTCTGGCGCGGCTTGACTGTGCCAACGGCATCCCCCGCTTCGACGAGGCCAACCGCGTGATTGCGACGGCGACTGGCTGGCAGCTGGTCGCGGTGCCGGGTTTCATCCCCGATGCAGTGTTCTTCGAGCATCTTGCGCACCGTCGCTTTCCAGTGACGCGCTGGCTGCGCGAGGAACATGAGCTGGACTATCTGGTCGAGCCGGACGTGTTCCACGATTTCTTCGGTCATGTGCCGATGCTGCTGGATCCCGCCGTTGCCGACTTCCTCGAACTTTATGGCCGCGCGGGCGCAAAGGCGATGGCGATGGGCGCGCTCGACATGCTGGCGCGGCTTTACTGGTACACCATCGAGTTCGGGCTGATCTGCGAGGAAGGTGCAAACGGGCGCGCCCTCAAGGCGTTCGGGGCGGGCATCCTGTCCTCGGCGGGCGAGACGCGCTTCTCGGTGGAGGACAGCGCGGTGCTGCGCCTGCCGTTCGATCCGGCGCGCGTGCAGCGCACCGGCTATCGCATCGATACGTTCCAGCAGACCTACTTCGTGCTCGACAGTTTGGAGCAGCTGATCGCCCAACTGTCCGCGCTGGATCTATCGCCGCTCTATGCCGAGGGGCGACACGCGCCCCCGGTCGAGCCGGGGGCCTTGCTGCCCGGCGAAACACCTTTCACCCTTGCCGGAGAGCCAAACCCATGACTGACCTTTTCGCCAATCCCATCGGCCTCGACGGATTCGAATTCGTCGAGTTTTCCGCGCCCGAGAAAGGCGTGCTCGAGCCAGTGTTCGCGGCAATGGGCTTTACGCTCGTCGCGCGCCATCGCTCCAAGCAGGTCGAGCTGTGGCGGCAGGGCGGGATCAATTTCGTCACCAATTACGAGCCGCGTTCGCCCGCCTGGTTCTTCGCGCGCGAGCATGGCCCTTCGGCCTGCGGCATGGGGTTCCGGGTGAAGGATGCCGCCGCTGCCTATGCCGAACTGCTCGCCCGCGATGCCGAGCCGGTGGAGGTCGCCACCGGGCCGATGGAACTGCGCCTGCCCGGCATTCGCGGCGTTGGCAATGCGATCCTCTATCTGGTTGATCGCTATGAACGGGATGGAGACGGAGCGCTGTCGATCTACGACATCGATTTCGAGTACCTCCCCGGCGTCGACCGTCATCCCGTCGGCGCGGGGCTTAAGCTGATCGATCACCTGACCCACAACGCCCATCGCGGGCGCATGGCCTATTGGGCGGACTACTACGAACGGCTCTTCAACTTCCGTGAGATCCGCTATTTCGACATAAAGGGCGAATATACCGGCCTCACCAGCAAGGCGTTGACCGCGCCCGACGGCAAGATCCGCATCCCGCTCAACGAAGAGGGTGAAGCTGGAAAAGGCCAGATCGACGAGTTTCTGCGCGCCTTCAACGGCGAGGGCATCCAGCATATCGCGCTGATCTCTGACGATCTTGTCGCCACATGGGATGCGCTGAAAGCACTGGGCGTGCCGTTCATGACCGCGCCGCCCGCAACCTACTACGAGATGCTGGCCGAACGCCTGCCGGGGCACGGCCAGCCGGTGGACGAACTTCGCGCGCGCGGCATCCTGCTCGACGGGACGACGACCGGCGAGGCGCCATGCCTGCTGCTCCAGATCTTCGCCGAGGCGCAGGTCGGCCCGGTGTTCTTCGAGTTCATCGAGCGGCAGGGTGACGATGGCTTTGGCGAGGGCAATTTCAAGGCGCTGTTCGAAAGCATGGAGCGCGATCAGGTGCGACGCGGCGTATTGAAGCTAGACGATGAGGGCGCCGACCGGTTGATCGAGGCGCGCTGAGGGGTATTCGGTCCGTCTCTACCCCCTCTCTGTCTTTCTCTGTCAGGTCAGGCGGGCACAGATGGTAGGGCTACAGGCATGGACTTGCCCGAGATCGGGGCTTATGTTTCCCGGTAACGCAATAAAGATATAGCGAGGATTATCCCATGGCCGCCCTGATCGCAGCGCTGCTGGAGCCGGTAATCGGCGAAAAATCGACGCAATTTGTGCTCGAAACGCTGGAACTCGATCCGGCGCTGGCAAGGAATAGCGAGGGCAAACCGTCGCGCGCGCAGTTGGCATGGGCGCTGAATGCCGCGCTGTTCATGGACCTGCTGGAGCGCGTGCCCTCTGCTGCCCGCTATGTCGACGGTGTGCGCCAAAAGGGCGAGCGGATCGTGTCCGACCACGGGGCGCTGCGCACCATCGACGGGCCGAGCGGGGCGCTGCCCTCAGGCTGCGAAGGCATGGCGCGGTTGCTGGCGCCGCTGGGCTATCAGGTCTCCGGGCTCTATCCGTTGCCTGCGCTGAAGATGACCGGGCGCGCCTATGCGCAGGTCGATTTTCCCGAGGCGATCCCGCAGTTCTTCGTGTCCGAACTGCACATCGACCAGTTGGCCCCCGAGGCACAGGGTGCCGCCGAGGCGATCTTCGGCACCTCGCGCGACCCGATTGACGCGGCCGCCTGGGCTGCGCTTGACCGCCTGGCGGCGGACGGCGCCTGCTCGCTGGAGGACGGCGTGACGATCCTTCGCGCGGTGCTCTCGGCCTTCGATCGCCAACACCCCGCGCCCGCGCTTGCCGATTACGAGACGCTGCTGGCGCACAGTCGCGAGGGTGGCTGGATCGCCACGGAGGGCAATGCCTTCAACCATGCGACCACCCGCGTTCCCCATGTCGAGGCACTGGCGGAATCCTTGCGCGAACAGGGCTTTGCGATGAAGCCTTCGGTCGAGGTCTCGGCCTCGGGCCGGGTCCGCCAGACCGCGTTCCTCGCCGACCGCGTGACCCGCCCGTTCCGTGATGCGACGGGCGCGGAGATCGCCCGCGAGGTGCCGGGCTCGTTCTACGAATTCATCAGCCGCGATCCTGACCCGGAAACCGGCGGGCTGGACCTGCGCTTCGACAGCGGCAACGCCACCGGCATTTTCGCGATGACGCGCGACAATATGGGCAGCGCCCATCAGGAGAAGAGTGCATGATCCGTTCGTTCGACCCGGCCAGCGGCGATCTCGTCTGGGAGGGGCCGGAAGCCTCGGCGGATGAAGTTCACGCAGCCCTTGCCCGTGCGCGCGAAGGCTTTCCCCGCTGGGCGGCCATGCCGCTTGGCGAACGCGTGGCGCTGGTGCAGCGCTATGCGCAAGTGCTGGAGGCTCACCGTGAAAGGCTGGCCGAGACGATCTCGAAAGAGACCGGCAAGCCCTTGTGGGAAGGCCGCGCCGAAGTCGGCGCGATGATCGGCAAGGTGGCGATCTCGATCGCCGCGCAGGCCGAGCGGGCCGGAGAAAAGCACGTCGCCCAGCCCTTCGGCGAGGCGGTGCTGCGCCATCGCCCGCATGGCGTGATGGCGGTGCTGGGGCCGTTCAACTTCCCCGGACACCTGCCCAACGGCCACATCGTGCCCGCGCTGCTGGCAGGCAATACGGTGGTGTTCAAGCCTTCGGAAATGACGCCTGCCACCGGCGCGCTGATGGCCGAATGCTGGGCCGAGGCGGGGCTTCCCGAAGGCGTCTTCACGATCCTGCAGGGTGGGCGGACGACCGGTGAGGCACTGGTCGGCGGTGCGATCGACGGGTTGCTGTTCACCGGATCGGCGGGCGCGGGCGCGTTTTTCCGCCGCCTCTTCGCGGATCGCCCGCATGTCGTCCTCGCGCTGGAACTGGGCGGCAACAACCCGCTGGTGGTCTGGGATGCCGACGATCTGGAAGAGGCTGCTTCGGTGGTCGTCCAGTCGGCCTTCGTCACCACCGGCCAGCGCTGTTCGTGCGCGCGGCGCCTGATCGTGCCCGACAACGCCTTTGCCGATGACCTGATCGCGACGGTCGATGCCATGGCGGGACGCCTGCGCATCGGCGCGTGGAACGAGACGCCCGAGCCCTATATCGGCCCGCTGATTTCCGAGGCCGCCGCCGATGGTGCCCGCGCGCAAGTGACGGCGCTGGTCGATCTGGGTGCGAAAGTCCTGCGCCCGTTCGAGCGGATCGCCGGGCGCAGCGGCGCTTTCGTGACGCCCGCCATCCTCGACGTGACCGGCGTGGATGTGCCCGACGAGGAAATCTTCGCGCCGGTGCTGCAAGTGCGCCGCGTCGCCGATTTCGATGCCGCCATCGCCGCCGCCAACGATACGCGCTTCGGCCTGTCAGCCGGGCTGGTCAGCGCCGACGATGCACTGTGGCAGCGCTTCACGATCGAATGCCGCGCAGGCGTGGTCAACCGCAACCGCCCGACCACCGGCGCGGCAGGATCGATGCCGTTCGGCGGCCTTGGCGACAGCGGCAACCACCGCCCCAGCGCCTTCTACGCCGCCGACTACTGCGCCTGGCCGATGGCGAGCTTCGAGGCGGCGGGTGTCTCCGGTAACGCGGCTGCATTGGCGGGCAAGCTGACCGACGTCGTTCCGGCATGAGCGGACTGTCGGGCGCCGAACAGGCGCTGATCGCCCCGATCGCGCGCGCGCCGATCCTGCGGCACACGCTCGACTGGGCGGCGGTGAACTCGGGCACGGCGAACCTTGCCGGTCTGGCGCGCATGGCGGACCTGCTGAGCGAGGCCTTCGCGCAGCTTCCCGGCGAGGTGCGGCTGGTCGAACCCGCGCCGGTCGAGAAGGTCGATGCGCAAGGGATTGCGCGCAGCGTCATGCATGGCCGCCATCTGGTGCTCTCGGTGCGCCCCGAAGCGGCGCGGCGCGTGATCCTGACCGGGCACATGGACACCGTCTACCCCGAGGCGCACCCGTTCCAGACCTGCGACTGGCTGGACGAGGATACGCTCCACGGCCCCGGCACCGCCGACATGAAAGGCGGCCTTGCCGTGATGCTGGCAGGGCTGCTGGCCTACGAGCAGGCAGGGGAGACGACACTCGGCTACGACGTGCTGATCAACAGCGACGAGGAGACCGGATCGCTGTCCTCCGCCGCACTGATCGCGCAGCTGGCGCAAGGCAAGCTGGCGGCGCTGACTTATGAACCGGCGCTGCCCGATGGCTCGATGGCGCGGGCCAGGCCGGGTTCGGGCAACTATGCGCTCGTCATCCACGGTCGCTCCGCCCATGCCGGGCGCAACCCGCAGGAGGGGCGCAATGCGGTGCTCGCCGCGTCCGACCTCGCGCTGCGGCTGGCCGCGCTGGTGCGCGAGGGGCTGACGGTGAATCCGGCGCGGATCGAGGGCGGCGGGCCGAACAACACCGTGCCCGACCTTGCGATCCTGCACTTCAACATGCGCCCCCGCACGCCTGAGCTTGCCGAGACGGCGCAGGCCGAAGTCGCCGCGCTGATCGCGGCGGTCTCGGCGCAGCACGATGTGCATATCCATGTCCACGGCGGCGTCTCGCGCCCGCCCAAGCCGGTTGGCGCGAAGACCGAGGCGCTCTATGGCCTCGTCAGTCAGGCGGCGGCGGACCTTGGCCAGCCGATGCGCTGGCAGGATACCGGCGGGGTGTGCGACGGCAACAACATCGCGGCCTGCGGGGTGCCGGTGCTCGACACGATGGGCGCCTTGGGCGGCGCGATCCATTCGCCCGACGAATTCCTGATCGCCTCCTTGCTGGAAGCGCGCGCGGCGCTGACGGCGCTTGTGATGTACCGGCTCGACCGCCATGGTGTGGCCCCATGACATTTCTTCTGCGCACCGCCCGCGAGACCGATCTCGATGCCCTCTACCGCATGGCCAAGGGCACCGGCGGCGGTTTCACCAACCTGCCGCCCGACCGTCCGACGCTGGAAGCCAAGCTGAAGCGCACCGCGAAGTGCTTCGCGCGCGACAGCGAGGAGATCGCCAACGACCTGTTCGTGTTCATTCTGGAGGATACCGCCACCGGCAAGGTGCGCGGCACCTGTCAGGCCTTTTCGCAGGTCGGCACCGAGTTCCCGTTCTACTCCTATCGCATCGGCCGGATTACCCAGCACTCGCGCGAGCTGGACCGCACCTTCCGCGCCGAGATGCTGACACTGTGCACCGATCTTGACGGCGCGAGCGAGGTGGGCGGGCTCTATCTCGACGCCACCGAACGCTCGGCGGGCGTGGGCAAGCTGCTGGCGCGCAGCCGCTACCTGTTCATTCGCGAGCATCGATCGCGCTTTGGCGAGACGACGCTGGCCGAACTGCGCGGGGCGATCGACGATGCCGGTAACTCGCCGTTCTGGGATGGGCTCGCCGGGCGCTTCTTCGACATGTCGTTCCGCGATGCCGACGAGTTCAACGCCAAGCACGGCAACCAGTTCATCGCCGACCTGATGCCCAAGCACCCGATCTACACCGCGCTGCTCTCCGAAGGGGCGCGGCAGGTGATGGGCCAGCCGCACTACTCCGGGCGCCCGGCGATGCGCATGCTGGAGGCGGAGAACTTCGCCTTCCAGAACTACGTCGATATCTTCGATGGCGGCCCGACGATGATCGCCAAGACCGACCAGATCCGCACGCTGGCGGGCGCGCGCAGCGATACCGTGGTGTCGATCGCGGGCCTGCCCGAGGAAAGCCCCTCGCATATCGTCGCCACCGGGCGGTTGATCGATTTCCGCGCCTCGCTGGGCGAAGTGGGGCTTATCGGCGAGGGCGTGACGCTTGACGAGCAGTCTGCGGCGCTGCTGGGCGTCTCGATCGGCGATACCATCACTTATGCTTCTGCCTGAACCGGCAGCCTGAAAGGGCGGACATGCTTACCGAGATCAATTTCGACGGGCTGGTCGGCCCCAGCCACAACTATGCCGGGCTGAGCCTTGGCAACCTTGCCTCGGCGCGCAATTTCGGCAAGCCCTCGGCCCCGCGCGCGGCGGCCTTGCAGGGCCTCGCCAAGATGCGCGCCAATTGGGAGCGGGGGCTGGTGCAGGGCCTGTTCCTGCCGCACTGCCGCCCGGACGAGGCGTGGCTGCGCCAGCTCGGCACCACCATGCATGAGGCCAGCCCGGCCTTGCGCGCCAATGCCATGTCTGCTTCCGCGATGTGGGCCGCCAATGCCGCCACCGTGTCGCCGGGGCCGGACACGGTGGACGGGCGCTGCCACCTGACCGTCGCCAATCTGGTGACGATGCCGCACCGCAGCCATGAATGGCGCGAGACGCTGGCGCAGGTGCAGCTGGCCTTTGCGGATAGCGCGCATTTTGCCGTCCATGCCCCGATCCCGGCCCCGTTCGGAGACGAGGGCGCGGCCAACCACATGCGCCTTGCCGCCGCGCACTGGGCGCCGGGTGTCGAGGTGTTCGTTTATGGCGAGGCTGCCAAGGGGGAGACAGCCAGCCCGTTCCCCGCGCGCCAGCACCGCGAGGCGAGCGAGGCGGTGGCGCGGCTCCACGGCCTCGACCCGGCGCGCACGGTCTTCGCCCAGCAGTCGCCCGAGGCGATTGCCGCAGGCGCGTTCCATAACGATGTGGTCGCCGTCGCCAACGAGCGGGTGCTGTTCACGCACGAACTGGCCTTCGCCGACCGCGAGGGGCTCTATGCCGAACTGCGCGCCAAGCTGCCCGAGATCGAGATCGTCGAGGTTCCCGCCAGCGCGGTGAGCCTGGCCGATGCGGTCTCGTCGTACCTGTTCAACGCGCAGCTCGTCACCTTGCCTTCGGGCGAGGCGGCACTGGTGCTGCCGGGCGAGGCGAAAGGCACGCCGTCCGTCTGGAACTGGCTGGAGGCGCATGTCGCCGGAAATGGGCCGATCCGGCACCTGTTCGTCCACGACCTGCGCGAATCGATGGCCAATGGCGGCGGTCCTGCCTGCCTGCGCCTGCGGGTCGTCGCCGATCCCGAGCACGTCGATCCGCGCTTTCTGCTAGGCAGTGCGAAGATCGACGCCATCGAAGCACTGGTGCGCGAATGCTGGCCCGAGACGATCGCCGTGGACGACCTCTCCAGCCCCGCGCTCTGGCGCGACTGCGTGATCGCCCGCGCGCGCCTGTGCGAACTGCTGGACCTGCGCGAACTGGACCAGCAGGGGTTCTGAAGCGGGGCGGGCCATCCGCCAGGTATTGCCCACCCCGCTGCGACTAGCTTCGCCTACGGCTCTGCAAGTCTCGCTCCCCTCCCGCAAGCGGGAGGGGAAACCAGCATTGCCCTCCCGCTTGCGGGAGGGCCGGAAGGCTTGGGAACGCAGTGACCTAGCCGGACGGGGTGGGGCCGGACGGGGTGGGTCAGGCCAGGGTGGGCTGGGCCGGGGTGCGCTCAGCCGTCCATCGGGCGAATGCGGTTGCGGGAAGAGGTCAACCGGCGTCGGAGCAGGATGATGGCGAGGCTCAGCGCAAACACCGCAGGCAGGAACCAGATCAGCGCGAACAGGCCGATCTCGTAGCCGGTGTGGTGCGCCAGCAGGCGAGGGCTGTAATACATGTCCTCGAACATGCATTTGCGATGGCAGGAAAAACCATAGGCTTCGCGCCAGCCGGTCTTGCCGGACAGCCACCCGTCAAGCGCGACGAGGGGCGCGATGAACAGGATGCAACCGGCAAGCAGCGCCGCCGTCCGCCAGAACCCGTATTGCCGGTATAGATCGACTAAGCCCATCTCACCCATGCGCGCCGAATTCGTTCGCGATCGCGGTGGTGATCCGCAGCGAGAGGTCGTGGCAGCGGGCGATGGGGTGGATGAAGTCGCGGTGGATCTGGACGTATCCGCCCGCGCTCGAATCCGGGTAGTCGCTCGGCTCGTCGACGTTGAAGTCGCGGATCGAGGGGAAGTGGACCGGGAAGGCGCGGCGCATCTGGGCGAGGGCATCGTCGATGCGCAGGGTGAACACCATCTCCAGCACGTCGTCGCGGCTGATGTCGTTGGCGCGGCTGAACTGCGGCACGCTGACGGTGCGCAGGAACATGTGCTGGAACAGCGCGAGGCGGATGGCCTGCAGGGCGCCGATGTTGCGCCGGGTGCGCTCGCGGTCGGGCAGCGGGGCCTCGTCGGGGATCAGCTCGAACAGCTTGTGCAGCTTCATCGCATCGACGCGCAGGCGCGAGCCGAGGCGACGGAACACGCCCATCCGGTCATCCTTGATGAGGTATTCCGCCAGCCGCATGCAGCCATCCGAAATCTGCTGCTCGTCGCCGCGATAGGGGCGGCTGGCCCAGTAGGCGGAGTTGTACAGCTCGCCGAAGGCCGCCACCGTCTTGATCGAGGCCAGCGCATTCGCGGCGCGGACCAGACGCATCACCGTGCGCCCGCGCTCGCTGGAGCGCAGCAGGTCGGCGATCTCCTCCAGATTGCCCTCGGTCGCGGTGCCGATCCCGGCGATCACGTTCACCGGGAAGCCCAGCTGCTGAAGGATCGCGTTGTGCGGGATCGCGCGGATCTGGCGCAGGTTCATCGAACGGTCGGCGGAAAGGTCCGACTGGCGGCGCGACTTGCGGCTGCCGGTGTCGTTCAGCAGGCCCAGCCCGAACGCGGTGATCGCGCGGCTGTAGGTACTGCTGGCAAGGTGGGCATGCTGCACAGAACGGATCGCGCGATAGAAGTCGAGGCTGATGTCGGTGCGGCGATAGAACGGGTCGGTCGGCGCATCCACATCGGCGGACCACAGCGGCATCTCGACCATGCGCGTCAGCGTGGCGAGCGCGAGTTCGGGCGAGCCGAACCACAGGTAGCCGTCACCGCCCTGGAACGAGACTTCGGGCTCCAGCCTGATCGCGGCACGGGCGAAGCGGCGGCGCGCCCAGGGCGACATCGGCCATTCGAAACGGTCGGAGAGGCTGGCGGGATGCGCGCCGCGACCCATCGATTCGCCATGGGTGTTGAAGATCAGCGCGGCGACGTCGGTCAGGCCATTGGCGGCCATGGCCTCGGCAAGGCGGCCCTGAAGACGCTCGATGGCGAGCGAGGCGGGGACTTGCCCGACGAAGCGCCCGGCGTCGGAGAAACCGGTCTGGATCGCCACGCGGCCGCGCTTGCGGGCGTAGTCGCGATAGGCAGGCTCGGCCAGCACGGCATCGAGGAAGCGACCGCCGTGCTCCAGCGCGGTCTCGGTCTCGAACAGGGGAGAGACGTCCACCTTGTCATCGATGCCGAACATCCGCGCGAAATAGAGCGCGGCGAGCACCGTCGTCGGCTGCTCGCACTCGGCCACCAGCATGCGGATCGGCGCGTCGGCGTCGATATGGGCAAGGATCTGCGCCATCGCCAGGAATTGGCGCACGGCGGTGCTGTTCTCGATCGCCAGCGCGGCGAAGTTGGAGCGCAGCGGCTTCACTTCGGCCAAGAGCTCGCGCATGCGGACCAGCGCGGCCTGGCTGGCAAGGTCGAGCGTGCCGTCCGGGTCGATGCGGGCACGGATCGCGTTCTGCAGCTGCGAGGCGTTCACGCGGAAGTGAATCCAGCCCATGCCAAGGCCATCGGCGCGCATGGCCGCGGCGGCGACCAGCAGCGCGCGGGCGCTTTCGCCATCGGCGGCGCGGGCTTCGGCTTCCAGATCGGCGATCACGTCGCTCAGGCTGATCAGCTTGTCCGGGTGCTCGGCGGTCAGCGTGTTCGCGGCGCTGGACAGGGCATCGGGCGAGCCGAGATCGGCGGCGAAGCGCCTGGCCATCTCGTCGGCACGGGCGGCGGCGCGGCTCAGACGCGCGCCGATCTCGGCGGCGTGCGGCGTGACCATCGCGGCATAGCGGGCGAGGCGCTGGGCTTTCTCTTCCAGACGATAGCGGATCGAGGTGGACCAGCGGATATCGGTGCGCCCGTCCATGTCGTAGCCGACCCAGCTGGCAAAGCGCACCGGCATCGGCTGGAGCGCCTTCCAGCGCTTGGGCCAGCGCGCGGCGGCAATGTCGAACAGGCGGGCGGTGATCGCATCGCGCGCGTCCTGCCCGCGCGCCATCGCGTCCATCGCGCGGGCGTGTTCGTAATCGAGGGTGATCTGGTCGCGCGCGGGCGAGGCGGCGCAGACGGACGCTTCGGAAAGATCCCCGGTGGAGGCGGCGTGGGTGACGGCATCGCCCTGCGCCTGCGTCAGCAGGAAGGTCGGGTGGCCGGTGAACACGACATGCGCGGCGGGGCGCTGCCAGTGGGCGGCGAAGGCGGTGAAGTCATCGCCGGTGGCCGCCGCGTCGATCCGCGCGAGGTTCTCGTCCGGGGCGACGGGGGCGAGCAGGCGGTCGAGCCGCGCGGCGCGGGCCCGCAGGCCCTCGCAATCCATCTCGGCGACGAGGCGCTCGAAATCGTCGAGCGTCATGGTGCCCGCTTCCAGCTCGCGTGAGAGTTCGAGGCCGAGCTGGAAGACCGGGTTGTAGGTGGGCGTCTGCGCCGTCAGCCGGTGCAGTTCGCGAAGGCGGGCGTCGAGCGCTTCGACGCTGCCTAGGGTGGCGCCGGAAGCGGCTTCGACGCCCCCGCTCATCGGGCGAGACCTGCTGCGAGACGGGCGTCCGCCTCGATCTTCGCAACATCCGGCTTGCCCTTGGGGACCATCCAGCTGCCGCCGACGCAGAGCACCGCGTCGAGCGCCAGCCATTCGGGCGCGTTCTGCGGGGTGACGCCGCCGGTCGGGCAGAACTTGGCGGCCATCAGCGGCGCCGAGATCGCCTTGAGCGCGGGCGGGCCGCCGGCAGCCATGGCGGGGAAGAACTTCAGGCGGTCGAACCCGCATTCCAGCGCGAACATCACGTCGCTGGCATTGGCGGTGCCGGGCAGGAACGGGATCTTGGTCTTGTAGGCGGCTTCGGCCAGCATCGGGGTGAGGCCCGGCGAGACGATGAACTCGGCGCCCGCATCGATCGAACGCTTGAGATCATCGGGGCTCAGCACGGTGCCCGCACCGACCACGGCGCCGGGGACCTGCTTCATGATTTTGATCGCCTCGATCGCGCATTCGGTGCGCAGGGTGACTTCCAGAGCGGGCAGGCCGCCTGCGACCAGCGCCTCGGCGATGGGCAGGGCATGCTCGATATCCTCGATCACCAGCACCGGGATCACCGGGGCAAGCCGCATCACCTTCTCGACGGCGGCGGACGGGCTCAGAGTGTCGGTGGTGGCGGTCATGACGAAAGATGCTCCCTGGCGAAGGCGGCAGCCGCGCCGAACAGGCCGGGCTGCGGATGAGTGATGAGTTTGACGGGCAGCCGGGCCATCATGCTGCCAAATCGGCCCTTGGCCGTAAAGCGTTCGCGGAAACCGGAACGGACCAGCGTTTCGCGCATGCGATAGCCGAGCCCCCCGGCGATCACCACGCCGCTGGCGCCCTGCGACAGTGCGCAGTCCCCGGCAACGGCACCCAGCGCAAGGCAGAAGCGATCGACGGCGGCAGCGGCGAGCGGGTCGGTTCCGGCAAGGCCGTTGGTCCAGATCTGGACGTCGGTCTGTTCGCGGATCGGCTTGTTCTCCATCGCGGCGAGCGTGGCGTAGATATCGACGATGGCCGGGCCGGAGACCACGCGCTCGGCCGAGACGCGGGTGTGGCGGCTGCGCAGGCGGGCGAGGATCGAATCCTCGATCAGGTCGAGCGGGGCATAGTCGACATGGCCGCCCTCGGTCGCGTGGACGCGGTAGCTGCCGTTGTCGCGCCACAGGTGCGCCACGCCAAGGCCGGTGCCGGGGCCGATCACGGTGATCGTGCCGGTGGCGGGCAGCGGCGTGTCGGCAGGGCCGGTCAGGTGGATGAACTGGTCCTCACCGGCGCAGGCTACCGCATAGGCGACGGCGGCGAAGTCGTTGACGATGGTCTGGCGCGTCGGACCCAGCATCTCCTGAATGCGCGCGGGGCGCAAAATCCAGGGGTTGTTGGTGAAGCGGATCACCTCGTCGTCGACCGGACCCGCCACCGACATGGCGACGGCATCGGGCAGGGTGCCGCCCTGCATCTTGCGGAACGCCTGCCAGGCCAGCTGGAAGCTGCCGTGGTCCTTGGTGTGGAGCGTGGCGGGTTCGCCCAGCGTGATGCTGCCGTCCGCGCCGATCGTGGCGATGGCGAAGCGCGCATGCGTGCCGCCGATATCGACGGCGACGATCTCGGTCGCGCCCTTTGCGGCGGGGGTGCCTTCAGCTTTCGCCATGGGGTCAGAGCCCCGCCAGCGCGAGCATCGAGGAGCCGCCCTGTTCGGCGCCGCTGGCATGGCTGCGGAACATCGCGAAGAGCTCGCGGCCCATGCCTTCGCCCGAAGCGGGGGCCGGAGCAGGCTCGCGGCCCGAAAGGTCCGCCGTGGTCGACAGCGTGCCGTCCTCGGCAGAAAGGCGCACGATGTCGCCGTCGCGCAGGAAGGCGAGCGGACCCCACACGCCGTCGGCGCTGGGCAGCGCTTCCGGAGTGACGTGGATCGCGGCGGGCACCTTGCCCGAAGCGCCGGACATGCGTCCGTCGGTGACGAGCGCGACCTTGTGGCCACGGTCCTGCAGCACGCCGAGCGGCGGTGTCAGCTTGTGCAGTTCGGGCATGCCGTTGGCGCGCGGCCCCTGGAAGCGCACGACGACGACCACGTCCTTGTCGAGTTCACCGGCCTTGAACGCGGCGGAGACGGCTTCCTGCGTGTCGAACACGCGGCAGGGTGCCTCGATCGTCCAGCGCTCCTTGTCGACCGCGCTGGTCTTGAAAGTGGCGCGGCCCAGATTGCCGCCGACCAGCTGCATGCCGCCTTCGGGCAGGAACGGGTCGGATGCGGGGCGCAGCATCGTGTCGTCGCCACTGGTGGTGGGGGCATCGATCCACGCGAGCTTTTCGTCCGCGTAGGTCGGCTCCTTGGCGTAGGCGTCCATGCCGCCCTCGGCGATGGTCAGCGTGTCGCGGTGGGCAAGGCCTGCATCGAGCAGTTCGCGCACCACCCAGCCCATGCCGCCCGCGGCGTGGAAGTGGTTCACATCGCCCGAGCCGTTGGGGTAGACGCGCGCCAGCAGCGGCACGGCGGCGGACAGTTCGGCGAAGTCGTCCCAGTCGATGATGATGCCTGCCGCACGCGCCATGGCGGGCAGGTGGATCGCGTGGTTGGTCGAACCGCCGGTGGCGAGCAGCCCGGCGATGGCGTTGACGATGGCCTTCTCGTCGACCACCTGCGCCATCGGGCGGTAGTCGTTGCTCTTCTTGGTGATGGCGTTCAGGCGGTGCACCGCCTCGCGCGTCAGCGCCTGACGCAGCGGCGTGTTGGGGGGAATGAACGCCGAGCCGGGAACGTGCAGGCCCATCATCTCCATCATCATCTGGTTGGAGTTGGCGGTGCCGTAGAAGGTGCAGGTGCCTGCCGCGTGATAGCTGGCGCTCTCGCTGGCGAGCAGCGCGTCACGGCCCACCTTGCCTTCGGCGTAGAGCTGGCGGGTCTTCTGCTTTTCCTTGTTGGAAATGCCGGTGGGCATCGGGCCGGAGGGCACGAAGACGGCGGGCAGGTGGCCGAAGCGCAGCGCGCCGATGACGAGGCCGGGGACGATCTTGTCGCAGATGCCCAGCAGCGCCATGCCGTCGAACATCGCGTGGCTCATGGCGAC